>CAJUNQ010000094.1 GCA_910587835.1 uncultured Oscillospiraceae bacterium | reverse complement strand
GGCAAGGATTTAAGCTAGCCATTGCCCCATTGGGCCAGGAAAGGAGAAATAATATGCGTTGGAAGGAGCGGGACCGCGGGGATAAAATCGCTGTGGTTTTGATGGGGATTTACCTTTTTCTTGTGTTATGTGTTACGGTAATCCCTCGTGACTTTACACTGGACCCCAAGTGGTTGTACCATGAGTCTGTGCCGGTGACTTATGTATATTGGATGCCGTTCCGGGATTTGATGGCGGGCTATTCTGATGCCGGAAAGCAGATTCTGCTGAATGTTGTTATGACTATGCCCTTTGGTTTTTTGTATGGGATGATTCGCAAAAAGCCAGGCATCTTTTCAGCAGTGAGGGCCACTTTTTTGCTGAGTCTTTCCATTGAGCTGTTCCAACTGCTTACCACCGTTTTTCTGCTCTATCACCGCCGCTGCGATGTGACAGATTTGATTACAAATGTCACCGGCGGGGCGTTGGGGTATCTGTTGTACCGGTTTTACCTTTACCTGCAAAGTCAAAAACAAAAATCATAATTATGGAGGAAATGAAAATGGATATTATCGAACTGACCAGAGAGCTGGGCAAGGCCATTCAGGCGGACCCGAAATTTGTGGAGCTGCAGCTGGCCCGCCAGCAGAGCGACGAGGACCAGGAGCTGCAGGACGCCATTGGGGAGTTCAATCTCAAGCGCATGGCCATCAGCAACGAGGCCGCCAAGCCCGACCGGAACGACGAGACCATGCAGCGGCTGAACAAGGAGTTCCGGGAGGTGTATGGGAAGATTATGGCGAATGAGCATATGCAGCGGTATGACGCGGCGAAAAATGAGTTTGACGCGCTGTTTCAGCGGGTGACGGGCATTCTCAACCTGTGTGCAGAGGGAGAGAACCCGGAGACCTGCGACTATGACGCGGCCAGCTGCGGGGGCGATTGCTCCAGCTGCGCGGGCTGCCACTGAGCGGCTTTTGACCAACATTACCGATAAGGGAGTTTTTCAGCATGGCGGACTTTTCTCCGATGATGAAGCAGTATTTTGAAGTAAAGAAGGAGAATCCCAACTCCATCCTCTTTTTTCGTCTGGGCGACTTTTATGAGATGTTCTTCAATGACGCCAAGACCGTTTCTCAGGAGCTGGACCTGACCTTGACCGGCCGGGACTGCGGCCAGGGAGAGCGGGCGCCTATGTGCGGCATTCCCTACCACAGCTCAGAGGGATATATCTCCAAGCTGCTGGCCAAGGGCTACCGGGTCACGATCTGCGACCAGGTGGAGGACCCAAAAGCCGCCAAGGGTCTGGTCAAGCGGGAGGTGGTGCGGGTCATTACCCCGGGCACTGTGTTTGAGGGCAGTATGCTGGACGAGGCCCGGAACAACTTTATCTGTTCGCTGTACTATGACCAGCGGGGCGTGGGCTTGTGCTTTGCCGATATCTCTACCGGAGAGCTGCAAGTGGGGCAGATGGCGTCTCTGGGGCCCCAGGACACGGTGCGGGAGCTGAAAAACCGGCTGGGCCGCTTTTCGCCCAGCGAAATTCTTATCAATCCGGAGGCCACAGAGCTGACGGAGCTGGGGGGCTTTATCCGGGAGAAGCTGCAGGCCTCGTTGGAGTGTATGGACGAGGAGCTCTACCAGGAGGCTTTGGCCGGGGAGACTGTCACACGGCAGTTTGTGGGCCGGACGCTGGCGGAGCTGGGGCTGGGAGACAAGCCTCTGACAGTGCTGGCGCTGGGGGCGCTGCTGGACTATTTGAGCCGCACCCAGATACGGGGTTTGGAGCGCATTACAGAGGTGGAGCTGGACGCGGAGTCTGCCTATATGACTCTGGACCTGAACGCTGTGCGCAATCTGGAGCTGTTGGAGACCATGCGGAACAAGGAGCGCAAGGGCTCTCTGCTGTGGGTGTTGGACCGGACCAGGACCCCTATGGGCAAGCGGATGATTCGGGCATGGCTGGAACGGCCTCTGCTCAGCCCCGCCCGGATTACCCGGCGGCTGAATGCGGTGGAGGAGCTGGCGGGCAGTCCTCAGCTGCTGGATGAGCTGGGGGAACAGCTGGCGGGGATTCACGACCTGGAACGGATTATGACCCGGGTGGTGAACGCCACTGCCAATGGGCGGGACCTGCGCAGTTTATGCGCAGCGCTGCAAAAGCTGCCAGGACTAAAGCAGGTGCTGGACCAGGGAGAGGCCACATTGATTCAGGAGCTGAACGGTGAGATTGACGGGTTGGCGGATGTTGCCGGATGGATTGACGAGGCCATTGATGAGAACCCGCCTTTTACCATCCGGGAGGGGAAGCTGATCAAGCCGGGCTACAGCCAGGAGCTGGACGCAGTGCGCAGCGACATGAGCGGGGGACAGGCATTGATCGCCTCTATTGAGGCTGCCGAGCGGGAACGCACAGGCATTCCCAAGCTGAAGGTGGGCTTTAACAAGGTGTTCGGCTATTATATCGAGGTCACCAATTCGTATAAGGACAAGGTGCCTGAGACCTACATACGCAAACAGACCCTTACCGGCGGCGAGCGGTACATTACCCCGGAGCTGAAGGAGCTGGAAAACCGGGTTTTGGGCGCTCATGACCGTTCCATAGAGATGGAGGGCAGGATCTTTGAGGACATCCGGCTTCGTGTGGCTCAGGAGCTGGACCGGGTGCAGCAGAGCGCCAGGGCAGTGGCGGCGCTGGACGTGTTGGCCTCCTTTGCACAGGTTTCGGTAAAAAATGATTACACCCGGCCTGTGGTTAACGCCAGCGGCAAGCTCTACCTGAAGGACGCCCGCCACCCGGTGGTGGAGGCTTTGCTTCATGACACGCCCTTTGTGCCCAATGATGTGGATATGGACATGAACGACACCCGGGTGGCCATTATCACCGGGCCCAATATGGCGGGCAAGTCTACCTATATGCGGCAGACGGCTATTATTACCATTATGGCGCAGATTGGCTGCTTTGTGCCTGCCTCTGTGGCGGAAATCGGCATTGTGGACGGTATTTTTACCCGGGTGGGCGCGTCGGATGATTTGTCCGCCGGACAGTCGACCTTTATGATTGAGATGAGCGAGGTGGCGGAGATTCTGAAAAGCGCGACCTTCAAAAGTCTGATTATATTTGACGAGATTGGCCGGGGCACCTCTACCTTTGACGGCATGAGTATTGCCCGGGCAGTGTTGGAGTATGTGCAGGACCCCAAGCTGGTGGGCGCCAAGACCCTGTTTGCCACCCATTACCATGAGCTGACGGAGTTGGAGGCTCTGCTGCCCGGGACCCGGAATTTCAATATTGCGGTGAAGAAGCGGGGGGACGACATCACCTTTTTGCGGCGCATTGTGCGGGGCGGGGCGGACGATAGCTTTGGCATTGAGGTGGCCAAGCTGGCCGGAGTGCCGGAGAAGGTCATTCGCCGGGCCAAGCAGGTACTGGCGGAGCTGGAGAGCTCTGACGGCCAGGATCACGCGGCCCGGCGGGCAGCGTTTCGTGCCCAGGAGGAGCCGGTACAGCTGACCATGCAGGGCACAGACGGCCAGGTGCTGCAAAGGCTGCGGGAGATGGACGTCAACGCTATGACCCCTATGCAGTGTATGAACGCACTTTTTGAGCTGTCAACATTATTAAAGCAGTGAGAGGATTCACAAATGGAAAATTATGCAGATATAAACGCGGCCACCATTGACCGGTGGATTGAGGAGGGATGGGAATGGGGCATTCCCATTAGTCATGAGGAATATGAGAGAGCCCTGCAGGGAGATTGGCAAATGGTGCTGACCCCCACAAAGCCCGTGCCCAAGGCGTGGTATGGGGAGCTGAAGGGCAAGCGGGTGCTGGGTCTTGCCAGCGGCGGCGGGCAGCAGATGCCTGTTTTCGCAGCGTTGGGAGCGGTTTGCACGGTGTTTGACTACTCGGAGCGCCAGCTGGAAAGCGAGCGGCTGGTTGCCGCCCGGGAGGGGTATGATATTCGTATCATCCGGGGAGACATGACCAAGCCTCTGCCCTTTGAGGACGGGGAGTTTGACCTGATTTTTCACCCGGTGTCCAACTGTTATGTGCAGGAGGTCAAGCCTATTTTCAGAGAGTGCTTTCGGGTGCTGGCGCCGGGAGGGATTCTGCTCTCTGGACTGGATAACGGTATCAATTTCCTGTTCGCAAATGAGGATTGCCGGGAGGAGCTGAGCATGTTTCCCTTTGATCCGCTGAAAAACCCGGAGCAGCGGGCACAGCTAGAGGCGGATGATGATGGGATGCAG
The DNA here is from genome assembly GCA_910587835.1 of uncultured Oscillospiraceae bacterium. Lineage (GTDB taxonomy): Bacteria > Bacillota > Clostridia > Oscillospirales > Acutalibacteraceae > Acutalibacter. The sequence goes on along the minus strand of CAJUNQ010000094.1, from coordinate 141,953 downwards.
TTCTCCCACACCATGGAGGAGCAGATTGGCGGGCAGCTGGAGGCGGGCTTCCGGCTGACCCACCTGTATGAGGACACCAACGGGGCGGGGACCTTTCATGAGCACCATATTCCCTGCTATTTGGCCACCCGGGCAATCAAGGAGAAATAGAATGGAGCCGGATATTCAGAGAGTCAATCGTTACGATGATTGCCGGTTTTCGCCCAAGGTTTTGCGCCAGCACGGGGCCTTTCTTGTGGATGGGACGCCTTATGAGGTGGAAATCACCGGCAGGGACAGTGCGGTGGTACGAGGGGAAAGGCCGGAGCTTTACAGTGAGGTCATCCAGAGCTTTCGCTTTTATGCAGGGCATATTACCCGGTTTACCGACAGTACAGGAGAATGGAGTTTGGAGTTTCCGCCGGTGGAGTTGTTTGCTGTAAAGCTAGAAGACATACAGCCATCCCAATTTTATGTAGACCAGGAAAAGCTGGCTGCGGTGCGGGATTTTGTCAAAGGCGGGGAGGATGTTGTAATTCCCGTTACCCCTGTGGAAGGAAGATATATATCCCATGACGGCCACACCCGGCTGGCTGCAGCGGCAGCGTTGGGTATTGACAAGGTGTTCGCCTTTATAGCGCCGGTGAATGAAGGCATATTTGGCTTTGTACAGGAGGCCCGGCGGCGTGGGGTGGAATCTCCTTATGAACTGAAGGTGATTCCACATGAGGAGTATGAAATTAAATGGGACCAATTCTGCGATGAATATTTTCAACGGATGGAGGACGGCGCGACATGATACGGTATGCGGAGCAGGGGGATTGGGACGCGCTGTGTCAGCTGGACCGCCATGTGTCAAGGCAAGAGCTTGTCAGCTTGATTGCTTTGAAGCGGGTGCTGGTTCTGACAGAAAAGGATGAGCTGATTGGCTGGCTGCGGTATAATCTGTTTTGGGATCACACGCCGTTTATGAACCTGCTCTTTTTACTTGAGGGCTGGCGGGGCCGGGGACTTGGCGGGCAGCTTATCAGTTTTTGGGAAGAGGAAATGAAGACGCTAGGCTATCAGCAGGTGATGACATCCTCTTTGGCTAACGAGCGGGCGCAGTTTTTCTACCGCAGGCATGGATATGTGGACTGCGGTTCCCTGTTGCTGCCGGGGGAGGCCTTGGAGATCTTTTTTCGCAAGGAATTGTAGAAAGGGGTGAGGCTATGCCCAAAATACGGGTATTGGACAAGCAAGTAGCGGAGCTGATTGCCGCCGGCGAGGTGGTGGAGCGGCCTTCTGCGGTGATCAAGGAGCTGGTGGAGAATGCTGTAGACGCGGGGGCCAGTGTGGTGACTGTGGAAATCCGCCGGGGCGGCGTCACCTATATGCGGGTGACAGACAACGGCTGCGGCATTGCGCCTGAGGAGGTGCCGGTGGCCTTTCTGCGACATGCTACCAGTAAGGTGGCGAATGAGGAGGACCTGAACTCGATAGGGACCCTGGGCTTCCGGGGTGAGGCGTTAGCTTCTGTTTCTGCGGTGTCCCATGTGGAGATGTTTACCCGGATGCGGGACCAGGAGACCGGGGTGCGGTATCTCTGCGGCGGCGAGGAGGAGCCGGAGTTGGAGGAGGTGGGCTGTCCCCAGGGCACGACCATTATTGTGCGCGACCTGTTTTTCAACACGCCTGCCCGGATGAAGTTCCTGAAAAAGGACTCTACCGAGGGAAACTCTGTGGCGGGCGTGCTGGACAAGCTGGCTATGTCCCACCCGGAGATCTCTCTGCGCTTTATCCGGGACGGAAGGGAACAGCTTCACACCCCGGGAGACAGTAAGCTTGCCTCGGCTGTTTACGCGGTATATGGCAAGGAATTCGCTTCCGCTCTGATTCCTGTACGTTATGAACTGGAGCATGTAAAGGTTCAGGGCTTTATCAGTGTCCCTGCGGCCAGCCGCCCCCAGCGCAGTATGCAGAATTTTTTTATCAACGGCAGGTTTATTCGCAGCCGTACCGCTATGGCGGCTTTGGAGGAGGCCTATAAGGGTTCTATTATGGTGGGCAAGTTTCCGGCCTGTGTGCTGCATATTCAGGTGGCGGCGGGGGCGGTGGACGTGAATGTGCACCCGGCAAAGCTGGAGGTTCGTTTTGTCAATGAGCGGCCTATTTTTGACGCGGTATATCACGGGGTCTACTCGGCGTTGAAGGCAGGAGACCGGCCGAAGGAGCTGGAGCTGAAACGGCCTGCTGCCTCGCCTTATGCGCCGGTGCCGGAAAAGCAGGAGCAGCTGCCCTTGTCTGCTGCCCCGATGGTACTCCGGGACAGCGGGGCAGCGGTGACTCTGCCGGAGCTGGACAGTCCGCCCCTCCGGGTGGTGGAGCCTCCCGTCCGACCAGCACCGGTAGAGTCCCCTGCAAGAACGGTGACTGAGACAGTCTCAGAGCCGGTTCTTCGCCCTGTTTTTATTCCAAAGCCGGCAGCTTCTTTGGAACCGGCCCCTTCCATTCAGGAGGAGTGTCCTGCATCGGCGCCGTTGGAGATATCTGCCCGGGTGTTGGGCGAGGCCTTTGGGACGTATATCATGGTGGAGTATGGGAAGGACGGGCTGATGTTTATTGACAAGCATGCGGCCCATGAGCGGCTGCTGTATGAGCGGCTGAAGGCGGGGAAGCATGGCAGCGAGGCGCAGACCCTTTTGGAGCCGGTGGCTGTCAGCCTGGACAAGGAGGAATATACCGCGGTGCTGGCGCATGAGCAGGAGCTGCTGCAGGCTGGGTTTGAGGTGTCGGACTTTGGCTCGGGCATGGTGCTGGTCCGCTCGGCCCCGCTGATGCTGGACGGCGGGGACGCCGCTGAGGCGGTGATGGAGATTGCCGGACGGCTGGCTGGTCTGAAAACGGAAATCACTACCGAGCATATGGACTGGGTTTATCACAATATTGCCTGTCGTGCCGCCATGAAAGCCGGCGACCACACCACCCGGGAGGAGCTGGTCTCTCTGGCAAAGGAGCTGGAACAGAATCCGGAGGTCCGCTACTGCCCCCACGGCAGGCCGGTCTACATTTTGCTGAAACGGCGGGAGCTGGAAAAGCAATTCGGGAGAGTGCAATGAAAGAAAAGAAAAAGCTGCTGGCGGTTACCGGTCCTACCGCCACAGGAAAGACCGCCTTGGGCATTGCCCTGGCCAAACAGTTGAACGGTGAGATTGTCTCCTGCGATTCCATGCAGGTGTATCAGGGCCTGAGGGTTGGCACTGCCCAGCCCAGCAATGAGGAGCTGGCTCAGGCGCCTCATCATCTGGTGGGCTTCCTGCCCTGGGAGGAGGCTTTCAGTGTGTCTGACTATGTGGACATGGCGGGCAAGGTGATTGCCGGTGTACACGGCCGGGGCAGACTGCCGGTGCTGGTGGGGGGGACGGGGCTGTATGCCCGTTCTCTTTTGCGGGGCTTTGACTTCCGGGAGGAGGCGCGCAGTGATGAGCTTCGGCAAAAGCTGTTTCAGGAGGCGGAGGAATTGGGGCCGGAGGCCATGCATGAGCGTTTGGCAGAACTAGACCCTGCCGCTGCCGGGGCCATCCATCCCAATAATGTCAAGCGGGCGCTGCGTGCGCTGGAATACTGTATGCTCTCCGGAGAGCCCTTTTCCCAGCAGACGCTGCGCTCCCGGCAGGCGGAGCCGCCTTATGATTATGTTATGATCTGTCCGGTGTTCCGGGACCGGCAGAAGCTCTATGACCGCATTGACAGGCGGGTGGACCAGATGCTGGACGCCGGTCTGCTTCAGGAGGCGGAGGACTTCTACTGCTTTTGCTGTACCGCGGAAAAGCGGCCGACCGCTGCCCAGTCTATTGGCTATAAGGAGCTTTTTCCATATTTTGACGGGCAGCTCTCTTTGGAGGAGGCGGTGGAGAATATCAAGCGGGAGAGCCGCCGGTACGCCAAGCGGCAGCTCACCTGGTTCAGCCGGGAGCCGGAGGCGAGATATCTCTATATGGACGAGTTGGATGCTCAGCAAGCGGTAGAGGCCTGTATGAAGCTGCTGAAGGAGGAGCATTTCTTACGGAAGGAGGGAGCCGGTTGGATTATCGAAAGCTCAGTGCAATAGCGGCTGTCAGTATGGCGCTGCTCATCCTGATTTATGTGTGCTTTTCTGTGGTGAATCAGCGGGCGGACGCCTGGCAGGAGAGCGGCGTGACCACAGAGGTCGCTTTGTATGGAGAGGTCTCGGACTCACTTCAGACCCAGGGCTTTGCCATTCGGGAGGAGAGCATTATTGATCTGGAATACAGCGGCGTGCTCAATTATCGGGTGGCGGACGGCAACCGGGTCTCTAAGGGCGGGGTGATTGCAGATGTGTTTCTCAGTGAGAGCGACGCGGCGGCACAGAACCTGGCGGACCGGCTGGAGCGGGAGATTCAGAGCTTGACCCCTCTCTCCAAGCCCTTGGATTATTTTGTGGTGGCCTCAACCTCTACGGGAGACCAGATATATGACTCCCTGAGCAGCATTCTGATGGATGTTCAGCAGAATAATCTTTCTGGTGTGTCCCGGACCAAGGAGGAGCTTCTCTCCGCTCTCAGCCGCAAACGGGTTATCTCGGGAGAGGAGAGCGCGGAGGACTATGCCCAGCGGATCAGCGAGCTGGGGCAGGAGAGGGAGAGCCTGATTGCCGCCGCAGGCAGCGCGGTGAACAGCATTGAGGCTCCCCAGGCAGGCTACTTCATTGGCTCTACAGACAGCTTTGAGAATGTGGTGAACATCAAAAAGGTGACGGAGCTGACCCCGGCCCGGGTGGAGGAGCTGCTGAAAATGGAGGATGGGGGAGGCTTTCAGTCCCAGATCGGGAAGATATGCTCTGACTTCAAATGGTACATGGCGTGTCTGTTTGACGATGAGGCTATGATGAAATTTGAGGGCGTCAGCGAGGTGACTTTGGATGTCCCCTTTGCCAGTACCGCTACCATCCCCGCCCGGGTGGCGGAAAAGAACCGGGACCCGGAGACCGGCAAGACGGCGGTGATTTTTGAATGCTCTTATATGGACGCGGATATTGCCAGAATACGGAATGAGACTGTTCAGGTAAATGTGAAGACCTATTCCGGCGTTTTGGTGAACGAAAAGGCGCTTCGCTTTTGTGACGTGGAGTATACGGAAAAGGACGAGAACGGCGAGCCGGTCACAAAAGTCAAGGAGAATGTCAAGGGCGTCTATGTAGTTTACGGCGGTCAGCTGGATTTTGTACAGATATTTTCTGAAAAAGATGTAAATGGTTACGCGGTGTGCAAAACCGTGCTCAACGAGGAGGAACAAAAGAATCTGGTGACGGAGCGGACTGTGCAGCTTTATGACCAGGTGGTAGTTGGAGGTGTGGACCTGTATGACGGAAAGCTCGTTAAGTGAGCGCTTTAGGGCGTTCGATGAAAATTATCAGGAGATTCAGGAGCGGATTGCTCGGGCGGCGGAGCTCTCCGGCCGGAAAGCGGAGGAGATTACGCTGCTGGCCGCAACCAAGACCGTACCGGTGGAGGTGGTCAACTATGCGGTCTCCCGGGGCCTGGGCTGCGTGGGTGAAAACCGGGTGCAGGAGCTGCTGGAAAAATATGAGGCCCTGGACAGAGCCCATTGCGACGTGCAGTTTATCGGGCAGCTGCAGTCGAACAAGGTGAAGTATCTGGTGGGCAAGGTGAGCTGCATCCAATCGGTAGACAGCGTGAAGCTGGCCAGGGAGATCTCCCGGCTGTGTCAGCGGGAGGGGCAGACTATGGATGTGCTGGTCGAGGTCAACATAGGCCGGGAGGCAAACAAGGGCGGCGTGGACCCGGACGGCTTGGTGGAGTTCATTGATGAAATCCGCCTTCTGCCCGGGATTCGGGTCAAGGGTTTGATGGCAATCCCCCCTATATGTAGTGATGAAAAAATTCTTGGCCGCTATTTTTCAGGAATGAAGCAATATTTTGTTGACATAAAGGGGAAAAGCATGGATAATGTAAATATGGTCTGCCTCTCTATGGGGATGTCCTCGGACTTTCCTCTGGCCATTGCGTGCGGGGCGACTATGGTGCGTGTGGGCTCCTTGCTGTTTGGGGCCAGAGACTATAAGCGCGGCTGACAGGGCAGCGAGAGCAACAAGGGAGGTAAGCCGATGGCAGGGCTGATGGACAAGCTGCAAAAAATGTGGAATCCGCCGGACGACGAGTATGAATATGAGGAGTACCCGGAGGAGGAAGAGGAGGAGGAACCCGAGGAGAAGCCGGTCTCCTTTTCGGATGAGACCCGGCGGGGAAGCGTATCCTCCTTTGCTTCTTTCGCACCTTTTTCTTCCGGCTACTCTTCCCGGGAGCGGGAGGCTGCGCCGCAGGGCAAGGTGGTCAATATCAACGCAAAAACACAGCTGCAGGTAGTAGTGTGCAAGCCGGTCTCCTTTGGAGACGAGGTGCGCTCTATTGCCGACGAGCTGCTCCGCCGCCACACTGTGGTGCTCAACCTGGAAAAAACAGAGAAGGATATCTCCCGGCGTATTGTGGATTTTCTCAGTGGGGTGGCATATGCCAATAATGGGAAGATCAAGCGCATTGCCACGTCCACCTTTATCATTACGCCGTATAATGTTGACCTGACCGGCGACAATGTACTGGACGAGCTGGAAAATAACGGGTTGTATTTTTGATGGACCACAAGAGGAATGAGACGGAACTGCTGCAGGCCAAGCTTCGGGACTGCCTGCGGGCTTCACAGCGCCGGCCCTGCTTTTTGGGCTTTCTGGACGAGAGCCAGGCGGCAATGTGCCAGGACTTTTTGAAGTGGGAGCCAGGCTCCTGCCTGCTGTGGGGCGGCTATGAGGATGCGGAGCGGAGGATGGCAGGCTTTTTTCCCGACTATATGGAGCCGGAGCCAGCGGCGTTTCCCATTGCCGCACTGACGCTTGGGTTCCGGCAGGAGGACAGGCCTGGCCACAGAGATTTTCTTGGTTCGTTTATGGGACTTGGCATAGAGAGGGACGTGGTGGGCGATATTCTTATTGGGGAAGACCACTGCGTCGTCTTTGTACGGGAGGAGATGCGCCGGTTCTTTCTGGATAATATCCGGAAGATCGGTCGGGTTGGAGTGAAAATCACAGAGGGATATGAGGCGCCTCTGCCGGTGATTCGGACGTACCGGGCAATCAGCGGCGTGGTTGCCTCTAACCGATTGGACTGTTTGACCGCCCTTCTTTGCCGGACAAGCCGGGAGAAGGCGGCGGGTATGGTGACGGCAGGGCTTGCGGCCCTTAACCACCGGGAGGTGTTGGACACGGACCGGCGGATAGAGGAGGGCGACGTGCTCTCCATTAGAGGTCATGGCAAATTTATTGTGGATTCATTGGGACCCTTGACAAGCAAGGGCAGGCTAACGGTGAAATGCAGGAAATACGAATAGGGAGGAACTTCCAGATGCTGACGGTTAAGGAGATCAACGAGGTAAGCTTTGGAAAAGCCGGCTTTTCCGGCTATAAGCCGGAGGATGTGGATAATTTTATCGACCAGGTGGCCGCGTCCTTTCAGGAGCTGATCGGGGAGCGCGACGCCGCGGTGAAGCAGGCGGGAGAGCTGGCTATGCTCAACTCAGAGCTGGCCTCGAAAAATGCGGATACCCAGAAAAAGCTCTCGATCCTTGCCCAGAAGATCGAGGTATACCGGCAGGAGGAGGAAGGGATCAAGGAGGCAATCCTCAGCGCGCAGAAAATGTCCAAGGACCTGGTAAAGGAGTCTCAGGACAAGGCGGACGCGATGATTCAGGAGGCCCGGGCTCAGGCGGAGGCCAAGCTTTTGGAGGCCCAGGAGGAGGCCCGGCGCATTACCAGCACGGCCCAGGAGGAGGCCTCCCGGTCTGCCAGGGAGTATACCCAGCAGGCAGAGTCGAAAAAGGCGGAGCTGGAGGAGATTAAGCGGCAGGTAACGGCATTTCGATCTTCTCTGCTGGAAATGTATAAAAAGCATCTGGAATGTATTGACCATATCCCGGTGTTCCGGCAGAAGGAGGAGCGGCCCATACAGGAGCCGGTCCGTCAGCCGGAGCCCGCGCCTTCTGTTTGGGCTGTTGAGCCAGAGCCGGAACTGCCGGCCCCGGCGGCTCCCCGGCATGAGCCTCAGCCAGAGCCGGAGCCGCCTGTGCCAGAGCCCGCACCCCGTCCGGCCCGCAGGATGAGGCAGCCGGAGGAGCCTGAGGCAGTATCCGTATCTGCGCCGCGCCCGCCTGAGCCCCAGCGGGAGCTTCGCACTGCTCCGCCGGTTCAGGAGGAGCCGCTCCGTCCGGCGCCCAGGGCCAGTCAGGAGCCGCCCCGCCAGCCCCGTACCCTGAATGACCGTGTGAATTATGTGCAGGAGCAGCTGCAGCCCTCTCAGCCGCCGGAGGACTATATGGAGGATGACGACCTCTCCTCAGTGGGCATCAATTTGAATGCTCACAGCAATATTCCTGAGGCCTTGCGCAGGGAGAAAATAAACAACTACAGTAATCTGCCCTTTGGCGATGGGGTGGAAGTGGATGGCCGTAAGCATAGAAGATCGTGAGAGAAGCCGGACATGGGAGGAGACGCCCTTGAAGAAAGACGCATTTAAAAAGACCACTGTACTGGCGGCCTCTGTGCTGCTGATTATATTGGACCAGGTCACCAAGGGGATGGTTCAGGATATGCTGAAGCCCAATGGAGGACAGCCCTATACCGTGATTCCCGGACTGTTGGAGCTGAGCTATCTGGAAAACCCCGCCGCCGCCTTTGGCCTTTTTGGCAATGTGATTTGGCTGGTGACTGCCCTTACTTTGGTTGTGGCCGGGGCGATTCTGGCAGCGTTGTTCCTCTATAAGCACCACAGTGTGTTCAGCTATGTGGCGGCGGCGCTGCTGCTGGCGGGAGGAGTCGGGAACCTGATTGACCGCATCGTTAACGGCTATGTGGTGGATTTTATCCATGTGATGTTCTTCGGGTACATTTTTAATATTGCCGACTGCTGTGTGACCATTGGCGCCTGTTTTCTTGTGGCCCACTATCTTTGGGTCATGCACCGGGAAAAGCAGGCGGGCGCAAAGGCGGAAGAGGGCTCTGGGAGCTGACGGATAATGGAACGGCACATTCAAATCACAGTCACAGACTCTGGCATGCGCCTGGATAAGCTGCTGGCGGAGGAGTTGGAGGGGGTCAGCCGCTCTGCAGCGCAAAGCCTGATTGGGCAAGGCCTGGTGACCTCAGCAGGGAAAACCCTCTCAAAAAGCGCAAAGCTGGCGGCGGGCCAGTTGGTTCAGGTGGTTCTGCCGGAGCCCAAGGCGCTGGATGTTCTGCCGGAAGAGATTCCTTTGGAGATCGTCTTTGAGGACGACGACATGCTGGTAGTCAACAAGCCCAAGGGCATGGTGGTTCACCCGGCCCCTGGCAACTATACCGGTACGTTGGTGAATGCTCTGCTGCATCATTGCGGCAAAGGCCTCTCTGGTATAAACGGGGTGCTTCGTCCGGGGATTGTCCACCGCATTGACAAGGACACCAGCGGTCTGCTTTTGGTGGCGAAGAATGACTACGCTCATCGGGGCTTGGCCGGACAGATTCAGGCCCACAGTCTGACCCGGGAATACCGGGCAGTGGTGTATGGCGGGATAAAGGCTGAGGCGGGTGTGATAGACGCTCCTATTGGGCGTCACCCGGTGGAGCGGAAGAAAATGGCGGTGCTGCCAGGCTCGCCCTCGGCCAGAGAGGCGGTGACCCACTACTATGTGGAGGAGCGTCTGCCCGGCTTTACCTATCTGCGCCTGAGATTGGAGACTGGCCGCACCCATCAGATCCGGGTGCATTTGGCCAGCCTGGGCCATCCGGTGGCAGGGGACCCGGTATATGGGCCCAGAAAGGTTCTGACGGAGCTGCATGGCCAGTGCCTTCATGCGGGGCGGCTTGGCTTTGTCCACCCGACGACAGGAGAATATATGGAGTTTTCAGCGGAGCTGCCGGAATATTTCAGCGGCTTTCTGACTAAGCTCCGCAGAGAGGGAGGCGTTTGGAATGATTGAAATTTTGCCTATGGAGGACCGGGACCAAGAGGGAAAGCTGCTGGCGGAGGTGGAGAACGCCGGGGCTGAGGCCCGGGTGCTTGCCATGCGGGAACGGGGGGAGACCCTGGGCTGGGTGGCTTTGGAGCTGGACGGCGGCACACTGCGGATTCTTCGCCTTGCAGCGGAGGGGTTTGATTTTTCCCGTCCTCCTCAGGGCGAGGAGGTTTTTGTTCTGGACTCTCTCATGCGTTCTGCGGCCTCTTATGGGGAGACCTTCGGCGCGGACCGCATTGAGACGGCTTTCCCGGACTTTTTCGGCTTTTTTCAGGCCAGAGGCTTTGAACAGGACGAGCTGCATGCCTTTACGCCTATGAATACTATCGTTAAGTACGAATATCATTAGTTAAATTGCCTGCGGAAGCCTGTCTGCCGCGGGTTTTTCTTAATAAACTATGAAAACTTCAGGAAAGCGGTTGCATGAAGGCCGGGAAAATGGTAAAATTTCTAAGTTAGGGGTTTGCGCCCTTTTAGTATCCTCAAAGGATGGGATGGATCAGGAATGCTGAAAAGTATGACAGGCTTTGGCCGGGGTGAGGCTACGGTTGACGGCTGGCACATTGTATTTGAGGTAAAAACGGTCAATCACAAGTTTTTTGAGCAGAACACCCGGCTTTCACGGGGCTACCTGTTTTTGGAGGATAAGCTGAAGGCGTATCTTCAGAGCCGGCTTTCCAGGGGCAAGGCGGATGTTTTTTTGCAGATCGATCATTTGCAGGAGGCCGGCGTGCAGGTTGAGATCAACCATGCCCTGGCGGCGGGCTACCGCGGGGCGTTGGCAGAGCTGCAGGAACGCTACTCGCTGCCCGACGGCCCCACCCTGGCCCTGCTCAGCCGCTGCCCGGAGGTGCTGACCGTGCGCAAGGCTCCGGAGGACGAGGAGGCGGTTTGGCAGGCCGTGTTGCAGGTGGCCGGACCCACAGTGGATTCTCTGCTGCAGATGCGGGAGGCCGAGGGGCAGCGCCTGAAGCTGGACATTATGGAGAAGGCTGCCAATGTGCTGGCCTTGACAGATCAAATTGAGGCATTGGCTCCCCAGGCGGCGGAAGAGTATCGGGAACGGCTCAGGACCAGGATACAGGAGCTGTTGGGGGACAGTCGTTTTGACGAGCAGAGAGTGCTGACCGAGGTGGCTGTTTTTGCCGAAAAGACCGCTATTGATGAGGAGATCGTTCGCCTGCGCAGCCACTTTGCCCAGTTGGAAAAGCTGGTGGAGTTGACGGAGCCGGTAGGCCGTAAGATCGATTTTCTGATTCAGGAGATGAACCGGGAGGCTAACACCATTGGCTCCAAGTCTCAGAATCCGGAGATCGCCTATTTGGTGGTGGACCTGAAGGCGGAGATTGAAAAGATACGGGAGCAGGTGCAGAATGTGGAATAACGCCGCGCCCTTTGGATGGACTGGGAGGCTGATACTGTGAAGCTGGTGAATATCGGGTTCGGAAATATGGTTTCCGCCGACAAGGTGGTGGCTGTGGTCAGCAATGAGTCGGCCCCCATCAAACGCCTGGTGCAGGAGGCCAGGGAGCGAGGCGCGGTGATCGACGCGACCTTTGGCCGGAAGACCAAAACCGTGATCATTATGGACAGCGGCAGCGTGGTGCTGTCGGCCATTATGCCTGAGACTGTGGCCGGACGCTTCAATGGCCGTGAGGACGCTGCCGGGGAGGGAGAATAGGATGAAAAAAGGAATATTGCTGGTGGTCTCCGCGCCATCGGCCGGGGGAAAGGGTACGATTCTGAAGGAGCTGTTCCGGCAGGACGGGAACCTGAGAATGTCGGTTTCGGCCACAACCCGCCAGCCTCGGCCCGGAGAGGAGAACGGGAAGGACTACTATTTCATGAGCCGGGAGGAATTTCAGGAGCTGGTGGCCGGAGGCCGGATGCTGGAACACGCTGAATATGTGGGCAACTGCTACGGCACCCCCAGGGAACCGGTTGAGGAGTGGCTGGCTCAGGGGTTGGACGTGGTGCTGGAAATTGACGTGCAGGGCGGAGCGCAGATTAAAAGGCTGGCTCCGGACTGTGTTTCGGTGTTCATTACCCCGCCCTCTATGGAGGTGCTGGAAAAGCGTCTGCGGGACCGGGGCACAGAGGATGATGAGACAGTCCGCAAGCGGCTGGCCGCTGCCCGGGAGGAGTTGCCCCATGCGGAGGACTATGACTATATTGTAGTCAACGACCGTTTGGAGGACGCAGTGGAGGACATGCTGGCGATCCTCCGAAGTGAAAAGAGAAAATATGTCAGAAATCCTGGCTTCGTTCAGCAGGTTTTGAATAGATAAAGTACGACAATACCATGTAACAGAGAAAGGAAAGTGGTATCAGTATGCTGAAGCCATCTGCAAACATTATCAAAACGCCCCACATGAACCAATATTCCCTGGTGATTGCCGTTGCCAAGCGGGCCCGGCAGATCTCGGAGCAGGCGGAAAATGAAGGGGCTAAGCTGGTGGAAAAGCCGGTAGACCTGGCTGTTCAGGACTTTGTTCAGGACCGATACCGTATTATTGAGCCAAAAGAAATCGAAGGATGACGTCTCTGGCCCAGGTAGCGGTAGAGAATGCAGTCTACCATTTTGACAAGCTGTTCACCTACCGGGTGCCGGAGCAGCTGCGGGAGCGGCTGCTCCCCGGGATGCGGGTGACCGTACCCTTTGGCGCGGGGAATCGGGAACGGGTGGGCATGGTATTCTCTCTGGGTGGCCAGGAGGGGGAACGGCTGAAGTCGATCTCCAGGGTGCTGGACCAGGAGCCGGTGCTGGAGGCTCAGGCTTTGGAAATGGCTGTTTGGATGAAGGACCGGTATTACTGTACCCTGTTTGAGGCGGTCAAGCTGATGCTGCCCGCGGGAATGCAGCTTCGTCTTAAGGACAGCTATGTGCTGGAGCAGGGGTTTACAGACTTTGACCGGGAGGCCTGGGACAATGTGTCCTGGCAGATCATTACCGCTCTGCGTTCTGCCGGCCGGGCCATGCCCTTTGAAAAGCTGTCGGCTGCCTTGGGAATTGATCGAACTTGTCCGGAGCTGCAGAGGCTTTTGGACAAGGGCGTGGTGTGCAGGGTGAATCTGGCTGCAAGCCGGATTAAGGACGCGGTCTCCCGGATGGTGCGGCCTGTCTTGGATTATACCGGCAAGCTGACGCCCCGGCAGCGGGAGGTCTACCAGGTGTTGGTGGAGGTAGGGGAGGCGGCGGAAAAGGAGCTTTGCTATTTTACCGGCGCTTCGTCTTCTGTGGTCAAGGCACTGGCGGAAAAGGGCGCGGCAGAGGTTTTTGAGTATGAGGTCTACCGCAGGCCGGAGTCCATGGAGGGCAGGACCCAGAGTCTGTCTCAGCTGGTGCTTTCCCCCTCTCAGCAGCAAGCCCTGGATGGGCTCTGCGACGAGTATGAGCACGCTGCGGAGGGCCGGCGGTGCGCTCTGCTGTATGGCGTTACCGGCAGCGGAAAGACGTCTGTGTTTCTCAAGCTTATTGAGTATGTGCTGAAGAAGGGCAGGGGCGTGATCGTCATGGTGCCGGAGATCTCTTTGACTGCCCAGACGCTCTGTCTGTTTCAACAGAATTTTGGGGACAGTGTGGCGGTGCTTCACAGCGGCCTGTCTTTGGGGGAACGGCTGGACGAATGGAAGCGACTGCGCCGGGGAGAGGCGCGAATCGCGGTGGGGACCCGCTCGGCGGTGTTTGCCCCGGTAAAGGAGCTGGGGCTGATTGTCATTGACGAGGAGCAGGAGCATACCTATAAATCGGAGTCCAGCCCCCGTTATGACGCCAGGGAGGTGGCCCGCTACCGTTGCGCCAAAGCAGAAGCATTTTGTCTGCTGTCCTCGGCTACACCATCGGTAGAGGCCTATTCTATGGCCAAGGAGGGTAAATTCCTGTTTCACAGGTTAGAGGCCCGGTTTGGGGAGGCCCAGCTGCCAGAGGTAATGCTTGCCGACATGAACTGGGAGGACTACCCGGGCAGCGAGAACGCGATTGGCTCTACTCTGGCAGAGGCGTTGGCCCAGAACCTGGAACAGGGGAAGCAATCGATTGTTTTGCTGAACCGGCGGGGCTACCACACCTTTGTCAGCTGCCGCTCTTGCCGGGAGGTGGTGAGTTGTCCGAATTGCAGCATCTCCCTCACCTATCACAGCGCGAATCGGAGGCTGATGTGTCATTACTGCGGGTATTCCACTCCTTTGCTGAAAAAATGTCCCACTTGCGGCAGCGACCGGCTTGCTTTCCGGGGGCTTGGGACGCAAAAGGCGGAGGAGCAGCTCCGGGCGCTGCTGCCTGAGGCGCGGGTTCTGCGGGTGGATACAGACTCTATGTCGGGCCGGTATTCCTTGGAGCGCCGGCTGGCGGAGTTCGCCAGGGGGGAGTATGACATTATGGTGGGGACCCAGATGGTGGCAAAGGGACTCGACTTTGAGAATGTCACTTTAGTGGGGGTGCTCTCTGCGGACCAGTCTCTTTACAGCGATGATTTTCGCAGCAACGAGCGCACCTTTGACCTGCTTACCCAGGTAATTGGCCGGGCGGGGCGGGGGAAGTACCCGGGCCGGGCTATTGTGCAGACCTTTGTCCCGGAGAACCCGGTGCTTCATCTGGCGGCGAAGCAGGATTATTTTGGCTTTGCCCAGCGGGAGCTCCACTACCGCAAGGCCCTGCTCTATCCGCCCTATGTGGACATTCTTGTGATTGGCTTTGTGGGGCCGGAGGATCCGCTTACCCGGCAGGCGGCGGAGCGGTTTTTGCAGGAGCTGGGTCAACTGGTGGAGCGGGAATATGCAGGTATGCCCCTGCGGGTTCTGCGGCCGTCGCCGGCGTCGGTGGCAAAGGTCAGTGGGAAATACCGGTATAAGCTGATCATAAAATGTAAGAATACACCCCGTCTGCGGGAGATGATTGCAAGGCTCTTGGGAGATTTTTCCGGGATCAAGGAATTTCAGCCAGTGACCGTATATGCGGACCCGAATCCCAATCGAGTGATGTAAGGCGTACAGCCAGTATACAGTCAGAAAGGATATGACAATGAGCTATGGCCATTCGGAATATTGTACAGTTTGGAGAAGATATTTTGAAAAAGGAGTGCCGCCCGGTGGAGAAGTTTGACCGTAAGCTCCACCAGCTGCTGGACGATATGCAGGATACCCTGTATGAAGCCAACGGCGCGGGGCTGGCAGCGCCGCAGGTGGGCGTATTGCGGCGGGTATGTATTGTCGACGTTGGCGATGGGCCTATTGAATTGATCAACCCGGAGATTATTGCCACAGAAGGAGAGCAGACAGGGCCGGAGGGCTGCCTTTCTCTGCCCAACGAATGGGGTGAGGTGACCCGCCCCATGCGGGTGACGGTCAGGGCGCAGAACCGTAAGGGCAAGTGGTTTGAGACGACAGGCGACGAGCTGTGCGCCCGGGCCTTCTGCCATGAGATCGACCATCTTCATGGGGTCGTGTTTACTGATAAGGCCAGCCGGATGCTGACCCAGGAGGAGATTGAAGCCCTGAGAGAAGAAAAATAAGGAGAGACAGAATGCGCATTGTGTTTATGGGTACGCCTGACTTTGCGGTCCCCTCATTACAGGCTCTGATCGACCAGGGGCATGAGATCTGCGGTGTGTACACCCAGCCGGATAAACCAAAGGGCCGGGGCCACAAATTATTGCCGCCTCCTGTGAAGGAATTGGCTTTACAGAATGGGCTTCCCGTATATCAGCCATTGACCCTGCGGGACGAGGCTGTGCAGGAGGAGCTTGCCCGGCTGGCGCCTGAGCTGATTGTGGTGGTGGCCTATGGAAAATTGCTGCCGCCTCGGATACTGGAGCTGCCAGAGCTGGGCTGCGTCAATGTTCATGGCTCCCTTTTGCCGAAGTACCGGGGGGCTGCGCCCATTCAGTGGGCGGTGCTCAATGGAGACGCTGTGACTGGCGTCACTACTATGTATATGGCGGAGGGTATGGACTCCGGGGATATTCTGCAACGGGCAGAGACGGAGATTGGGCCCGAAGAAACCGCAGGGGAGCTCTTTGACCGGCTGAAAATACTGGGAGCAAAACTTTTGACCGACACATTGGAGCAGCTGCAGCAAGGGGGCTTGACCCGGGTGTGTCAGGATGAGAGTCAGGTCACGCTGGCGCCTATGCTGAAAAAAGAGATGTCGGCCCTTGACTGGACTATGCCCGCACAACAGGTGCATGACCGCATACGGGGGTTGAACCCCTGGCCCTGTGCGGCGGCAGTGTTGGATGGAAAACGGCTGAAGCTGTTGGGTTCGCGGGTGGTAGAGCACAGCGGAGAGCCGGGAACGGTATGGGACCTTGCAGGGGAGCTGGTGGTGTGCTGTGGACAGAATGCGCTGCGGATTACAGAACTGCAAACAGAGAAGGGAAAGAAAATGGGCGGTAAAGAGTACCTGCTGGGACACCCGCTTTCAGCCGGCGCTGTGATGGAATAAGACCGCGTACCAGAAAACTATAAGGATGATATGAAGAAGACGAACCAAACCGCCAGAAGCGCTGCCCTGCAGGCGCTTCTGCAAATGGAAAAGCAGGATGGATACTCTAATGTAGTGCTGGACCAGGTTTTGCACAACGCGGGCCTCGACAGACGGGACAGTGCGCTGGCGTCCACTCTGTTTTATGGGGTGTTGGAGCGCAGACTGACTCTGGACTATTGGCTCAGGCAGTGCCTGAGGGACCCAAAGAAAAAGCCGGATGCCGCAGCCATGGCGGCGCTGCGCTGTGGGGCCTATCAGATTATGTATCTGGACCGGGTGCCGGATTCTGCAGCGGTTAATGAGACTATCAACGCGCTGAAAACAATGGGCAGGGAGCGGTTGTCGGGATTCGTGAATGGCGTGTTGCGGGGCTTGCTGCGTAAAAAAGGAGAGCTCACGCTGCCTGAGGGCGATGAAGTTTCTGCGATGAGCCTGCGGTTTTCGGTGCCTGAGGAGTTGATTCGGCTGTGGCAGCGCAGCTATGGCAAGGCTGTAACTTTACAGCTTTTGGAGAGCTTTTCGGAGCATCCAGCTTTGTATATTCGAGTGAACCGATTGAGATGTAGTGTTGATCAGCTCAGAGAACGATTGGCAGAACATGGTGTAAAGCTAACTCCCTTGACTGGCGTGGAAGGGGCGGCAGTCTTAGAGAATGTTGGTTCTCCCAGCGAGTTGCCGGAATTTCAGGAAGGCCTTTTTCATGTGCAGGACCTTTCTGCGCAGATGGTTTGCAAGCTGCTGGACCCTATACCCGGTGTAACGGTTTGTGACTGCTGTGCCGCGCCAGGTGGAAAAAGCTTTACCATTGCCCAGGAGACAGAGGGACCGGTGTATGCGTTTGACCTTTACAGCAGTCGGGTTAAGCTGATTGCAGACGGCGCGAAGCGTTTGGGGTTGGATAAAATTGAGGCGGGTCTGAACGATGCGGCTCAGGGGTTTGGCTCCATGCCGCAGGTGGACCGGATGCTGTGCGACGTGCCCTGCTCCGGCTTTGGGGTCATACGCAGGAAGCCGGAAATACGTTACCGCAGCTTGGAGCAGTTCAAGGAGCTGCCGGAGCTGCAATATACGATTCTGCGCCAGGCGGCGGAAAAGGTAAAGCCGGGGGGTGTGCTGGTATATTCCACCTGCACCTTGAATCCGGCGGAGAACGCCCAGGTAGCGGAGCGGTTTTTAAAGGAAAACAACGGCTTTGAGCCGATGAAAATAGATTGTGGAATTCAGCGCTGTATTGACGAGCCGGAGCATATGCTTACTATGACCCCCTTTTCCGGGGCGTCGGACGGTTTTTTTGCAGCCCGGTTCCGAAAATGCAAAGGATAGAGGGAAAGAGTTGGATAAGGCGGATATTAAGTCCATGACCCTGGAAGAGCTGGGACGCGCTTTTCAGGCTCAAGGCTTGCCGGGATACCGGGCCAAGCAGGTATTCCACTGGGTGCACCGGGGCGTGGAGAGCTTTAAGGAAATGACCGATCTCTCCCGGGAACTGCGGGGAGGGCTGGGAGAGGACTACCGGATTCCCTCCGTCAAGGCAGTGGATAAGCGGGTCTCACGGGATGGAACGGTAAAGTATTTGTTTCAGCTGGGAGACGGCGAGCTGGTGGAGTCGGTGCTCATGCATTACCATCATGGCTATTCTATTTGCATTTCCACCCAGGTCGGGTGTAAAATGAATTGCAGCTTCTGCGCCACCGGAAGGAGCGGGTTTTCCCGGAATCTTCTGCCGTCGGAGATATTGGGGCAGGTCCAGTCTGCCCAGTTGGACGCTGGGGTCAGGATTTCTAACATTGTGCTGATGGGCATGGGGGAGCCTTTGGACAATTTCCAGAATGTACTGCGCTTTTTGGAATTGGTTTCTCACCCTGAGGGGATGAATATTGGGATGAGGCATATCTCCCTTTCTACCTGCGGGGTGGTTGACCGCATCTATGAGCTGGCGGAAAAGAAATTGCAGCTGACCCTGTCCATCTCTCTGCATGCGCCCAATGACGAGATCCGCAGCCAGACCATGCCGGTCAATAAGAGATGGAATATGGGGGAGCTGCTGAAAGCTTGCCGTCATTATGCCAGAGAGACAGGCAGGCGGATATCCTTTGAATATGCCATGATCAGCGGTGTGAATGATATGGACTGGTGCGCCAGAGAACTGACGAAAAAGCTACGGGGTATGCCTGCCCATGTGAATCTGATTCCGGTAAACGATGTGACCGGCGCGGGCTATAAAAGGAGCAGCAGCGCATGCCTGAAACGATTTGTGGAGATATTGGAGGCGGGAGGCTGTACCGCTACCGTGCGCAGGACTCTGGGGTCTGACATTGAGGCCTCTTGCGGGCAGCTTCGCCGAAAATATAAAGGAGGGAATGGACATGAGGGTTGATTTTGCCACAGACGCCGGACCGGTGCGCAAATCGAACCAGGACGCCTGCCGGTGCGGCAGCTTTTCTGACAGCAGCGCCTGGGCGGTGGTGTGCGACGGAATGGGCGGCGCCAACGGAGGCAATGTGGCCAGCGCCATTGCGGTGGACCAGATTGAGGAGCAGCTGAAGGAAAAATTTGCCGGGAATATGAGCCAGGGCAATATCAAAAGCATGATGATCAATGCCATATGCCGGGCCAATACCGCTATATATGAAGCAGCCCGGGAACAGCCGGAGCTTCGGGGCATGGGAACCACGGCGGTGGTTATGCTGGCCGACCAGGGCCGTCTTCATGTGGCCCATGTGGGCGACAGCCGGGCGTACCTGAAAAACGGAAACGGGCTGACCCAGATCACCATGGACCACTCCTATGTGCAGGACCTGGTAAATTTTGGCCAGATCACCAAGGAACAGGCCCGCACCCATCCCCGCAGGAATATTATCACCCGGGTATTAGGCGTGCACGACGCGGTGTCGGCGGACTATTCCGTGTGGGACTTTCACGCCGGCGACTGGGCTCTGGCCTGTACGGATGGGCTGACAGGATATATGGAGGACGGCCTTTTGGAGCAGTACATGAACGAATACAGCCATAGTGGAGAAGCCCTGGTGGAGAAACTGATCCAGTATGCGGTAGACAGCGGCGGGGCGGATAATATCACCGTGGCTGTGGTCAATAATATCTGATAGAAAGCTGGGGGTAAAAGGCTTATGGATAAGTTTATTGGCAAACGATTGGACGGAAAGTATGAGATTCACAACCTCATCGGCGTGGGCGGTATGGCCTGTGTGTACCGGGCCTATGACCGGGTAGAGGACCGTTGGGTCGCCATTAAAATTCTTAAAGAGGAATTTTCGGACAACAGCGATTTTCTCCGGCGGTTCCGCAATGAGGCGAAAGCGATTACACTGCTGTCCCATCCCAATATCGTAGAGGTGCACGACGTGAGCTTTGGCGACCGGCTGCAGTATATCGTTATGGAGTATATTGACGGCATCACCCTGAAGCAGTATATTGAGCAGGAGGGTGTGATTCGTTGGGACGAGGCGCTGCACTTTACCATTCAGATATTGATGGCTTTGGAGCACGCCCATGAAAAGGGCATCATTCACAGGGACATTAAGCCCCAGAACGTGATGCTGCTGCAGAATGGCACCATTAAGGTGACGGACTTTGGCATTGCCCGGTTCTCTCAGAGCGAGACCCAGACCATGACTGACAAGGCTATCGGTTCGGTGCACTATATTGCGCCGGAGCAGGCCCGGGGGGATTATATCACTGACAAGGCTGATATTTACTCGGTGGGCGTTATGCTTTATGAGATGATTACCGGCCGGTTGCCCTTTGTGGCGGACAACGCTGTTTCTGTAGCGTTGATGCAGTTGCAGGCCAAGCCCACGATGCCCCGGGAACTGAACCCTAATCTGCCCAGAGGCCTGGAACAGATTACCATGCGGGCTATGGAGAAAAACCCGGTGGACCGCTTCCAGTCGGCGGGGGAGATGCTGGATGATATCGACCGCTTCCGCAGGAATCCCGGCATGGTATTTCATTATGATATGCAGCCGATTCGTTCTTCGTCCCCTTACGAAGCCTCCCGAAATATTGACTCCTACGATTCCGCCCGGTTCAAGCCCAGCTATAACGACAGCTATGAGTATGAGGAGGAGTATGTCCGGGCCAACCGGGGGGCGGCGGGCGCTATGGTGGTCAAGGGGGTTATTGCGGCAGTGATTATTGTCGCCCTTGCCGTAGGCGCTGTGTGGCTGCTGCGGAACTGGGAGACGCTGACCACGCCGGAAGAAGACGAACAGGTACAGATGGAGAATTTTGTGGGGAAGCTGTATGATGAGGTTCTGGCTGACCCGGTCTATACAGAGAATTTCAAGTTCAAGCGCACAGAGGGCAATGACCCGGACCTGCCCACAGGGCAGATCATGCGCCAGAACCCCAACCCGGGGATTATGGTGAAGAAGGGCTCTGAGGTGGAGCTGCAGGTCAACGGTAAAGTGGAGCAGGTCGCGGTTCCGGACATGAAGAACTATTCTCAGGCGGACGCCATTGCGCTGCTGAAGGAAATGAATCTGAAATTTACCACAGAGAACGTGGCGGATGATGAAGTAGCTGTGGGCAATGTGGTAGTAACCGATCCTCCTGCGAATACCATGGTCGACGTGGGCAGCACGGTCAAGCTGAAGGTGAGCAAGGGCCCTGCCACCAAAAAGGTGAAGGTACCGGAGGATTTGGAGGGGAAGACCCGGTATGATGTGGAAAAGCGTCTGCAGGAGGCAAAGCTGAATGTGGGCAATGTGCTCACCGACGACAGCAGTTCTTTGGAAAAGGACATGGTCATCAGCACCAATCCCGCTCCCGGCTCTGAGGTGTCGGAGGGCGCGACGGTAGATATTATCATCAGCTCTGGCAAGGGCGCTGTCAAAAACCTGAGCAAGCGCGTGGATCTGCCCGCCTCTGTGGATATGGATGTGGAGCTGAAGGTCTACCGTAACGGCTCTGTGGTGGCCCAGGAGACGGTCAACCCCGCCTATGCAGGGGGCTATGACCTTTCCTTCTCCGGCACCTCTGGTCAGGAGAATGTGGTGGTGCGCCTGAACGACCAGGATTATATGTATCTTACCTTTAACTATGATACGCAGGAAGTGACCGTAAACCAGACCTTTGAGTTTACGCCGCCCTCCAATGGCGGCGATGAACCAGAGCCTGACCCATCCTCTGAGGATCAGGAGGGGACCGGAGGCGGTATTCAGCCTTCGGGAGAGTGACAGGTGGCTATGGAGTTAGAAGGCTTTGTGATAAAATGTGTTGGAGGCTTTTACACGGTGGAGACGGACCAGGGCCAGATGATCTGCCGGGCAAGGGGACGCTTTCGCAAGGAGAAGGTCTCGCCCTGTGCCGGCGACCGGGTGGTGATTGACGCTGCTTTGGACGGCACTGGGGCTTTGACTCAGATTCTGCCCAGGAGAAACCACCTGGTCCGGCCGCCGGTAGCGAATTTGGACCGGCTGTTCATTGTGGCTTCTATGCGGGAGCCTGCTGCCAACACAGGGTTGATTGACAAGGCGGCGGCAGTGGCGGAGCTGGAAGGCATTGAGCCGGTGGTGGTGTTCACCAAGACTGACCTGGGAGACCCGGAGCCCCTGCTGGAAAGCTACCGTCTGGCGGGGCTGGAATGCTGTGCGGTGTCCTCCGTCAACGGCAGCGGTGCGCAGAGGGTGCGCGAGCTGGCGGTGGGGAAGACGTCGGCATTTATCGGCAACTCTGGCGTAGGCAAGTCTACACTGCTGAACCTTGCCTTTCCCGGCTTCCGGCTGGAAACCGGGGAGATCAGCCAGAAGCTGGGCCGGGGCCGGCACACCACCCGGCAGGTGGAATTTTTCAGGCTGGATGGGGGCGGCTATGTAGCGGATACCCCTGGGTTCTCTACCTTTGACATGGAGAAGTACCGGCTGACCGATAAGGAGCAGCTGATCCACGGGTTCCGGGAGTTGGAGGGCTATGCGGCGGACTGTCAGTTTACCTCCTGTTCGCATACCTGTGAGAAGGGCTGCGCTGTTTTGCAGGCAGTGAATGAGGGAAGGATCGCCCGTTCCCGATTTGAGAGCTATGCGGCGATCTATCAAGAAATAAAGGGTGTAAAGCAATGGGAGCAGAAAAGCAAGCTTGTATGATTATCGGAGCCGCGCCGGTGGACCGGCGTGTCTTCAAGGAGTTTGACCCCAGACACTACTATGTCATCTGCGCGGACGCGGGTTATGAGACTGCCGTAAAGGCCGGCGTTACGCCGGACCTGATTGTGGGGGATTTTGACTCTGCCAAGAAGCCGGCGGAATTGAAGGCGAAATGCCTGACGCTGCCAGTGGAGAAGGACGTGACGGACACCATGTTTGCGGTGCTGAAGGGCTTCAGCATGGGCTTTCGCAGCTTTTTGCTGCTGGGCTGCCTGGGCGGGGAGCGCTTTGACCATAGCCTGGCGAACCTGGAAGTATTGCAGTACATCCGGGAGCATGGCGGGCATGGCATTATGGCGGACAAGAGCACCAAGATATTCCTGCTTCAGGATGAACGTTTGAAAATGACGGGGATGTCGGGGTCCACTGTGTCTGTGTTCCCCTATAATGGTTCTGCCTGCACAGTGAGCTATGATGGGCTGAAGTACCCCTTGAACAGGGGACAGCTCAGCTGCGGCAACCTGCCAATGGGAGTCAGCAATCTGATTTCCGGCGACCCGGCGGAGATCCGGGTACATAGCGGGTCTGCGCTGGTTGTAGTGGTTCAGTAACACTTTTTTTCCTGCTGAGTATACTGGAATAACGAGTGTGCAGCAGGGAGGTGAGCCGTCTTGGGAAAGCGTAAGCTTCGGTGTACCTGTTTTAAAGAGCGCGACTGCCGGAACATGTGCATCGTCTGCTTTGGCCTGGGCATGTCACTCTCCTGCTTCTGCCCCATGGGCTTTGCTCTGTTTTTGTCCGCAGTGATTCTGGTCGCCCTGGGGGTCTCGTTACTACGGAATTGATGTGGGGGTCTTAGCATGAAGGTAGTGATTTTGGAGAAACGCAAGGGATTTTGGGGCTTCTTTCTGAGGAAGCTCTACGGGATAAGAAAAACAGAGGAAGCGTAAAAGCTACTTAACCGTCCGCTGGGCCGGGGGAAAGTCCCCCCAGGTCCGGCGGATTTTCCTTTTCCGGGGGAAGTCCGCATATTTGCGCGGGGGACGCATACATATTAGGTAAAAGAAAGGCAAAGGAGAGGATGCTGTATGCAGGCCCAGATTAAGACCGCCCCCTATGAATATTTCGACCCTGTATTTGACGGCCGCTATGAGACGCCGATTGACACCGAATACAATCTGCCGGACTACTGTCCGGATATCCAGAAGATTCTTAAGTGCCGGGCTATTCCGGAGGTCTCCTCCTACATGATTACCGGGGACACCCTGACCTGCGACGGGGTCTGTGATATCCGGGTGCTCTATCTGGACGGCAAGGGAGACTCGGTGCGCTGCTGTGAGTTTACCAAGGAGTTTACCGCCTCTGTTAAGCTGAAGGCCACAGAGGAGAAGGCGGTGGCCTGTGTGCAGGCCTCCATGGCCCATTTGACCTGCCGGGCGGTCAGCGCCCGAAGACTGGACCTGCACGCTGCGGTGTCTTTGCAGATTCTGGCGGTGGTGCAGAAGAAGGAGCTGATTACCTGCAGCCTGGAGGATGAGACCATTGAAAAGCGGGGAGAGAGCTTTGAGGCCCATCAAGCGGTAAACGCGCTGTGCCACCAGTTTACCATTGAGGACACCCTGCCGGTAAAGAATGGCAAGCCGCCGATTGAGGCAATTCTTCGCAGGGAAACCGCCTGCCGGGTGATTGAGAGCCGGATTTCGGAGGAGAGGCTTACGGTGAACGGCACAGCGGACGTCTCATTTCTCTACACCTCGGCAATGGACAGCGGGACGGTAGAAAAGCTCTCCTCCTCCATTGACTTCAGCCAGGTGATCGACTGTGCCGGCGCGGAGGAGGGCTGTGTATGCGACCTGCGGATTTTTACCGGCGAGAGCAGTATTCAGCCCAGAGAGGACGATGTAGGGGAAAACACCGGCGTCAGTGTGGTGATAAAGGTCTTTTTGATGGCATTTCTCTATCAGTCCTGCGAGGTTGAGATGATCAGCGACGCCTACTCTGTCAAGGCGCCTTTAGAGCTCCGCTACGCCCAGAGCGCGTTTACGCAGATTCATGGAATGCATGCAGAGACGCTGAAAAAGAAGTGCAGCCTTTCCATCACCGGCGATGAGATTCAGAAGGTGCTGGACGTCTGGTGCGAGCAGGACACGGTGCAGACGGTCTGCGAGAAAGCCAAGCTGAACTACCGGGTCAAGTACAATGCCTGTATGCTTTATGTGAACAGCCAGGGGCGGATCCTGTACGCGGAAAAGCAGTTTGACCACAGCTTTTCTGCCGAGCTGGAAACTCAGCTGGCAAAAAGAGCAGACACCACCTGGCACACCGACCTGTGGGAGTACCGCATTGCCGATAAAACCACGGTGGAGGTCTCGATAGAGACCACGGTTCGTTCTCTGCTGCTGAGTATGGACCATGTCAAGTACCTGACTTCGGCCAACACAGAGGAAAACGCACCGGATTTCGATGGCAAACCGCGTTTTCTGGTGTACTATGCTTCTGCGGGTGAGAAGCTTTGGGACATCGCCAAAAGCCACCGGGCTCTGCTCACAGACGTTCGTACCCAGAATGAGCTGTTCGACGATGTGGTGCCTGAGGCTAGACCCATCATTATCTGCAACCGCTAAATGCCCCGGAAAGGAATGTGACTGAGATGGAAGATTTCAACGTTTATAAAGACATACAGGACCGCACCAACGGAGAAATTTATATTGGTGTGGTGGGGCCTGTGCGCACGGGCAAGTCTACCTTCATCAAAAAGTTTATGGACACAGTGGTGATTCCCAATATTCCCGACGGGCTTCAGCGGGAGCGGGCGGTGGATGAGCTGCCTCAGTCTGCGGCAGGCCGGACCATTATGACAACAGAGCCCAAGTTCATTCCCGAGCAAGCGGTGTCGGTACAAATTGACACCGAGGCCATGTTTCATGTGCGTATGATCGACTGTGTAGGCTACATTGTGCCCAGCGCCATAGGCTACATAGAGGAGGACCAGCCCCGCATGGTGCGCACGCCCTGGTTTGACGAGCCCATCCCCTTCAACATGGCGGCGGAGATTGGCACGAAAAAGGTGATTACGGAGCACTCTACCATTGGGCTGGTCATTACCACAGACGGCAGCATCAGCGATATCCCCAGGGAGGAGTATGAGGAAGCGGAGGAGCGGGTTATTGACGAGCTGAACCAGACCAACCGCCCCTTTGTTATGCTGCTGAACTGTGTATCTCCCGGCGACCCGGAGGCAAAAGCTCTGGCCGCCAGGCTGTCTGAAAAGTATGGTGTGCCGGTGCTGCCGGTCAACTGCATTGACGTGACAGAGCAGGATATCAAGGAAATCATTGCCAGCCTGCTGTACCAGTTTCCCGTGCGGGAGGTGGAGCTGGCAGTCCCCGGGTGGGTGGCCTCGCTGGGGGCGGACCACTGGCTGTACTCCTCGGTGTTCTCTGCGGTAAAGGACTGCTGCCAGATCAGCCGCATGCGGGAGGTGCGGGCCATGCTGGAAGGGGTGCGGGTGTGCGACTCCGTCCAGAGCGTCAACGTGCGCCAGATCAATCTTGGCAGCGGCTGTGCCAGCGCGGAGCTGATCTTTGACCAGAATCTGTTCTACAAAATACTTAGCGAGAAAACAGAGCTGGATATCAAGGATGAGTCTGAGCTGTTGTCTCAGCTGATTGAGATGACAAAAATTAAAAGGACCTTTCAGAAGCTGCGCCAGGCCTATGACGATGTGCTGGAAGGGGGGTATGGCATCGTTATGCCTGATGTAGAGGAGCTGACTTTGGAGGAGCCCCAGATTCTCAAGCAGAACGGAAAATATGGCATTCGGCTGAAGGCTACCGCCCCTTCCATTCACATGCTGCGCACACAGATCAACACGGAGATCACCCCTATTGTGGGGTCAGAGCAGCAGTCGGAGGAGCTGGTGCTGTACCTGCTCAAGGAATTTGAGGAGAACCCGGTAAAGATATGGGAGTCCAACATTTTCGGCAAATCTCTGCATTCGCTGGTCAACGAGGGGATGCATAACAAGCTGTATCGCATGCCCACCGACGCCCGGGAGAAGGTACGGGAGACCATTGAGCGCATTATCAACGACGGCTGCAGCGGCCTGATTTGTGTGATACTGTGATGCAGGACCCGGAGAAGCTGCGGGAGATTGAGGCCTTGGGCCAGGAGGAGGGGGAGGACCAGGATGATGATTTTTGGGAGGAGCCGAAAAGAGAACCGGGCTGGAACGGAGCCCCTTTGCTGCAGGCGGTAATTTGTGCGTTGGCGCTGGCAGCGCTGCTGGTGATCAAATTCACCGATACAGGACGGTATGAGGCCATTGCCGGGTGGTACAAGGAAGAGATGGCCCAGGAGATCGAGCTGCCCTATCTGGAGAGGCCGACCCCTTTGCCGGAACCGACGCCTCAGCCCAGTCCAACGCCGCTGCCTGTTGGTTTGGACAGCGCCCCGTTGGAAATGGTGTGACCATCGAGATGCTGGTATTCTATATAAGAAAATGCCGGATACAGGTGTGTTTTTCTTGTTTTGCGCTGCTGGCCTTTTGCTGCATTTTCACAGGCATGGGCGGCGGCGCAGCCTGTTTTTTGGGGATGCTCCTTCATGAGGCGGGACATCTGGCAGTTATGTGGGCTTTCGAGGCTCCGCCCACCGGGGTAACGCTCTCAGCGTTGGGGTGTAGGATACAGTCTGACAAGGGAAATCACTTGTCGAACTGCCGGCAGGCACTGGTTTCACTGGCTGGACCGGCAGTTAACTGGCTCAGTTGGCTGACTGCCAGTGCTTTGGGAGCTGGCGGCACAGCCTTTGCCCAGGCCAGTCTGGTGCTGGGGATGGCCCACAGCCTGCCAATAGAGCCCTTGGACGGCGGGCTGGCTCTACGGTACCTGGTACGAGGAATGTGGGGAGAACGGTGGGCGGAATGGATTTCCCGGGCAGCTTCCATCCTGTTCCTGCTTCCTCTGGCTTTATTGGGTTTTTTTGTACTGCTGCGAACCCACTACAATTTTTCTTTGCTGGCCCTCAGTATGTATCTGATGCTGTATTTGCTTCTCGGCTGGGATGATACCCAGGTGTAAGGCATCTTTCCCCTTGCAAAATCTCTGAAAATAGATTATAATAATCAAAAAACAGGGAAAAGGGATGGAAATGTACCCAAAAGAAGTGGAAAAGCTCCTGCTGAAGGTTCAAAAGCCCGGCCGCTATGTAGGCGGCGAGACCCATGCGGTGGTAAAGGACAAAAGCCAGGTGGATGTGCGCTTTGCCTTTTGCTTCCCGGATATCTACGAAATTGGCATGTCCCATTTGGGCATCAGAATTCTGTATGGAGCCTTTAATCAGGTTCCATATTTCTGGTGTGAGCGCGTTTTTGCCCCCTGGGTGGACATGGAGCGGCAGATGAAGGAGAGAGGGATTCCTCTGTATGCGTTGGAGAGCGGCGACCCTGTAAAGGAGTTTGACTTTATTGGGTTTACGCTGCAATATGAGTTGAGCTACACCAATGTGCTGAATATGCTGAGGCTGGCGGGGATTCCATTGCGCAGCGCGGACCGGCCGGAGCTGTTCAATATTGTGGTGGGGGGCGGCCCCTGTGCCTGCAACCCGGAGCCGCTGGCAGACTTTTTTGACCTTTTCTTTTTGGGGGACGGAGAAGAGGTTGACCTGGAAGTGATGGAGCTTTACAGGCAGTGCAAAAAGGAAGGCGCCGGCAAGCAGGAATTTCTGCGGCGGGCTGCGCAGGTCGAAGGGGTTTATGTGCCCTCTCTGTATGAGGTGGAGTACCACGAGGATGGTACGGTAAAGAGCTGTACCCCCAAGGAGGGAGCCCCGGCCAAGGTGCGCAAGCGTTCGGTTGAGAATATGGACACGGCCTATTTTCCGGAGAGTTTTCCGGTTCCGCTGATTGAGGTGGTGCATGACCGGATTTCTGTAGAGGTCCTGCGGGGATGCATCCGGGGCTGCCGGTTTTGTCAAGCTGGCTTCCTTTACAGACCTTTCCGGGAGAAGTCGATTGATACAATTGACCGGCAGTGCCGGGCTTTATGCGCGTCCAGCGGCTATGATGAGATATCCCTGTCCTCTTTGAGCACCAGCGATTACAGCTGCCTGAATGAGCTGCTGGACCGGCTGCATACCTGGACGGAGAAGGAGAAGGTGAGTCTTTCCCTCCCTTCGCTGCGGGTGGACAATTTCTCTCCGGAGCTGATGACCCGGGTAAACTCTGTGCGAAAAAGCGGCTTGACCTTTGCCCCTGAGGCTGGGTCTCAGCGGATGCGGGATGTGATCAACAAAAATGTCACCCGAGAGGAGCTGTTGCATACCGTCAACATTGCCTTTACGGAGGGATGGACCCGGATCAAGCTGTACTTTATGATTGGTCTGCCCACAGAGACCGCCGACGATGTGGCCGCTATTGTGGACCTGGGCAACCAGGTAGTAGACGCCTTTTTTGAAAATAAAGAAAAGCCCCGGGGCAAAGCGGTGGAGGTCTCCCTCAGCGCAGCAGCCTTTGTGCCAAAGCCCTTTACGCCCTTTCAATGGTTTGGGCAGGACACCATGGAGGAGCTGGCGCAGAAGCAGCAGCTGTTGAAAACCACGAAGCGGAGCAGGCGGGTGAGCGTCAGCTACCATGGGGCGCAGACCAGCTTTTTGGAGGCTGTGTTTGCCCGGGGAGACCGGCGTCTCTGTGCTGTTTTGGAAAAGGCGGTGGAATATGGCCTGCATTTTGACGGCTGGGATGATTGTTTTGATTTTGACCAGTGGATGGAGGCCTTTGCTGCCTGCGGACTGGACCCGGCCTTTTATGCAAACCGTACCAGAGGTTTTGATGAGGTGTTTCCCTGGGACCACCTGGACTATGGTATCCGCAAGGAGTTTTTAGCGGAGGAATGCCGGCGGGCCTATCAGGCTCAGACCACACCAAACTGCCGGGAGAAGTGCTCCGCCTGTGGAGCCGCCTGCTTCAAAGGAGGGCTGTGTGTTGCAGAACGTAAGGATATGGTTTAGCAAAACCGGCGCGGTCAAGTATATTTCCCACCTTGACCTCACCCGCTGCATGGCCAGGGCGTTGAAGCTCTCCGGTCTTCCGGTATGGTACACGCAGGGGTTTAACCCCCGTATTTATATGACCTTTGCCATGCCCCTGTCTTTGGGAGTCAGCGGATTGCGAGAATGTGTGGATATTCGCCTGACAGAGGAGACCGGTTTGGAGGACGCCGCCCGGAGACTGTCAGCGTATCTCCCGGCGGATATCACAGTTTTGGGCCTGACCCAGCCAGAGCTGGGATTTGAGGAAGCTGCCTATGGAGAGTATGAGCTGCGGCTGGAAGCGGAGCATCCGGAGGCGCTGGCAGCAGAGCTTCAGGAACTGCTGGCCGGTGAAACGGTTACCGTGATGAAGCATGGAAAAAAAGGGGACAAGGCGGTGGATATCAAGCCGTATTTCTCCCTTATGGAGTGGAGGACAGAACCAGGCTGGCTGGTTTTGGACGTCAAGCTGCCCTGTTCGCTGAACGGCAGTGTAAACCCCAATTTGCTGTTGGAGGCCTTGAAAACTCTGCGCTGTCTGGAGCCCTATGGGGAGATCACCCGGAAGAGGCTGCTTACAAAAGATTTTTCCGATATGCGGTAATTTTTTCTTGCCTTTCCCTACAGCTTGTGGTATAATGAGGGAGCATTTGAAGGTCCGCGGGTTTTCTCTTCAGAGGCTTGCCCGTGGGGTTCAAGCGCGGTTTCCGCGCAGGAAGCGGACAGTCCGCTGCCGGTGCTCTTTGGAGTGTTCCGGCATGAATGTCTGAAAATTTTATTTTGGAGGAATATCAAATGGACGCGATCAAGCTTATCTCCCAGGACTCTCTGAAGGCAGAGGCTCCCCAGTTCAACATTGGCGACACGGTGCGGGTGGACGTGAACATCCGCGAGGGCGAGCGGGAGAGAATCCAGCAGTTTGAGGGAACTGTCATCGCCCGCAAGGGCAGCGGCGTCAGCGAGACCTTTACCGTGCGCCGCGTCTCTTATGGCGTGGGTGTGGAAAGAGTATTTCCCCTGCACTCTCCCAATGTAAAGGCTGTCCGGGTAGTGCGCCACGGCCGGGTGCGCCGGGCCAAGCTCTACTATCTGCGCAACCGGGTGGGCAAGGCCGCCAAGGTCAAGGAGCAGATCAAGTAAAACCGAAAACACTGGGAGAAGGGACATTTTGTCCCTTTTTCTGTTATATATTGCGTGAAACAAGCCAGAGCCTGCTCATTCGCATATAATTTTGAACAGGCTGTACACTAAAATGCTGGGAGGGACCGGAATGGATCAAGAGAGAGTGGAGATCGAACAGGCGGAAGGGGGGCAGCGTTCTTTTCAGTCCTGGCTGTTGGAGTGGATGGAGACCATTATTGTGGCTTTTGTGGCCGTGACCATCTGTTTTACTTTTCTTGCCCGGGTGATTACTGTGGACGGCTCCTCTATGGAGCCAACCTATTATGACGGCGACCGGGTGCTGGTCACTTCTCTTGCCGGCCAGGCGGAGAAGGGGGACGTGGTCATCATTGTCCATGCGCTGGAGGATACGATTATCAAACGTGTGGTGGCAACTGAGGGCCAGGTGGTGGATTTTGACCCTGTGCAAGGAGAGCTTACTGTAGACGGTACGCCGGTTAAGGGCGAGGAGTTTGGCATTGAGAATGGTATCACCTTTGTGCCTGACCGGCCGGGAATGGTCATGGAATTTCCTCAGCAGGTGCCGGAGGGCTGCGTGTTTGTGCTGGGCGATAACCGGGGCGCGTCTCAGGACAGCCGGTATTTGAGCGTCGGCATGGTAGACAGGAGAAATATTTTGGGGCGGGTGGTGCTGAATCTTTTCCCCTTCTCCAAGGCGGGGCTGCCAGCCTGAGGCGCCGAAGACAGGAGGAAGAAGAATGTCAGAGAGCATGTCAGTCCAGTGGTTTCCGGGACATATGGCGAAGACCCGGCGGAAGATTGCGGAGGACCTGAAGCTGGTGGACGTGGTAGCCGAGCTGCTGGATGCCAGAGTGCCCAGCAGCAGCGCGAACCCGGTACTGAGGGAGATCATTCGCAACAAGCCCCGGGTAGTGGTACTGAACAAAAGCGACTTGGCCGACCCAGCTCAGACTGCCCGCTGGACCGCCCGATTCCGGGAGCAAGGGCTGGCGGCGGTTCCTGTGGAGAGTAAAACAGGAAAGGGTCTGCCTGGGCTGTATAGCGCGATCCGTCAGGAGCTGAAGGAACAGATCGCCGGCTGGGAGCGCAAGGGTATGACGGGCCGTCCCATCCGTGTGATGGTATTGGGGGTTCCCAATGTGGGAAAATCCTCTATCATCAACCGAATGATCACCGGCGGAAGGGCCGGAAAGGCAGAGGTCCGGGATAAGCCGGGGGTTACCCGGCAGAACCGATGGTTTACTGTAGGAAAGGGCTTTGAGCTTTTAGACACGCCGGGTGTGCTATGGCCCAAATTTGAGGACCCCATTGTGGGGGAACATCTGGCCTTTACAGGCGCTGTGCGAGATGAGATTCTTGATATAGAGGGTTTGGCGTGCCGGCTGCTGGAGCTGCTGATCCAGCGTTATCCCCATGCGGTCACGACACGATACAAGCTTGAGCTGCCGGATGAGCCTCTGTCTGGCCATGAGCTGCTGGAAATGGTTGGCCGGAAACGGGGCATGTTGGTGTCTGGCGGAGAGATTGATACGGAGAGAGCCGCTGCCGCTGTGCTGGATGAATTCCGGGGCGGCAAGCTGGGGCCTATCACTTTGGAGTGGGTATGATGGAATTTTTTTATGAGGAAGAAGCTCTTACCCAGGGGTTTCACAGCATTTGTGGGATTGACGAGGCAGGAAGAGGCCCATTGGCCGGGCCGGTCTGCGCGGCTGCCGTGATTTTGCCGGTTGGTTGCCAGCTGGAAGGCTTGAACGACTCTAAAAAGCTCAGTGAAAAAAAGCGCGAGTCATTGTTTCAGCCTATCCTTTCTCAAGCATTGTCTTATGGAATCGGCTGGGCCAGCGAGGCTGAGATTGATGAGCTGAATATTTTGCAGGCAACCTTTTTGGCCATGTGCCGGGCGGTAGAGGCAATGGAGCTTCCTCCTGATTATGCGCTGGTTGATGGGAACCGGATGCCTGCGTTAGCCATCCCCGGTAAAGCCATTGTGAAGGGAGACGGGAAAAGCCCCAGTATTGCGGCGGCGTCTATTCTGGCCAAGGTCAGCCGGGACCGCCTGCTGTGTGAATGGGATCAGAAGTACCCCCAATATGGCTTTGCGAAGCACAAGGGTTATGGAACCAAAGCACACTATGCCGCGATTCGCGAGTATGGCGTCTTGCCGGTACACCGGCAAAGCTTTTTGAAAAAGTATAAAGAGAAGAGCAGTGTTGAATAAAGATACTGAGCAGAGGAGGCCTATGGTCCAGAATACAGGAAGAACCGGGGAGGAATATACCGCACAGTGGCTGCGGGAGCAGGGCTTCTCGATTATTGCTCAGAATTATCATTCCCGCTATGGTGAGATCGACATTATTGCGGAAGATGGGGAGTATATTGTCTTTACAGAGGTAAAGGTTCGCCGAAGGGGAAGCATGGTCTCTCCTTTGGAGGCAGTCACAGCACAGAAGCAGAAAAAGATACTTTTGACTGCTCAGGCGTATCTTGTGAAAAGCCAATGCGCTTTACAGCCTCGTTTTGATGTGGCCGCAATTACCTTGCTGCCGGACGGACAGCTGGAACTGCAATATTATCCCAA
The DNA here is from genome assembly GCA_910587835.1 of uncultured Oscillospiraceae bacterium. Lineage (GTDB taxonomy): Bacteria > Bacillota > Clostridia > Oscillospirales > Acutalibacteraceae > Acutalibacter. The sequence goes on along the minus strand of CAJUNQ010000094.1, from coordinate 108,580 downwards.
TGCTTTCGGTTGGTGAGAGGAGCATGGATCATGCGATATTTTGACCTGCACTGCGACACAATCACAGAGTGCTATAACCATGACGTCCCTTTAAAGAAGAATGACCTGCATGTTGACCTGGAACGCGCTGAGGCTTTTGAGACTTATGCCCAGTGTTATGCGGTTTGGATTCCTGACAGTATCCATGGTGAGGAGGCTTTTCAGAGATTTTGTCAGGTTGCCAAGCGTTTTTCTCTGGAAGTTGAGAGGAACGCCGGGGGGCTCAAGCAATGTTCGCAGCTGGGAGATTTGGCCGGAGCTCAGGCAGCGGGTAAGCATTGCGCGGTGCTGACAGTGGAAAATGCATCGGCTCTGGGAGGGCGATTGGAGAATATCAAGGAGTTGGCCCGGCTTGGTGTAAAGCTGTGCACCTTGACGTGGAATGGAGAGAACGAACTGGGCCGCGGGGTCCGGGCCTCGGGAAATACCGGTTTGACCAGCTTTGGCAAGCAGGCGGTGTCAGAATTAGAGCGGCATGGCATTCTGATTGATCTGTCCCATGCCAGCCCTGCGCTGTTTGATGACGCTGCGGAGATTGCCCAAAGGCCGTTAGTGGCAACGCACTCCAACGCACAGGCAGTCTGCGGGCATCCCCGCAACCTGACGGACCGGCAGTTTATGGCAATCCGGGATTCCGGCGGACTGGTGGGGTTGAATTTTCTCAGCTATTTCTTAAACGATGATTCTACAAAAGCCTGCTTGGAGGATGTTCTCCGTCATGCAGAGCATTTCCTGTCTTTGGGCGGCGAGGATGTTCTGGCCATGGGGGCTGATTGGGACGGCGGCGCGCCGGAGGATTTTCCGCTTTCTGGGCTACAGGGAATGGGGGAGCTGTATGAGCTGTTTTTGCGTCATGGCTACAGTGAGGAACTGGCAGATAAAATTTTCTATCGCAATGCGGCGGAATTTTTTGAAAGAGAAAATATGCTTTGACATGCGTTGAGATTTGATGTATAGTTATGGCAGAAAAAAGGGTAAGGTGATGCGGATGACGTACAAAAGCACGCGGGACTCTACGCTCCGGCTTTCAGCGGCTCAGGTGATTTCCCGGGGAATCTCTCAGGAAGGGGGCCTTTTTGTGCCGGAGAGCCTGCCGCAGGTTGGCAGTCAGTTGGCCAAGCTGGCAGGGTTGGATTATCAGGCCCTTGCCACGGAATTATTCCGTCTTTTTCTGACAGATTTTTCAGAGCAGGAGGTCGCGGACTGTGTAAAGCAGGCTTACACAGCAAAGAAATTTAATGGCGAACCCGTAAAGCTTGTTAACTTGTCGGGGGTGCCGGGGAATTGCAGTCTTCTCGAGCTGTGGCATGGGCCGACCTGTGCTTTCAAGGATATGGCTTTACAGATACTGCCCCACTTTCTGACGACGTCGCTGAAGAAATCTGTTGCGGACAAAGAGGCTGTTATTCTGGTGGCAACCTCAGGGGACACGGGAAAAGCTGCTTTGGAAGGCTTTCGGGATGTGCCCGGCACACGTGTGATCGTATTCTACCCCCAGAATGGGGTCAGCCCTATGCAGAAGCGTCAGATGGCTACCCAGGAGGGGGGAAATGTCGCTGTCTGCGCCATTGAGGGCAATTTTGACGATGCGCAGTCTGCGGTCAAACGGATATTTACGGATAGCGCCATGAACCGGGTTCTGGATGACCATGGCTTGATGTTTTCCAGCGCGAACTCCATCAACTGGGGCCGTTTGCTACCTCAGATTGTCTATTACTTTTATGCGTATTTCCAGCTGTGTGCTGCTGGAAAGGCGGCTTTGGGCGATACCGTGAATGTGGCGGTGCCTACAGGCAATTTCGGGAATATTCTTGCTGCCTATTATGCCCGGGAGATGGGGCTTCCTGTGGGCAGGCTTCTGTGCGCCTCCAACCTCAACCGGGTGTTGACGGATTTTATTCGTACAGGTGTATATGACCGCAGAAGGGAATTCTACGCGACTACTTCGCCCTCTATGGACATTCTGATTTCCAGCAATCTGGAACGGCTGCTCTATGCTCTTTCCGGGGAGGACAGCCACAGGTTGGCTGGGTGGATGGACCAGCTTTCGGAGGAGGGCTGTTATGATGTGGGGGAGGATGTCCGTCAAAAGATACAAAGGCTCTTTTTTGGCGGCTCCTGTGATAATGCGGGAACAGCCCGGACGATTCGGGAAACCTGGGAGACGGCTGGATATTTGTGCGATACCCACACAGCGGTAGCGGTGGATGTGTACCGGCAGTATGTGGAGGAGACCGGTGACGGGAGCACGCCTACGATTATTGCTTCTACCGCCAGCCCGTATAAATTTGCGGCAGACGTGCTCAGCGCATTGGAGCCTTTGACGGGCGGAGACGAATATGAGAATATTGCCCGGCTGGAGGCCTTGACCGGTATGCAGGCCCCGGAACAGCTCAGGCAGTTGAAGGATAAGCCGGTTCGGTTCCAGACAGCGATTGAGAACGCGCAGACAGCGGAATATGTTCTGCGGACTCTGGGCGTCAGCGGGGGATGATATGGCTCTTTTTGTGATTGCGGACCTGCACCTGTCTTTGGGAGCGGACAAGCCGATGGATGTATTCCACGGCTGGCAGGACTATGTAGAGCGCTTAGAGGAAAACTGGCGGGATCAGGTGGCTGCGGAGGACACGGTTGTAATTGCCGGAGATATTTCCTGGGCTATGAAGCTGGAGGAGTGTCAGAAGGATTTCGCCTTTATTCAGTCCTTGCCTGGAAAAAAGCTGTTGATGAAGGGAAACCACGATTATTGGTGGAGCACCCGGAATAAGATCGACCAGTATCTTGCGGCCAATGGTTTTGACTCCATGCAGGTGCTGCACAACTGCGGCTACCGGGTAGGGGAGCGGGCGGTGTTTGGCACAAGGGGATGGCTTTATAATTCTGAGACCGAAGAGGACAGAAAGATCGTCAACCGGGAGGCTGGGCGTCTGCTGGCCTCCATGAGCGAGGCCAGGGCTTTGGGCGGTCGATTGACCGCGCTTTTGCATTATCCGCCGGTATATGGCGGGATGGAATGCAGAGAACTGCTGGATATTCTGGTGGAAAACCAGATTGAGGACTGTTACTTCGGCCATATTCACGGCCAGAATGCGGCAAAAAAAGCGCTGATCGGGACATATCGGGGGGTAAAAATGCATTTGATCTCCTGTGATTATCTGGGCTTCCGGCCAGAACGGGTAGAGTAAGGCGTTCCGGGAATTTCCTTGGATAATTTACGAAAAAGGTATAGATTCTTGGCCGTCTATATGATATAATAGGGCGGATAGTGAGAAATGTGGCGTTCTGCGGGCGCCGGAGCAGGATAGAAAAGTTTATATTTTGAGAGGGAAAAGAAAAATGAATCTGAAATCTTGCAACAATGTTGAGACCAACAAGTATGAGCTGGTGCTGGAGGTAGCTCCTGAGGAATTTGCCCAGGCAATCAACGAGGTTTATAAGCGCGAGAGCAAAAGGATGAATGTTCCCGGCTTTCGCAAAGGCAAAGCGCCCAGAGCGTTTATTGAAAAGTTTTATGGCGAAGAGGTGTTCTTCCAGGCTGCGGTGGACCATCTGTACACCCCCATGATGGATGCTGCCATCGAGGCCTCTGGTCTTGAGGTGATTGGAGTAAACGCCTACTCTATTGAGGAGATTGCCAAGGCCACAGGCGTTGTGGCCAAGATTACGGTTACAGTGCAGCCGGAAATCCATATTGCCGGCTATCAGGGCATTGAGGTGGTAAAGGAGCCCACTGAACCCACTGCCGCTGAGGTGGACGCAGAAGTGGACCGCATCCGTCAGCGCAACTCTCGTGTGGTGACTGTGGAGGACCGTGCCGCTGAAAACGGCGACATTGTGGTGATTGATTTTGACGGCTACACCGATGGCAAGCAGTTTGACGGCGGCAAGGCCGAGAACTTTGACCTGACTCTGGGCTCCGGCCAGTTTATTCCCGGGTTTGAGGAGCAGGTGGCAGGCCATAACGCGGGCGACGAATTTGACGTGAATGTGACCTTCCCGGAGGACTACCACGCGGAGGAGCTCAAGGGTAAGGAAGCGGTTTTCAAGATCAAGCTGCATGAAATCAAGCATCGTGAGCTGCCTGAGGTGGACGATGAGTTTGCCAAGGACGTCAGCGAGTTTGACACCATGGAGGAGTACCGGAAGGACCTGGAAAATACAGTGCGCCAGCGCAAGGAGCGGGCTGCGGAGTCCAGCACAGAGCAGCAGATTATCAAGGCTGTAATCGACAAGGTGGAGGGGGAGATCCCCGACATGATGGTGGAGCGGGAGATTGATGAGATTATCAACTCCTTTGACATGCAGCTGCGGGACCAGGGCATGAACCTGGAAAACTATCTGAAGTATACCCAGGGCACAGTGGACGGCCTGCGGGAGCAGTATAAGGAGCGGGCCGGCCAGCAGGTGAAGGTGCGCCTGGGTCTGGCAAAAATCGCGGAGCTGGAGAAGCTGGAGGTCACCGAGGAGGAGACCGAGGCGGAGTTCCAGAAGCTGGCGGACGCCTATGACATGCCGCTGGAAAATGTGAAGGCAGTGGTTCGGGCCAAGGACATTGCCAAGGATGTGGCCAACCAGAAGGCCATGGACTTTGTGAAGGAGCACGCCGTTTATACAGAGAAGCAGCCGGAGGACAAGCCTCAGGAGGCTTAAAAAAAATGGGCTAAATTTCCAGCCTGCGGAATAAATCTTAGTGTTTGATTTCATAATAGAGGTGTCTTGAGAAAGGAGCTGTTTTGTACATGAGTCTTGTACCTTATGTAGTAGAACAAACCAGCAGGGGCGAACGCTCCTACGATATTTTTTCCCGCCTGCTGAACGACCGCATTATCATGCTCAACGAGGATGTCAACAATGCCTCGGCCGGTGTGATTGTGGCACAGCTGCTGTATTTGGAGGGGCAGGACCCGGAAAAGGACATTGCCCTTTACATCAACAGCCCCGGCGGTGTGATTACTGACGGCATGGCGATTTATGACACCATGCAGTATATCAAGTGCGATGTGTCCACCATATGCATTGGCATGGCGGCCAGCATGGGAGCTTTTTTGCTGGCGGCGGGCGCGAAGGGCAAGCGCTTTGCCCTTCCCAACAGCGAGATCATGATTCATCAGCCCAGCGGCGGCGCGAAGGGCCAGGCCACGGATATCAGCATTCACGCTAATCATATCCTGCGCACGAAGAAGCGGTTGAACCAGATTCTGGCAGAGCGCACCGGTCAGCCTTTGGAGGTCATTGAGCGGGATACGGAGCGGGATAATTTCCTGACAGCGCAGGAGGCGTTGGAGTATGGGCTGGTCGACAAGGTGATTGAAAAGAGATAACTGGAAAGGAAGCGGACAGATGGCTTTGAAGAATGATAACGACGTCTCTTGTTCCTTTTGTGGAAAGCCCCAGGCCATGGTCGGACAGCTGATTGCCGGGTCAGGGGTGTATATCTGCGACTCCTGCGTTCGCCTGTGCATGTCCATCATCAGCGATGAGGACCGTTTGCAGCCGACCTCGATTCCCACACAGGAAACCAGCCTTTTGCTGCCTAAGCCTATGGAGATCAAGCGCAAGCTGGACGAATATGTGGTGGGGCAGGATGAGGCGAAAATCGCGCTTTCTGTGGCTGTCTACAATCATTATAAACGCATTTATTTCTCTGGCGAGGGCGGTGTAGAGCTCTCAAAAAGCAATGTGATGCTTTTGGGCCCCACTGGCGTGGGCAAGACCTATCTGGCCCAGACGCTGGCAAAGCTGTTGGATGTTCCTTTTGCGATTGCGGACGCCACCACCTTGACAGAGGCCGGCTATGTGGGCGATGATGTGGAGAATATCCTTCTGCGGCTGATTCAGGCGGCGGATTATGACATTTTCCGGGCAGAGCGGGGTATTATCTATATTGACGAGATCGACAAGATTTCCCGCAAGTCAGAGAATCAGTCCATCACCCGGGATGTCAGCGGCGAGGGCGTACAGCAGGCTCTGCTGAAAATTTTGGAGGGGACCACTGCCAGTGTGCCGCCTAAGGGAGGACGGAAGCATCCTCAGCAGGAGACCATCAGCGTGGACACCTCAAATATTCTGTTTATCTGCGGCGGCGCCTTTGACGGTCTGGAAAAGATCGTGCAGAAGCGGGTGGCTTCCAGCTCTTTGGGCTTTGGCGGCGAGGTTCATGGAAAGAAGGAGCTGGCGGATAAGAACTGGATGCGGGACGTGACGCCCCATGATCTGGTGAAGTATGGCCTGATCCCGGAGCTGGTGGGCCGTGTGCCAGTGATTACCGCTTTGGAGGCTTTGGATGAGGTGGCGCTGGTGCGTATTCTGAAGGAGCCGAGAAATTCTCTCATCCAGCAGTATCAGAGATTGTTTGACCTGGACCGGGTCGACTTGGAATTTACCGACGAGGCACTGGTCACTGTGGCGAAAAAGACTTTGGAGCGGAAAACTGGCGCCCGTGGCCTGCGCTCTATTCTGGAAGACCTGCTTATGCCTGTCATGTACCAGGTCCCTAGCGACTACACGGTGGAAAAGGTAGTTGTGACTAAGGACATGGTGGAGAAGACCGCTGGCCCTGAGGTTGTTCACAATAAGGACCGCAAGCCGATGAAGATTCGGATTACCGCGCCAAAACGCCGGGAGCGCCGGGACCCGTCGGCTTCATAACAACAAAACAGCCAGAAGACTGCCTTCGATGGGACCATCGGCCGCAGTCTTTCGCTGGTTTTAGGAGATCATCATGCAAAATTTTACAGAAGATAATATTGTGATTGATCAGAATAATCTGACTCTGCCCGTGCTGGCAGTTCGCGGACTGGTATTTTTTCCGGGGATGATGCTGCAGTTCGACATCTCCCGGAAAAAGTCCGTGCTGGCGGCCTCTGAGGCCATTTCCAGGGACAGACTGATTTTTCTGGTGTCGCAGGTGCATATGGGCGACAGGGAGCCTGTTGGCGACGACCTGTATAAAATGGGGGTCATTGCCCGCATCAAGCAGGTCCTCCACCACTCAGAGGAGGGGGCGAAGCTGCATGTGGAGGGCCTTTGCCGGGGCGAGATTCTGTCTCTGTCCCAAGAGGAGCCCTTTCTGCTGGGCAATGTGCTGAAATGCCCTATGCTGACTTACAAGAAAACCTCTAAGTCAGAGGCGTTGGTTCGTATCGTTCATGAGAAGTTTGACGAGTATCTGCGCCTTTTCAGACATGTGCCGCCGGACGTCTTGCTGGGAGTTTTGCAGGAGAAGGACTGTGGCCGTCTGGCGGACTATATTGCTTCTAATATCTCAATCGATTTTGAACGCAAGCAGTTCATTCTGGATGAGCTGCGCCCATTGAAGCGGATTCAGAAGCTGATTGACGTGCTGACCGAGGAGATTCAGATTCTGGAGGTCGAAAACGAGATCAATCAGAAGGCGCAGGCGCAGATTGATGAGAATCAGCGGGAGTATTTCCTGAAGGAGCAGCTGCGGGCGATTACCAGCGAGCTGGGAGAGGACGACAATCCCCAGCAAGAGGCTGACGAGCTGCGCAATAAGGTAAAAAAGCTGGGGCTTGATAAGACCTGTGAGGAAAAGCTGCTGAAGGAATGTGACAAGCTGTACCATATGCCCTTTGGCTCTCATGAGGCGAGCGTCATTCGACTTTATGTGGACACCTGCCTGGAGCTTCCTTGGAAGAAGTCCTCCAAGGAAAAGCTGGATCTGAAACGGGCGCAGAAAGTGCTGGACAGAGACCATTACGGAATGGAAAAGGTCAAGGAACGCTTTATTGAGATTCTGGCGGTACGCAGTCTGGCGCCAGCGCCTACGGGGCAGATCATCTGTCTGGTGGGGCCTCCGGGCGTGGGGAAGACCTCCATTGCCCGCTCCATTGCCCAGGCAACCGGACGGAAATATGTCCGGGTCTCTTTGGGCGGTGTCAGCGACGAGGCGGAAATTATGGGGCACCGGAAGACCTATGTGGGCTCTATGCCCGGCCGTATCATCAACGCGATTAAGCAGGCAGGGGTAAACAATCCGCTGCTGCTGCTGGATGAGATCGACAAGCTGGGGGCAAACTTCAAGGGCGACCCGGCTTCGGCGCTGTTGGAGGTGCTGGACCCAGAGCAGAATGGGGAATTCACCGACCACTACATAGATTTGCCCTTTGATTTGAGCAAGGTCTTATTTATCACTACGGCCAACGATGCTTCCCGCATTCCAGGTCCCCTATATGACCGGATGGATGTGATTGAGCTGGGCAGCTACACCTTGGAGGAGAAGCTGCAGATTGCCTCCCGGCATTTGGTGAAGAAGCAGCTGGAAAAGCACGGCATCAAGGCTTCGCAGCTGAAATTCTCCAAGCAGGCTTTGCGTCTGCTGGTGGACGGTTATACTCGTGAGGCCGGTGTGCGGACATTGGAGAGGATGATTGCCTCTGTCTGCCGGAAGACCGCTAAGAAGATTGTTGCGGACGAGACATTCACCAGTTTTACGGTGAAGCCGGATAACCTGGAGGAGCTGCTGGGACCCAGAAAGTATACCCGGGACAATGCAGCCAAGGAGGATGTAGTAGGACTGGTCAACGGGTTGGCCTGGACCAGTGTAGGCGGAGAGCTGCTGCCTATTGAGGTGGCGGTGATGGCCGGTACAGGCAAAATTCAGTTGACAGGCTCGTTGGGTGATGTGATGAAGGAGTCTGCTAATGCGGCTATTACCTGTATTCGCACCAGGGCAAAGGCTCTGGGGATTTCCTCCAAATTCTATGAGAAATGCGACATCCATGTTCACGCGCCAGAGGGCGCTGTGCCCAAAGACGGCCCCTCTGCTGGAACGGCGATGGCTACAGCAATCACCTCCGCTTTGTGCGGGATTCCTGTCCGCCATGACGTGGCTATGACAGGGGAAATCACTTTACAGGGCCGGGTGCTGCCCATTGGCGGATTGCGGGAAAAAGCAATGGCCGCCTACAAAAATGGGATAAAGACTGTTTTGATCCCTGCGGACAACCTGCCGGACTTAGCAGAGGTGGACCCCGTGGTGAAGGAGAATGTAACGTTTGTTTCTGTCAAGAGGGTGGACACTGTACTGGAAAATGCTTTACAGTACATGCCCATGCCACTGTCTCAGGAGACACCCATCATCCAGGCAGAGGTGACGCCGCCTGCTGTGCCGGGTTATGCCTGTGACAGTCACCCGCAGCAAAGGAGATGCCAGTGAATTTTCTCAACGCGGAATTTGAATTAGCAGCTGGTAAGGAAAATCAACTGCCCAAGTCCACTCTTCCTGAAGTGGTCTTTTCGGGACGCTCCAATGTGGGCAAGTCCTCTTTGATCAATAAGCTGGTGAACCGAAAGGCTTTGGCCCGCACCAGCGCCACGCCGGGTAAGACGGCCACCATCAACTTTTATAAGTTGTCAGAATGCCGCTTTGTGGACCTTCCCGGCTATGGCTACGCGAAGGTGTCACGGGCGGAGAAGGAGCGTTGGGGCAGTCTTGTAGACGGATATTTTGCTCAGGAGAGAAATATTGCGCTGGTTTTGCAGTTGGTTGATATGAGGCACAAGCCGACTGTGGACGACATGCAGATGATCGATTTTCTCTCTGCCAGTGGTCTGCCGTTTGCTGTGGTGTGTACTAAAAGCGATAAGCTGAATAAGACGGAGACTGAAAAGCAAATGCTTCTGTTTCAGGAGATTTTTGATGCTCTTGATGTAAAGTTTTACCCCTTTTCAGCAACCAAAGGAACTGGGGTGGAGGAAGTAAAGGCAAGAATCGCGGCCTCGATTGGGAAATAGTCCAGATGGGAAAGGGTTGATTTGTATTTATTCTCCATGTTTAGATGTGAATGAACAGGGCAATTTGTCGGTTGGCGGCGTTGATACGGTTGCCTTGGCCAGACAGTATGGGACGCCGCTATATGTGATGAGTGAGGATGAGATTCGCCGGGTATGCCGGAGCTATGTGGACTCCTTTCAGAAGTTCTACCACGGCAATGGCCGCCCCATTTATGCCAGTAAGGCGTTTTGCTGCAAGGAGATGTGCCGGATTGCTTTCAGTGAAGGGCTGGACCTGGAGGTTGTATCCGGGGGTGAACTGTATACAGCTTTACAGGCGGGGATACCAGGGGGCAATATTCATTTTCAGGGAAATAACAAGAGTGTGGCTGAGTTGGAGCTGGCGGTATCCAACCATGTGGGCGACATTGTGGTGGACAATCCTTCTGAGCTGGAAAAGCTGGAAAAGGTGGCTGCAGCTCAGGGCGTAATTGTCCCTGCATCGTTGCGGGTGAAGCCTGGAATTGATGCGCACACCCATGAGTTCATCCGTACAGGCCAGATTGATTCAAAGTTTGGCCTCGACCTTGTCAGCGGGGAGGCCTTTACAGCGGCAAAGCGTGCTCTGGAGTTGGAACACGTAAAGCTAATTGGTTTACATTGCCACATTGGCTCTCAAATTATGGAAAAGGAACCCTTTGTGCATGCGGCAGAGGTTATGCTGGGGCTTCTTCACCAGATTAAGCAGGAACTGGGCGTGGAGCTGGAGCATTTGAACCTGGGGGGAGGCTTTGGCATCCACTATACGGAGCAGGACGACTTCATTCCCTACATGGAGTATATGGAGGCTGTTTCTGAGAAGATACATGCATGCTGTGCCAAGCTGGGCTTGCAGCTGCCCAGAATCTATATTGAGCCGGGCCGCTCAGTGGTGGGAGAGGCTGGCGTCACTTTGTATACGGTGGGGAGCATCCGGGAGATTCCCCAGGTGAGGAACTATGTGGCGATTGACGGCGGCATGTTTGAGAACCCCCGTTACGCTTTGTATCAGTCGGATTATACCTGTCTGGTGGCCAATAAGGCCAGTCTTCCCGCAGATTATACCGCCACGATTGCCGGAAAGTGCTGTGAGAGCGGAGACCTGATTCAGGAGCACACCCTTATTCAGCGCCCGGAGGAAGGGGATATTCTGGCGGTGCTTTCTACTGGCGCCTATAATTATTCTATGGCCTCCAACTATAACCGCAATCTCCGCCCGCCCTGCGTGATGGTGCGCAACGGGGAGAGCCGGGTGGTTATTCGTGGAGAAACTTACCAGGATCTGCTGAAAAATGATGAATAAATGATTTACTTTTTTTACGGTATTTGGTATAATATGCTTTGTCCGTTAAAATGATTGAGGAGTGTATTTTTCATGAACGAGAAGCTGCAAGATGAGAATCTGGATTCCCTTTTTAAAGCTATCCTGACTCTGCAGACTACTGATGAGTGCTACCGCTTTTTTGAGGATCTCTGCACCGTACCGGAGCTGAAGGCAATGGCTCAGCGGATCGTTGTGGCGCAAATGCTGACAGAGCGGCATATTTATACCGATATCGTGAGCAGGACGGGGGCGTCCACTGCCACCATCAGCCGGGTAGCCCGGGCGCTGAATTATGGCAGCGATGGCTATGCGCTGGTGTTTGACCGTTTGGGCATCTGCCAGCAGGAAGAACCCCAGGAGAACTGAGATGGCTGGTTATTCCGTTTTTGCCCAGTTTTATGACCGTCTGACTGCAAATGTAAACTACTCCCGGCAAGCGGACTACCTGATGGAGCTGATGGGGCGGCTGGGCCATACCCCTGGCCTGACGTTGGACCTGGCCTGTGGGACAGGCTCTTTGACCTTGGAGCTGTTCCGTCGGGGGTTGGACGTTTACGGCGTGGACGCTTCTGTAGAGATGCTCTCTCTGGCCAGGGAAAAATGTGCGGACGCGGAAGCTGACATTCTGTTTCTGCGGCAGAATATGCAGGAGCTGGACCTGTACGGCACGGTTCACACAGTAGTATGCTCTCTGGACAGTGTCAACCATTTGCAGGGGAAGACTGCTGTTCAGCGGGCGTTTCAACGGGTCTCGCTGTTTTTGGAGCCGGATGGATATTTTTTCTTTGATTTGAATACACTGTATAAGCACGAAAATGTTCTGGGAAACCACACCTTTGTTTATGACATGGAAGATGTTTACTGCGTTTGGCAGAACCGCTGCAGCTTTGGGACAGGGCGGGTAGACATCCGGCTGGATTTTTTCTCCCGGGAGGAAAAGCTTTACCGCAGGAGCGGAGAGAGCTTTTCTGAGTATGCCTATCCGTTGGAGGCTGTGACAGAGTGGCTGCAGAAGGCTGGCTTTGAGGATGTTCAGATTTTTCATGAGCTGAGCTTTGACCCGCCTCGTCCGGAGAGCGCAAGGGTGGTTTTTGCCGCGAAAAAGAAAGGATCAGGAATGGGAAATGGACCGTATTATCCGCACGATTACCAGTGATGGCAGTCTGATTGCCTCTGCAATCGATTCAACCGAATTGGTCTATACAGCGCAGCGTGTGCATGGGCTGACGAAGACCTCTTGCGCGGCTTTGGGCCGGCTGCTGACCGGGGCCTCCCTTATGGGGGCCATGCTGAAAGAGGCAGAGGCGACCCTGACCCTGAAAATTGCTGGGGACGGCCCTCTGGGCGGCTTGCTGGCTCTTTCTGACAGCCGGGGGAATGTACGGGGGTATGTGGACGCGCCCCAGGTTGATTTGCCCCCTAAGGCCAACGGCAAGCTGGATGTAGGGAGCGCAGTAGGGCATAAAGGCCGGTTGGCTGTTATTCGGGACTTTGGTACAGGAGAGCCGTACTCCGGGCAGGTAGAGCTGGTTAGCGGGGAGATTGCCGAGGACTTGACCCACTATTATGCAGTCAGTGAGCAGACCCCTACCGTTTGTGCGCTGGGGGTGCTGGTCGACAGGGAAGAGGGGAGTACACTGCTGGCAGGGGGGCTGCTGATTCAGGCCCTGCCTGGCGCGGACGACGCCGCTTTGACGCGCCTGGAGCAGAATATTGCCCATTTGGAGCCAGTAACCACTATGCTGGCGAAGGGATTTGGCCCTGAGGCTCTGTGCCGGACTGCGCTGGCGGGCTTTCAGATAGAAAAGCTGGATGAGTTCCCCGTACATTATGCGTGTAATTGCAGCAAGGAGCGCTTTGCTGGGGTTTTACTGACACTGGATGCAGAGGAGCTGACCAGTCTGCCGCTGAATGACCAGGGGATGGCAGAGACTGTCTGCCAATACTGTAACCGGAAATATTACTTCTCTTTGGAGGAGCTTCAGGCCTTGGCAGAAAGCAAAAGAAAAAAATAAAAAAGTTTTGCGTTAGGGTATTGACAAATCGGGCCAAATATTGTAAAATATAAAACGTCGTCAGGGGACGACATTCCGAAGAGATGGATTGGGGGGCATAGCTCAGCTGGTTAGAGCACCTGCCTTACAAGCAGGGGGTCATAGGTTCAAGTCCTATTGTCCCCACCATATCGGAATGATACTATGGCCCGGTAGTTCAGTTGGTTAGAACGCTAGCCTGTCACGCTAGAGGTCGACGGTTCGAGCCCGTTCCGGGTCGCCATAGTTCCTGCACAGGAACTACAATTTTGCCTCTGTAGCTCAGTTGGTAGAGCAGGGGACTGAAAATCCCCGTGTCATTGGTTCGATTCCGATCGGAGGCACCATTTGCGGGCGTAGCTCATCTGGTAGAGCGCCACCTTGCCAAGGTGGAGGTAGCGAGTTCGAGCCTCGTCGTCCGCTCCAGGAATGAGAAAAGACGTTGCCAAGTATTTAGGTAGCGTCTTTTCTCAAAAACTGGTGACATAGCCAAGCGGTAAGGCAAAGGTCTGCAAAACCTTCATTCCCCGGTTCAAATCCGGGTGTCACCTCCAAAAGCGTTATGGAATCAAATCCATAACGCTTTGTTTTTTCAGAAAGGGTGATTATCAATGTTTTTAGAGACGGAGCGGCTGTTTCTGCGGGAGTTGACGGCGGACGATTTTTCTGACCTTTTTGCCATACTATCAGACCCAGAGACCATGCGGCATTATCCCAAGCCCTTTGACCAGGCAAAGGTCCTGTATTGGATCGACTGGAACAGGGAGAACTACCGGGTCTTTGGCTTTGGGCTGTGGGCGGTGACCTTAAAGGAGACCGGCGAGCTGATCGGGGACTGCGGCATTACCATGCAGAATATTGACGGACAGATCAAGCCGGAGATCGGCTATCACATCCGCAGAGACCACTGGCGTAAGGGCTATGCCAGTGAAGCCGCGCGGAAATGCCGGGACTGGCTTTTTGAGAACACACCCTTTCAGATGGTTTATTCCTACTGCAAATACACCAATACGGCCTCAGGAGCTACGGCTCTGGCAAATGGGATGCGCTTTGTGGGGGAGTTTGAAAATGAGGCGGACAAGATTTCAAAGGTGTTTGCTATTTCTCGAGACGAATGGGAAGGCTTGCATGATGCCTGACTGTGTCAGGAAAGGGGCGTTGATTTGTGTATACGAAGGATGACTTGTTAACTGACATTAAGAATATGGGGATTGACCCAACAGGAGCTCTGCTGATCCACTCCTCCATGAAATCCATTGGGCCTGTGGAGGGTGGCGCTGACACGGTGCTGGATGCCTGGAGCGAGTACATGAGAGACGGACTGTTGATTTTTCCCACACATACTTGGCGGCAGCTGCGTTCTGACCCAGATTATTTTGACAGCAGGACCCTGCCCTCCTGTGTGGGCATTCTCCCGGAGATTTTTCGCCACAGGCAGGGCGTGATTCGTTCCTTACATCCTACCCATTCGGTTGCCGCGCTGGGCCGCCATGCGGCTGCGTACACGGTTGGGGAGGAGACCCGAACCACCTGCTGTCCCAGAGAGGGCTGTTGGGGCAAGCTGCTGGACCTGGACGCAGAGATTCTGTTTTTGGGCTGCACTCTGCGGTCTAACACCTTTCTTCATGGCGTGGAGGAGTGGGAGGAGATTCCAGACCGGATGGATGCCAAGCCTCAGCATATTACGATAACGGGGCCGGCGGGAGAGACCTATGAGACGGTAATACACCGCCACCACTGTCAGGCCTGTGAGGATGTCTCCGCTAACTACATTAAAATGGAGCCGGTATTTTTGAAGCAGGGCGCCATTCGCTATGGCCGGTTTGGGGACGCAAAATGTGTGATTGGCAACGCCCGAAAGATGTATGACGCTACTGTCAGACTGCTGAGGCGGGAGCCGCAGTTGTTCATTTCCTCTGACCCGGTGCCGGAGAGCTGGTATTGAGAGAGGAGGGATGGGTGTGGATTGGGGAATCCCGACCCTGTTAGAAACCCCAGGCCCGGAGGCGTCAGCGGCTCTGTGCAGAGAGCTGGGGTTCGATTTTGTGGAATTAAACATGAATCTGCCGGAGTATCAACAGTGGGATATACAGCGGCTGATGAAGGCTGCTGAGCGGTATGGGGTCTATTTTACCATTCATCTGGATGAAAGACTGGACTTGTGCGACTTTAATCCCCGCATAGCGGAGGCCTATTTGCAGACCCCGGTGGAGGCAATCGAAGCGGCCAAGCATCTAGGAATACCAATTTTAAATATGCACTTGTTGGAGGGCGTATATTTTACCCTGCCGGACAAGAAGCACTATTTATACGATAGTCACCGGAACCACTTTTTTGGACGGCTTGCCAAGGCTATTGCCCGATGTGAGGAGGCTGCGGAGGGGAAGCTCTCCATCTGTATTGAGAACACCGGGCGCTTTTCTCTTCCCTTTCTTCGGGAGGCGTTGGGGAGGCTTCTGGATAGTCCCTTATTTGGGCTGACCTACGACATTGGCCATGATTTCAGCGCGGGGGAGGCGGACAAGCCCTTTATTCTGGAACATCAGGGCCGGTTGCAGCACCTTCACATTCATGACGCGCTGGGCAGAAGAAATCACTTGCCGCTGGGGGCAGGGGAGATGGATATTCCCTGGTACATTGAGCTGGGGGAAAGGCATTGTTGCCGGGCTGTTCTAGAGGTGAAAACCGCACAGGCGTTGTGGGAGTCGGCTGGGTGGTTGAAGAGCAAGGGTCTTATTGCAAGCAGAATATGAGGAGGTATCACCATGACCATTACCAATATTACCAGAGAGAACTGCCCTGCTGCCCGTTTGATTGGCAAGCGATATGCTGTGGGAGCAGCGAATTGGGGGGAGTTCTGGGCCAACGGGTGGTTTGACCAGCTGGAAAAGCTCCCGGGGCTGCTGGACATCAACGACAATGGGTATACAGAGGCGATTCGGGTGGTGGACGGCAAGCAGGAGCATTGGCTAGGGATGTATTATTCTCAGGACACCGCGGTCTTGGAGGGATTTGACTGTGTGGAAATTTCCCCTATGGAGTATGCGGTTTGCTATTTGTACGGGGACCCGGAGAACGGCGAACTGTTCAACACTGCTGCCCACGAGCAATGTCTGACAGACTTGAAGGAACAGGGTCTGCAGCCAAAAGAGGATGGTTGGCGCTTTCAGCGTTGCAACTGCCCCCGCTTTACCACACCGGACGAGCAGGGCAATGTCACCTTGGATTATGGAATTGCAATTCAGGCTTAAAAAGACAGGCTCGGTATGTGTTTGAGCACCATACCGGGCCTGTCTTTTTCATTTGGTTTTATAGGCTCTCTGCCAGCTTCATTGCATAGCGCACAGAGGCCATTGCGTCCGGGCCATAGAAGTCTGCGCCCAGCATGTCAGCATATTCCTGGGTCAAAACTGCGCCGCCAACCATGATTTTCACCTCAGGCATCTCCTGGCGGAGCAGTTGAATGGTCTCCTTCATATGGGCCACAGTGGTAGTCATCAGCGCACTGAGCCCCACCAAGCCGGCATTCTCCTTCTTCACAGCAGCAACTACCGCCTCAGGGGGAACATCCTTCCCCAAGTCGAAAACCTGGAAGCCGTAATTTTCTAGCAATACCCGGACAATGTTTTTGCCGATGTCGTGCACATCCCCTTTGACAGTAGCAATCACAATCCGCAATTTACTCTGCTCGGACTGCTCCTCGCCCATATGAGCCTTGATCACCTCAAAGGCCGCCTTAGCCGCATCTGCGCTCATCAAAAGCTGGGGCAGGAACAGAGTTTTTGCCTCAAAGCGTTTGCCGACTTCATCCAGGGCGGGGACAATCTCCTGGTTGATCATGTCCAGGCCGGTCATTGACTGGATACCCTCTGTTGCGGCCTGCGCTGCGGCATCCTTCAGGCCTTTTTCGATTGCGTGCTTCAGTGAGTAGTTATCGCCTGTGCTTTTGACCGGCACTGGGGCCGTTTCTGTCTGGGAATAGGCGTGGATATAGGCCATACAGTTGGCATCCCAGCCAGAGAGTGCGCAGAAAGCCCGGTAGGCCCGCATCATGGGTTCAGAGAGGGGGTTCATGATTGCGGCACTGAGACCGGCCTGCAAAGCCATCAGGAAGAACGCAGAGGTCACAGCTTCCCGCTGAGGCAGGCCAAAGGATACATTGGACACACCCAAGGAGGTGTAGACCCCCAGCTCCTCTTGGATGCGGCGCAGGGCCTCCAGGGTGACCAACGCCGCGTCGGAGTCGGCGCTGACGGCCATTGTGAGAGGGTCGATGATAATATCACTTTTGGGTATTCCATAGTCTGCGGCAGTATCGATGATTTTTCTTGCCGCATCCACACGGCCCTGGGCTGTCGGAGGGATGCCCTCCTCGGTAATGGTCAGGCCGATAACTACGCCGCCATATTTCTTGACCAGAGGGAAGATGGCCTCTATAGAAGCCTGCTTGGCGGTAACAGAGTTCACCAGCGGTTTGCCATTGTAACGGCGCATGGCCGCTGCCATGGTCTCCGGGTCAGAGGTGTCGATTTGCAGGGGAAGAGGGGAGATGGACTGCAGCTCAGTCAAGACCTGACACATGACGGCTTGCTCGTTGATCTCCGGCAGTCCCACATTGACATCCAGAATGTCGGCTCCCGCATCCTGCTGGGCAATCCCTTCCCGCAGAATATAGGGAATATCCCCCTCACGCAACGCCTGCTTGAACCGGGACTTGCCAGTCGGGTTGATGCGTTCACCAATGATGACGGGTCTTTTTCCAAGCTCAACAGACCGGCTGCCGGAAGTCACCAAAGTGGGGCGGCTTTGTGGGAGGGGAAGACAGGGCAGGTCCTGGCAGAGCCGTACTGTCTGGCGGAGGTGCTCTGGCGTGGTGCCGCAGCACCCGCCGGCAATCCAAACACCCTCTTGAATGATATGGGCCATAAGACTGGCGAATTCCTCCGGCTCTACGTCAAAGCAGGTATGCCCATCTCTCTCCTTTGGCAGGCCTGCATTGGGGCTGACCATCAGCGGTAGGGTAGTAGCGGCCCGAAGCTCCTTCACCAGGTGCAGCATCTGTTCAGGCCCCAGGCCGCAATTTATCCCAATCGCATCTGCGCCCATTCCTTCCAGAACAGCCGCCATGGTCCGGATGTCCCCGCCAGTAAGCAGCTTGCCGTCCTGGTCAAAGGTCATGGTTACGAATATAGGAAGATTGGCGTTTTCTGACGCAGCCAGGAGTGCGGCTTTTGCTTCGTACAGATCGTTCATAGTCTCAATGAGGATGCAATCCGCTCCGGCTGCTGCCCCTGCTTTTACCGTCAAGGAGAAGGACTTTACAGCATCCTCAAAATCCAAATCACCCAAGGGCGCCAGCAGTCTGCCGCTGGGGCCGATATCCAATGCCACGGCGCCGTGGCCGGCCTGTTCTACCGCCTGGCGGGCCAAGTTAACCCCCGCGGTGATGATCTTTCCCAAATCCATACCGTTTTCCTGACATTTGAAGGGATTGGCCCCAAAGGTATTGGCCAGGACAACATCCGCTCCTGCATCCAAATAGGAGCGGTGGATTTCCTGGATCATTTCTGGATGGGTCAGATTCCATGCCTCCGGGGCTTGTCCAGGAAGCAGTCCTTTTTCCTGCAGAACCGTACCCATGGCTCCGTCAAAAAAGAGGATCTGCTTGCCGAGTTTTTCCATAATAACATCAGACATTTTTACCGTCTTCCTTTCTGAATGGGCAGTTTTTGGCGGTACAGGTCATACATTTGTGTACATGGCAGAGGGAGGGGTCTGGGGACAAACCAATGACAGCGGTGACCGATTTGAAGGGGATCATCAAAAAGCTGCTGGTCAATGACACGCCAATTTTCTTGGGTATATCCAGAGCATCAAACAAAAAACGCTGGCAGCTTAAGGAAAAATCTCCATAGCCTGGACTGTATCGGGGCCGGAGGAACAGATTGTGTTCAGCGGCATAATCTTCCAGCTCCTTCTGTGCCTGGTCTGCATAATACTCGGTACAAGCGGCAGAAACCGCCTGTATAACAGGAAGCATAGGCGGCTCTGTCAAGCTGCATCGCTTTACAAGAGAATCGATGCCTGGCCCCAGGGTACAGGCAAACAGAAAGCCCTCTTGACAGCCCTGTAGGTGTTCTGTCAAGCTGCGGCTGGTAATTTCTGTTCCCGCTAATAGGGTTTTGCCTGTGCTGATGTCGGTACGAATAAAAATCCGGCGCGAAGTGTGCTTCGGCCTTGCGGCTTGGAGGACCTCCTTCTCAGCCCGGTCTATGAGATTGTCGATGGTGCTGTTGCTATGGGGGATTTCCAGATACCGCAGAATCTCCTGCCTGTCCAGCATGGTTTCACCTCAGAATATGGCTCAGATTTTCCAGTATTTTTTCCGCAGTACGGGGACGGTTCATGGTGTAAAGGTGGATGTATTTCACTCCATTGGCGACCAGGTCCACGATCTGGTCTGTGGCGTAGGCAATACCGGCCTGCTCCATAGCAAGGGGATCGTCTGAAAATTTATCTGCGATGGCCAGAAATCGGGCGGGCATCGTAGCGCCGGAGAGCTCGGCAGAGCGTTTTACCTGCCGGGCGTTGATAATCGGCATAATCCCCGGAATAATGGGAACATTGATGCCTGCGGCATAGGCTCGGTACAAAAAATTATAGAACAGATTATTGTCAAAAAACATCTGCGTGGTCAAGAAATCTACGCCAGCCTCAACCTTTTCTTTTACATGAGTAATATCTACCTGTTTATGGGGACATTCCATGTGGCCTTCTGGGTAGCAGGCACCGCCGATACAGAAATTGCCGTAGGATTTGATCTCCTGAACCAAGTCGATAGCATGAGGATACCGGCTCACGCCTGTAAAGTCTTTTGGCTTGTCGCCGCGAAGAGCCATAATGTTCTCGATACCGTGGGTTTTCAGCTCAGCCAGCTGGCTTTGAATTTGCTGCTGGTCCGCGTCAATGCAGGTCAAATGGGCCAGGGCAGTGATGGAACAGGCATTCTGGATGTAGGATGCGACCTCCGCCGTCTTTTTGGAGGTGCTGCCGCCGGCACCATAGGTGACACTGATAAAATCAACTCCCAAACGGCTGATCTGGTCTACCACCCGGAATACCTCAGTGAAATCGCTGTCTCGCTTGGGGGGAAATATTTCACAGGAAAAGGTAACCTTATCCCGTTTCAGCAGATCCTTGATTGTCATAACTCCGTCATCCTTTCCTTGATTGTCATAATTCCGTCATCCTTCAATATGTTTTTTATGAATACAATGGTTTCGCCGCTTCTAATAGGGGGAAGCGTTAAAAGTAGCCGGTAAACATTATAGCACATAGAAACAGGATTGAAAAGAGCATAGTTTATTCTCTCTCAACATACTTATCTCCGGGAGGAGGATATGCCCATGAGAAAACGGATGATATTTTTTGTGTTGTTTGCGGCGTCTGTGGTGCTTTTTGTTATGCAAACCCTACAGGCTTTTGGCATTGTTGCCTTTCATGCTGACTTTTTTGCCAAGAAGGGAACAGTGGTGCTGGACGCTGGCCATGGCGGAGAGGACGGCGGCGCAGTAGGGGATAATGGGGTTCTGGAGAAGGATATCAATCTGGCGATTGCGCTGGAATTGGAAAAATACCTGAAGCAAAATAATTTTGATGTGATTATGGTCAGAAGCAGCGACGTCTCGGTGGGCGATTCATCGTTGGGAACGATTGCGGAGCGGAAGCGTTCGGATACAAAGGCCAGACTTCGCATGACATCAGAGGCAGGGGAGTGCATTCTGATCAGCATTCATCAGAACCATTTTTCTCAAAGCAAGTACAGCGGCGCACAGGTGTTTTACTCTCCCAACCGTTCAGAGAGCGCTGACCTGGCGGAAGCTATCCGCAAAAATATTGTGGACAGTTTGCAGCCGGAAAATAAAAGGGAGAACAAGCAGGCTGACAGCAGTATTTACCTGTTAAACCAGTGCCAGGTCCCTGGCGTACTGGTGGAATGCGGGTTTCTCTCCAATCCGGCGGAGACAGAAAAGCTGTGCACTGAGAGCTATCAGAAACAAATGGCCGCTGCCATTTACAATGGTCTGATCGACTATATTCAGGGACAGAAGGGAAATGCCGAAGCCTGAGCAGATGGGATTTTTTGCTTGGCAAATGGGTGGGTTTATGGTATAATGTGTTCTGATAAACACAAGGAGAAGCCCTGTAGCGCGAAGCACTTCTCTTTTGCTACGCAAAAGCACCGGACTTCTCCGAATAGATTTGTGGTATAATTGCTGCAGAGTAGTGGAAATTTTTGATTGTTCGGATATGTGCTCAGCCAGGCGTCAAGATGCTGGGCGGAGCTGTTTTGTGGAAAAGGAGGCCCCATGGCCGGGAAAGTAAAATTGTTATATCAATGTACCCAGTGCGGCTTTGAATCGCCAAAATGGGCAGGAAAATGTCCGGGCTGCGGGCAGTGGAATACTCTGGTGGAAATTGCCAAGGAGACGCTTTCTTCGCCCCAGCGCAACGCTGCCGCAACCAGGGCGTTGAACAGCACTGCCCGTCCCACGCCCATCAATGAAATCAGTACAGACGACGAGCACCGGTATCATACAGGGCTCTCTGAGCTGGACCGGGTTTTGGGCGGCGGGATTGTGAAGGGCTCGCTGGTGCTGGTCAGCGGCGACCCGGGTATTGGCAAGTCTACTATCCTGTTGCAAATCTGCGAATACCTGGGGCAGGGACTGCGTATTCTGTATGTCTCCGGAGAGGAGTCCGCCCGGCAGATCAAACTCCGGGCATCCCGGCTGGGAGTGCAGAGCCCCAACCTGAAGATACTTACGGAGACGGATGTGCAGTATGTGGTGGAGCAGATTCGGTCTGAGTCGCCGGACCTGGTGATGATCGACTCCATTCAGACCATGAATCACACGGACCTGACCTCATCGCCGGGCAGCGTGACCCAGGTGCGGGAATGCACCAACGCCATGATGCGCTGTGCCAAGTCTCTGGATATTCCCATTATTGTAGTGGGACATGTGAACAAGGATGGCGCGGTGGCTGGTCCCAAGGTATTGGAGCATATTGTAGACGCGGTGCTGCTTTTTGAAGGAGACCGGCAGATGACCTACCGTATCCTTCGGGCAGTAAAGAACCGGTATGGCTCTACCAATGAGATTGGTGTATTTGACATGGGGGACCAGGGCCTGCGGCAGGTGGAAAATCCCTCGTCAGCTATGCTGTCCGGGCGTCCCAAGGATGCTTCGGGGACCTGCGTTACCGCTGTGATGGAGGGCTCGCGGCCCTTGCTGGCAGAGATTCAGGGGCTTGCTACCACCTCGGGGCTGGGCACACCCCGGAGGATGTCTACGGGCTTTGACCATAACCGGCTGGCGTTGATTCTGGCCGTGCTAGAAAAGCGGGCGGGCTTTTACTTTTCCAATCTGGATACCTATGTTAACGTGATCGGCGGCTTACGGCTGGACGAGCCCGCTGTGGATTTGGCTGTGGCCATGGCGTTGATTTCCAGCCTGAAGGACACGCCGGTTCGGGAGGATACTGTGGTTTTTGGCGAGCTTGGCCTTGCGGGAGAGCTGCGGAGTGTTGGCCACAGCGATCAGCGTATTTATGAGGCGGGACGGTTGGGGTTTACCCGCTGCATTTTGCCTTATCATGGTTTAAAAGGCCTGAGTGGAAAGAGTTTTGCTGGAATAGAGGTCATTGGCGCGAGAAATATTCGACAGGCCTTTGAAGCCGCCACATGAACCGCCTTTGGCCAACCCGACTGCCAGAGCGGCCGGTCAAGGCTGCGCTGGTTTCCGGGGAATACCCACAGTTGTCAGATAGGTTGAATAGACTGGGAATTCAAGCTGTCCCCACGTGCAAAGACCTTCGTTTGCCAGACCCCATTGCCTGGCACCCGGATACACAGACCTGTGTGCTTGGGGGAAGGGTCATCGTCCTGCAGGGGAGCCCGTTGACCAAGCTGCTGAAGGAATGGGAGCTGACCTGGGAGGAAACCCTTCAAGAGCCTGGGGACAGTTATCCCAGGGATGCGCTCTGC
The DNA here is from genome assembly GCA_910587835.1 of uncultured Oscillospiraceae bacterium. Taxonomy (GTDB): domain Bacteria; phylum Bacillota; class Clostridia; order Oscillospirales; family Acutalibacteraceae; genus Acutalibacter. The sequence goes on along the minus strand of CAJUNQ010000094.1, from coordinate 85,362 downwards.
AATGTGCTGGTCTGGGACCGCTTCGCTCTAGGAAATCCACGCACTGCAGATGCTGCGATAATCTCTGCTGCTGAGGATATGGGGCTTTCCTGGATACCAGTGAAGCAGGGGTATCCTGCGTGCTCGGTAGCGTTGGTGAATGAGTCGGCGGCAATTACTGCGGATCAAGGGATTGCCGCTCAGCTGGAACGTTATTCCATGACAGTATTACACATTTCACCAGGATATATTCGGCTTCCAGGCTATGATACGGGGTTCATTGGCGGCTGTTGTGGTAAACTGGCTGCAGACAAGCTGGCCTTTGCCGGATGCTTGGACAGACACCCGGACGGCCAGCGGATACGGGATTTTTTGAAAACGCATGGGGTGTCGGCTGTAGAGCTGTTTGATGGCGAGCTTGTGGATGTGGGGGGAATTCTGCCTCTTTGTTGAAAGTTTGTTCGAGAAAGGATGGTGGGAGAGCTGTGAGTCATCCTTGGCAGGAAATGCCGCTTGCAGTTTATGAGGAACATATGAGCCAGGTTGCTCAGCTGCAGCTGCTGAATCAAATCATGAAAAGCCAGTGGCAGGCCTATCCTCAGGCGGAAAGCGCGGTTGTACTGGGCGTTGCCGGTGGAAATGGGTTGGAGTATTGCGGCAGTTTGAAGACAGTGTATGGTGTTGACATTAACCCGGACTATTTGCAGGAATGCCGCCGGAGATTTGGCCCTGACATGGGACCTCGGCTGAAGCTGGTGCAGATGGACTTATCTGCCGAAGAAGCTGAATGGCCTAAGGCTGATTTGTTGTTGGCGGACCTGTTGATTGAGTATGTAGGAATTAAGCATTTCTGCCAAAAAGCAGCACAGTCCCAGGCAGCGTATATATCTTGTGTGATTCAAAGTGCAAGCACCGGTCAAGGGTTTGTGTCGGAGTCTCCACAACAGGCGCAGTTTGCGAAAATTGGGAAGCTGCATCATGATGTGGACCCAGATATCTTGTGCACAGAGCTTGCAAAATATAAGTTTGTTTTGGTTTTGCATGAAGCGTTTCCGCTGCCAGACGGCAAATGCTTTCTGCGATTTGATTTTCGGCGTACAATATTATAGAGTAGGTCGCCAGGAGAGAGGCCGTAAAATCGAAAACGCAATTATACAAAATTGATATTTTGTATAATTCAGGGGAGGGAAAACAGTAAAAATGGGTTTTTCCATTCGGGATGAAATGCCGGAGCTGGTACAGCAGTATGCCATGTATCTGCGTAATATCAAGGGCCTGTCGGCAAAAACTGTAGAAAATTATTGCATGGATCTGCGGACATTCTTCCGGTTTATGAAGCAAAGCCGCCAGCTGACGCCGCCCAAAACGCCAATGGAAGAAATTGATCTGCGGGATATTGACCTGGACTTTATCCGTGATATTCGTACCTACGACATCTTTGAATTCATGAACTATGTGGCAGATGACCGCAATAATGTCAGTTCGACCCGTCAGAGAAAATCTTCTGCGCTGAAGTCTTTTTTCAAGTATCTCACCATACATGAAAATCTTTTATCAGAGAATCCCACGGATAATCTGACGCCGCCCAAAGCGAAAAAGGCTTTGCCTCACTTTCTTTCTCTCGAACAAAGTATCGAACTACTGAACGCAGTCGAAGGCCCTGACCAGGAACGAGACCGCTGTATGCTCACGCTGTTCTTGAACTGCGGTATGCGCCTGTCTGAGCTGGTGGGCATCAACATCAGCGATGTCCTTCGGAATAATGACACACTGCGTATTCTTGGCAAGGGCAATAAAGAGCGCATGGTTTATTTGAATTCCGCCTGTCTGGAGGCGATTGACGCTTATCTGGCGGTCCGGCCCAAGGACGGGGTGATTGATCGGAACGCCCTGTTTCTAAGCAGCCGCAAGCAGCGGATCAGCCCCAAAACCGTACAATATATTGTCAAAAAGTATCTGGATAAGATTGGTTTGAGCGGTCCTGGCTACTCTGTTCACAAGCTGCGCCATACCGCTGCAACGCTAATGTACCGCTATGGTGATGTTGACATCCGTGTGCTACAGGACATATTGGGGCATGAGAACCTGGGAACGACGGAAATCTATACCCATACATCCAGCAGACAGATGGAGGACGCCATCAACGCCAACCCTTTGGCAAAGGTCAAGCCGCGTAAGAAGCCCTCTCCCCCACCAGAGGAGGACAACAACGATTAAAACGGAAAAAGCCGGAGAGATAAACGTCTCTCCGGCTTTCTTCATGCAGGGCTCGTCCTTTCTATTTTACCTCTCGTTCTTGTTCTCCATGTTTCAATTCAGACTTTTTAACCAGTTTACCATTAACGTAGACATATTTATCTTCGTCCTCATCTTCCTCGTCCGGCACAGAAGCAAACAGCCCAGGGAACTCCTCCCCCGCCGACTCAGCAGGCTCTTCGTTTGTTCCCTCCTGCATCCGCTTGTAGGGTTGAATCAAATACCGGTCGATAACTGGATAGACCGTGAAGTTGACCAGATAGGAAACAAACGAGAACATCAAAAAGATAAACAGCAGCGCATAAATCAAAAGTGTTATGTTCAACAGGGGCAGATTCAGAATCAACATGAACAGAGCGATCAGAATGACAGTGAGCAAAATATTCCGTCCAAAGCCAGCCAGAGTAAAGATCAGCGCATTTTTGTAGGCATGGGTAAATTTCAGGTCAAAGGTAACAAACATAACCGGCAGGTAATATTGGGAAAACAGGAATACTACAGCTATGACAACACAGAACCACAAGGGGATATAATACAGCCACTCTGTTGCGGCCATATTGTAGTAGTAGATAACAGAAAAGCCCAAAATCGTATAGACCAGGTAGCAGATCAGCCCGTTCAGCAGGAAATATTTCCAGTTATCCTTTACTGCGTCCCAAAAGTCCGACCAAACAAACGCATGCTCTTCCCGGGCAAAGTTCCTGGTGACAATGGTCAGCCCGGCACAGAAAGGAGACAGCAGAACAAAGGGCAGCGGAACCACAAAGGTCGCCCATCCGTCCATCTGGGTTATGCCGGAGACCTGAATGACAAAATGAGTCGGGCAAAGGTACAGAGCCACCATCAGCACGCAGGCGACAATCATCGGGAGCATAAAAATCAGATTGAGCTGAATCAGCTTGGAAAGCTTCCGGAACAGAATTTCAAAAAAACGTACCGGAGCCGCCTTGGGAGGCTCGTCCTTACTCACGCCCGGGCCGGGTTTATCATAATTTCCGAAAAGACCTAAAAAAGCCACAAAAACCAACTCCCATCCAATGATTTAAGAATTATCCCAATTTAGCCTTGGGGTGGCACTCCTGATAAACCTGCCGGACCCGGTCATCCATCAGCTGAACATAGACCTGCGTAGAGGAAATATCCGCATGGCCCATCATGGTCTGTATGTCTTTGACGGACGCGCCGTTTTCCAGCAGATGCAGCGCGAAGGAATGGCGGATTGTATGAGGGGTGATTTCCTTCGTGATACCCGCTTCTGTGGCATAGCTTTTTACTATTTTCCAAAAGCCCTGACGGGTCAGCCTACCCCCATTCAGGTTGACAAACAGCGCGGAACTGCCCTCTGGCCCTGTCAGCAGGTCCCTCATACGAAAAATATAGTCGGAAACCGCCACCACAGCGGAGGGATATACGGGAATCGTCCGAACCCCCTTTGTGCCTTTGCAGTATAACACACCAGAGCGGAGATTGATGTCCTTCACGTCCAGATTGATCAGCTCCGATGCCCGGATGCCCGTGGCGTAGAGCAGCTCCAGCATGGCCTTGTCCCGGCAACCCTTGGGCTCGGTAATATCCGGCTGGGAGAGAAGAAGATCAATCTCTTCCCCCTGCAAAACTTGGGGCAGCTTTTTTTCGGCCTTTCCCGCCTTGATACTTTTTGCGGGATTGTGGTCCAGCATACCCTTGTACATGAGAAATTTATAAAAGCACCGTACCGACGCCAGATTTCGTGAAATCGTTGTGGCAGAGCGCTCCATGTCATGAAGCCGGTCAACAAAACCCTGAACATCCCGCTCATCAGCCTCCAACGGTGAAACATCCAGTTCCGAGAGATAGGCCAGATAGTTCATGGTGTCCCGCAAATAAGACTCTCGGGTGTTAGCCGAGTTTGCCTTTTGGGTTGCCAGATACTCGCTGAACAAAACAAAAAAATCAATTTTCATACTTATCACCTTCCTCATTCCATGAAGTAAAGCGCTTTCAGCCGGTTTCAATCAAAAACTCACTTGAGTATGGCTCCGCACAAAACGGCCAACAAACCGCCTGCCAAAGCAGCCACCACAGAAAAACAGAGAAACGTTAGAAAATCTTTAAAATAGACTTGAAAATCCAGGCTTTCCTGGCGGGAAGAAAAGCCAGCCTTTGCCAGACTATTGGAAAAAGCCAGAGAGCGAACCGCAAAAAGTAAGAGCAGCAATGTTGAGACAGCCGCTGCCGGCGTATATCCAAGAGCACAGTACAGAACCTGGTCAAAGCTACCACTAGCCATAAAATAGAGAACTCCAATGCCAAGGGCTCCCCCTTTACAGAGAAGGAAAAAGGGTACGCCCAACGCGCCAAAAGCGGTAACTCCCAGCAGAAAGAGAATAATCAAGCCAATCAGGGTGTTAAGCAGGACTGTGGAAAAGCACGCCAGAAAACCGGATTCAGGCACTGGAATGCCAGAAAAAAACAGTGGAAATGCCTGTTTGCCACGGAAAAGCTCCCAACAGACAGCAGCGGCAGAGCCGCCAAAAACGCCGCAAACAAGGGTAGCAGCCAAGAGAAAAAAACAGCGTTTATGGGAAAACCGGCGAAAAAACTCTGTTTGGAACAGTGCGTCCTCTTTTTTCATAAGAATGCTCCTTTGATTTTCTGGTGGGATATGGCTCCCCACAGTAGCATTCTTATGAAAAGCTTAGCCGAAACATTCCATTTCAAAAGAAATGTGCGTATAAAATTCCAGCGTCGATCGGCAACTGTAGTTACGCTTTATACCGCAGAACCTGTTTTCACACGATTAGAGCGCAAGGAGTGTGGAAATGTGGACAGGCGTTGTGGAAAACATCATGCCAATACAAGATGTATGAGCTGTACTGGGTTAAAGCTGGCGATCTTGAAAAAGGAGGGAAGAAACTTAGCGGTCTTTCAACATATCGGTGTCGAAATATCAAGAAACTGTCTGAACCGCAAGCTGTACCCTTTCTGTATCTACTACTATAATACATCTTGAGAGATTTTGCAAGGGGGCAAATGAGTATTTTTACTTTTTCTGGTAAACTGCCAAAACTTATGTCAAATATCTTATGTAAACTAATGTATATCCGCAGAGGCTGGTTATGACAACTCGCAAATTGGCCCGTGAAATAAAATACAATCCACCCCCCCTTTGTCCTTTTGGGGGCTTTTTGCGTCTTTGGACGGAGTGTCCGAGTGTGATTTTAAGGGTACAAAAGGGCAAAATGTGGCTCTTAGGGAGGTTGTGCGTTTTGCTGGTAACATATTTGCTTGCAGCCCGGTGTGGAAAGTGATTGACTTTACATTGTGACAATACACAACCGAAAAGTCAATTGCTTTACATGCATCCTCTTCCCTGCCGTTAAGACTCGTGTGAATGTGTTTGAGTAACTCGAATAATCTTTTTAAATAGAAACTACAATAAATTTCGGTTTTTATTGCTATTATAAATTATAAATATAGCCTTTGGGATAAGGCCCCAAAGGCTATAAATTATTTCTATTTATTTTTGGCTTTTTAGCGGTTGGCTCCTATTGCGTCAGACAGATTTACAAGGTCTAAGAGGGTGAGCCTGCTGTCATCATCAAAGTCGATCGCCAAAAAGGCGGCGTCTGTCGGAATGTAGCTGGCCCCCAAAATGCAGTAGCAGCCTAATTCCATGTCCTTCACATTGATATACCCATCTCCTGTACAGTCGCCTTGAATCACAATACAGACCTCTTGCCGGTTCATTCTGGTCATCGTCATGCCGGTTTTCAGAATTCCCTCTGCTGCGGAATTTCCCTCTTGATCTTTGATTTTGACTGCCTCAGGGGCCATCAAGGACCGCAGTTCCTTGATGGTCATGGGCGAGCTCAACAGGATATACTCCACGCCGTCCACCTCTCTTGTGTGATAAATCGGGTTAGGTGAGGGCGTTGACGTGGGAACATCCGGCGTTGGGGAGTCGTCAGGTTCTGTCGTGGGCTCCTGGCTGGGCTCTGGCTCCTGAGTGGGTTCTGGAGATGCTGGTTCCGGTTCGGGGGACGGGCTCGGCTCCTCGCTGGGGTCGGGTTCGGAGGAGGGCTCTGGCGTTGGGTCTGGAGACGGAGTTTCTTCCGGCTCTGTGCCAATATCGGTGAAATGGTATGGAGCAAATACGAATTCATTTTCTCGTTTCACTAACGCTCCGCCTAAGGTTAACCCCTTGATTTCGCCGTCCAAAGAGAAGATTCCGGTGAGTTCGCCAGAGAAGGTATAGCGGCACACGGTATTCGCTGAGCTGGCTGAGTAAATTTCATCGTCGGACAAATATTCCCGGAAAGGGGCTCCTATAATTAGGCCCTCTGGTAAAGGCTCAAGCCCACCCTCGCCGAGAACATAGGCTGTGCCATCTTCATCCAGAAATGCGCTCTCCCCTATCAGTTGTATGGGAGAAAAGCTGTAGTACCATTGTGTACGATTGTTGAAGTCGCCGCCAATCCAACTGAATAATGTTTCATTGGAGTAGGCATACACCTGTCCGGCCGGTGTGCTGGCCAGAAAACAAATCCCGTCAAGCCCTGCCTCCTCAGACGAAAACTCAAAGGGACTGTATATTTCTAAGCAGCCGCCAGGTGGTGCGATATACAGCAGACTGTCTGAAAAAGCGGTGAAAGAGTCATTGGACACACTGTCGGCAAAATATTGAAGGGCGTTTTGCTGAGCATCGGATATTTCTATCCGCGAGTTCCAGAAAAGCAGTGAGTATGACATGCTGTCCCGGCTGATGATTCCCAATGTGTCGCCAGAGAGAAAGAACCTATCCGGCTCCTTTTTCAATTCGGCCATAACAGTTTCGCCGCTGGCAAGATCGAGACAGTGAAGGTTGGTCTCCTCCCCATCCCGAAGCACCAGAAAGACCTGGTCCTCCCCCTGCCCAAAGAACATGAGCTCTTGACTCTCTGCAGTTGCAATAGAAAAGACCCCCTCCTCGTCTGGTTGACTGTAGCGTAAGGCCATCAACCCAATGACGCAGAACAGGGCGGACAACAGGATAGCAGCTGCATACCTTATTGACCTCCTGTGAAAAGGAATACGCAATTTCACATATCATTCCCCCTTCAGCTTTAAGCAAATAGTAACTCCCCACTTATATTCTATCTTTTTGTTGTGCAGGATGCAACGTTTTTTGACACAATTATCAGAATATCAGGTGAGAATATTACACCATAATCAAATCAAGCCTCTATTCTTGTTGATGGTTCCTTAATTAGCATCTGAAAAATAAATTTTGACTTTTAGTCATTTTACTATTGACAACCAGATTTTGGGTTGATATAATAGGTTCACGAGAAAAGTGACCAATAGTCAATATATTGCCTTGGCCACTGTCTCACCCATATTGCACAGAAAGGAAAGTGGTGTATGAAATGGAACGAATGGCCCAAACGATTGTGAAGCGCCGCAAACTGGTTCTGGTGCTGGCAGCGCTTTTGCTGGTCCCCTCTGTGTTTGGCATGGCCGCCACCCGGATCAACTACGACATTCTCACCTACCTCCCCCAAGAACTGGATTCCATGATTGGCGAGATCTCTCTGGAAAAGGATTTTAACCTGGCTTCTACTGCCATGATCACGGTGGAGGGACTGCCAACCCAACAGCTGTTGGATATGAAAGCCGAAATGGAGCAGGTTCCGGGTGTGGACCAGGTCTTTTGGCTGAGCGATGTGGTAGACCCCAGTATTCCCCCCGAGATGCTGCCGGAGGATATCCGTCAGATGCTTTTTGGTGAGTCCGACTCCACAATGCTGCTGGTTCGCTTCCCTGAACCAGCGGCCAGCAAAAGCACCATGGACGCCATTGCGCAGCTGAAAAAGCTGCTTCGGGAAAACTGCTTCATGGGCGGTCTCAGTGTGATTCTCCAGGACACCAAAGCGTTGGTGGATACGGAGATGCCATTGTACATCCTGTGCGCGGTAGGAGCCAGCCTGCTGGTGCTTTTTCTGGCAATGGAGAGCGCCATTGTACCCCTGCTGTTTATGATCGGGCTCATCTTCCCCATCCTCTACAATTTTGGCTCTAATATTTTTTTAGGAGAGATCAGCTATATTACGCAAGCATTGTCGACCGTGCTGCAGTTGGGCGTGACCATGGACTTTTCTATTTTTCTTTTACACCGGTATGAGGAGGAAAAGTTACAGGAATCTGACAAGGAACGGGCAATGGCCCGGGCCATTGTCAACACCTTCTCCTCTATTACCGCATCCAGTCTGACCACCATTGCGGGGTTTCTGGCCCTTTGTACCATGCGGCTTACTCTGGGGCGGGACATCGGAATTGTTATGGCAAAGGGCGTAGCCCTGGGTGTGCTCTGCACCATCACCATTCTCCCCTCGCTGATTCTTACCTTTGACCGGGCAGTGGAAAGGCATCGCCACCGGGTGTTCATCCCCCAGCTCAAAAGGGCTAGCCGGTTTGTGGCAAAGCATCCCGGGCCAGTTATCGCGGTATTTCTGATTCTTATGGCGCCCTTCTCTCTGGCTCAGAGCAAGACCAGCGTATACTATACCCTGTTTGACAGCTTGCCTCAGGATTTGACCGGGATTGCCGGCACAAACAAGCTGCGGGATGACTTTGGCATGACCACCTCTCACTTTATTCTGGTCGATGAAAGCTTGACCAATGGAGAGATCAGTAATCTCTGCAATAAACTGAAGCAGGTGGAGGGCGTGACGCAGGCCGGTTCTGCGGAGGCATTTACGGAAGGAATCGATATGGCCTTTTTACCTGAAAATGTCCGCCAGCTGGCCCAGTCAGGGGGATACAAGCTGATTTTGGCCAACAGCGCCTATAAAAGCGGCACCGATGCCCTGAACGCCCAGTTGGAAGAGATAAACGCTTTGGTAAAGGCGGCAGACCCGCAGGGGGTAATCACCGGCGAGGGCGCCATGACAAAGGACCTGATTGAAATTGCGGACACCGACTTTGCCCATGTGAATGTGGCCTCTATCGCTGCGGTTTTTGTAATCATTGCCTTGAGCTTTATGAGCCTGTCGGTTCCGGTTCTGTTAGTGGCGGTTATTGAAGGAGCTATCTTTATCAACCTGGGCATCCCCTATTTTACAGGCACAACGCTGCCCTTTATTGCCAGTATTGTGATTGGGACAGTCCAGCTAGGGGCGACTGTTGACTACGCTATTCTGATGACCACCCGTTTTCGGGAGGAGCGGAGCATTGGCCGCACAAGCCGGGAGGCTGCCCAACTGGCCTGCCAATACTGCAGTCAAAGCATTTTGTCCAGCGGTTTGACATTTTTCGCTGCCACAGTAGGCGTTGCCGCAATCAGCAAAATGGAGCTGCTGAAGAGCATTTGTCTCCTGATCTCCCGGGGTGCGCTGGTCAGTATGGTGTTGATTATTCTGGTGCTGCCCTGCCTGCTGATGGCGTTGGAGCCTGTTATCAGGCACACTACATGGCGATGGCTCAAAAAGTCTGACAGCATATCGCAAGAACATCTTCCGGATATGGACGATTTAAAAGAAAATAGTCCTAATATGTCTATGAAAGCCGATTGATTGGAAAGGAGCGCAAATTACGATGAAACCTGCTAAAAGAATTTTCTGTCTGGCTATGTCAGCAGTGTTGGCCGCCTCTATGGGAATGCCCGCGATTGCGGCCGGAGAATTGGAAAAGAAAGAGACCGTTTACACAATTTTGAACCCTGACGGCAGTCTGTCCAGTCAAAGCGTCAGCGTACACCTGCACCGGGAGGGCGGTCTTTCTGGCGTTGCCGATGAAAGCAGTCTTTCCGATATTGCCTGCACCAGCGGCGAGGGCGGGTTCACCCAGAACGGCCAGACCCTCACCTGGAATGTGGAGGCGGACGATGCCCGTTATAGCGGCAGTACGGAGAAACAGGCCCCTGTCAGTGCGGAGATCACCTACCGCTTGGATGGGACGGAAGCGCCTTTGGAGGAGCTTCTGGGCAAATCCGGCCGGTTGTCCGTCTCGGTCCATTTTACCAATCATGAGACCGCTGTCGTGACTGTCAACGGTCAGGAACGTCAGGTATGCGCCCCCTTCTTCACGATGGCAGCTGTGGTCTTGGATGAGAATGCCACAAATATTCAGGCGGAGCATGGCAGGACGGAGAGCTTTAACGGCAGACAGGCAGTGGGCTTCTTATGTCTGCCTGGCGTTAAGGACAGCCTGGACGGGCTGCTCTCCGGCACAGGTTTGGAGGATAAGCTTTTTGACAATGTGACAGTAGAGGCTGATGTGAAGGAGTTGACTGCTCCCACTATTTTTGTGGCCTGCGCTACAGACCCCGAGCTGTTGGAGGACACTGCTCTGGATGAATTGGAAAAGCTGGAAGGCCTGGGCGATGACATGGACGCTATGGAAGAAGCCATGACAAAGCTGCTGGACGGCGCGGCTCAGCTTGCCCAGGGGGCTTCTGAGCTGAGTACCGGCGCGGTCAAGCTCCAGGATGGGGTGATACAGCTGGACAACGGCGCGGCAAAGCTACGCGACGGCACTGCCGCTCTGCAGAACGGCGCAAGTGCGCTGAACAGCGGCAGCGTCTCTGCCCGGGATGGGGCCAATGAGCTGAAGTCCGGCGCAGACCAGCTTGCCGCCGGACTGGGCAACCTGCAAAGCGGCGCAGGCGCGTTGTCTTCTGCCTGTCAGCAGCTGAAAACAGGCAGCGCGACTCTGGCTGCCGGGTTGAATACGCTCAATGAGCAAAGCGCTCCGTTGAACAATGGGGCGTCACAGGTGTTAGAGGGCTCAGCCGCCCTGGCAGAGTCCTTGAGTCCAGAGGGAACGCTGGGCTCCGGTTCCCAGGCCTTTGCAGACGCTCTGAGTAGCGCGGCGGCACAGGGCTCGGCAGCGATGCAGCAGCTTCCCTCCCCCGAAGCCTTTGGGCAGCTGCTGGCAGGGGCAGGGATAGACCCGGAACAGCAAGCTCCGCTGCTGACTGCCTACACAAGCGCATACCAGGCGGCTGGGGGGCTTTCCTCCGGGATGGACCAACTGAACGCACAATACGCGCAGATCCAGGGAGGAATTCAACAGGCCGGCCAGGGAGCGGCTGCTCTGTATCAGGGTGCGGGCGCACTGTCAAAGGGTACGGCAGAGTACACCCAGGGCGTAGTCAACGCTGCTGCCGGAGCCAACCAACTGGACAGCGGTTTGGCTCAGCTGGGCCAGCAGCTGCCGGGACTGACAGGAGGCGTCAACGAGCTGGCAGCTGGCGCGAACCAGCTGAGTGTTGGTGCAGGCAGTCTGCGCGACGGCAACGCCGCTCTGGCTGACGGCGCGGCTCAACTGGCCGCTGGGATTGATGAACTGGCTGCGGGAGCCGGGCAACTGACAGAGGGGATTCAGGCTTTGGTACGCGGTGCGGCTGAATTGGCAGAAGGCGCCTCCCGTCTGGCTGAGGGTTCCAGTGAGCTTCAGGATGGGCTGATCCGTTTTGACCAGGAGGCGATCTCAAAGTTGACCAGCAGTGTCGACCCGGACCAATTAGAGGAGCTGAATGTGACGGTAGAAAGCATGAAGGAGCTGTTGAAATCCTACCAAAGCTTTTCCGGCGCACCTGAGGGAACGCAGAACTCGGTCAAATTCATTATGAAGACCAGACAGCCTGAGCAAAAAGCAGAGACTGAGGCTGTTGATGAAGAATACCCCACCGAGGAGTCTGGCAGTCTTTGGGAGCGGATCGTAGGACTGTTTCGCTGAGTGAAGCCATATAACAAAAAAGTGCCGTGTCAGCAATGCAAAGCTGACACGGCACTTTTTGGGTCGGGCAGGAATTGCCTATTCATGATGGGGACGGTGCCGAAGGTCGTACACAAAGGAATAGAGGGTAGGAACCAGCACATTCGGGCATAGGGAGATCACAACGACCCATGGCGTGTTCAGTATGGCGGTGACGATTAGAATGACGCCAGATATGATGCTGCACCGGCCTGCCAGACGGTGGGTGCGGTTCCAGTTTTCCGGGTCATGCAACGTCCATGGCAGTTTGAGGCCAAATGTGTAATTCTGCTGCACCTTGGGCAGATAGTTTCCCAGAACAATCTCCATGATTCCCACCAAACATATGCAGATAAACAGCATGTTGATCCTGGTGCCTAGTATGTAGGCATAAATCGCCATATTCATGACCAATGACACGATTGGCATCAGCCAGAACAACAGCGCAATGGGTTTTCTGCCTATGTTTTGAGATTTTGGGTCGGCGGACGTCAAAATGATGCAGAAAAGATGGGCTCCCAGCAAAATCAACGGCAGACCGAAAACGCCAAAGCCCTTGCCGTTCCAACCGTCTGCTGTGCCGTCCAACCCAAAGTGCGTAGGCATGGTATCAGGCAGTTTGGGCCAGAGGACCAGCCCTACCAGAATTGGCACAAGAATAATCAGCGAAGTGGCCAGCAGCTTCCATTTATTCTGTTTCAGCATAACAGGATTTCCCTCCCTTTAGTTCAGCAATCCATAGCATGACTTCCTCCAGTACCGAAGTGTTCAACTCATAGAAGATGAACTTTCCCTCTCTTTGGTCCCGTACCAGCTCAGCCTCCTTTAATACGGACAGATGCCGGGAAACCGCTGCTCCGGTTACTGGAAAATGTTCTCCGATCTCCCCTGCCGACATTCTTCCTGACTTCAGCAGAGTGAGGATCTCTCTGCGAATCGGATCGGCCAGCGCTCGCAGGGTCATCTGCATAGTCCCATTTTTATCACTCCCAATCATTTAACTTTTAGCTTTAACGTTAAACATAGTGTAACACAAATGAATGACATTGTCAAGAGTAAATTTGAAAGGAGCTAAAAATATGCAGAAAAGGGCTGGTACAATGCCTGTACCAGCCCTTACTCTGTCAAAAAATATGCAGAAAACGCAGATTACTTGCTCAGGCCCTCAAAGACAGCCACAGCGCAGGCCACAGTAGCGCCTACCATGGGGTTGTTGCCCATGCCCATCAAGCCCATCATCTCCACATGGGCGGGCACGGAAGAGGAGCCAGCGAACTGAGCGTCGCCGTGCATACGGCCCATGGAGTCGGTCAAGCCGTAAGAAGCGGGACCAGCAGCCATGTTGTCCGGGTGCAGAGTGCGCCCGGTGCCGCCGCCAGAGGCCACAGAGAAGTACTTCTTGTCATTCTCCAAAGCCCACTTCTTATAGGTGCCGGCCACCAGATGCTGGAACCGGGTGGGGTTGGTGGAGTTGCCGGTGATGGACACGTCCACGCCCTCGTGCTTCATGATCGCCACGCCTTCCAGAACGTCGTTGGCGCCATAGCACTTGACCGCGGCGCGCTCGCCGTCGGAGAAGGGCTTGGTCTCCTCGATCTTCAGCTCGCCGGTGAAAAAGTCATAGTCTGTCTTCACATAGGTAAAGCCGTTGATGCGGGAGATGATGTAGGCGGCGTCCTTGCCCAGGCCGTTGAGGATGATGCGCAGGGGCTCCTTGCGGGCGCGGTTGGCGGTTTTGGCGATGCCGATAGCGCCCTCGGCGGCGGCAAAGGACTCGTGGCCGGCCAGGAACGCGAAGCACTTGGTCTCGTCCCGCAGCAGCATGGCGCCCAGATTGCCGTGGCCCAGGCCCACATTGCGCTGCTCGGCCACAGAGCCGGGAATGCAGAAAGCCTCCAAACCGATGCCGATGGCCTCAGCTGCCTCAGCTGCGGTCTTGACTTCCTTCTTGATTGCTACAGCGCAGCCCAAGGTGTAGGCCCAGCCGGCGTTCTCAAACGCGATGGGCTGCACGCCCTTCACAATGTCATAGGGGTCAAAGCCCTTGGACTTGCAGAGCTCCCGGGCCTCCTCCAAGCTGCCCAGGCCATACTCCGCAAGACATTTTTCAATCTTGGGCATTCTTCTTTCTTTGCCTTCAAACATGACGTCGTTAGCCATTTCGTTGTCCTCCTAAGTATAGTATGGATCTGGAATTATTCTTCTCTGGGATCGATGTATTTGGCAGCGCCGTCGAACCTGCCGTACTGGCCGATATTCTTCTTATATGCCTCGTCGGGAGAGACGCCGTGGCGGATATCCTCCAGCATCTTGCCCAGCTTGACGAACTGGTAGCCGGTGACCTCGTTGTTCTCGTCCAGGGCCATCTTAATGACATAGCCCTCGGCCATCTCCATGTAGCGGACGCCCTTGGCTCCGGTGGAGAACATGGTGCCCACCTGAGAGCGCAGGCCCTTGCCCAGGTCCTCCAGACCCGCGCCAATGGGCAGACCGTCCTCAGAGAACGCGGTCTGGCTGCGGCCATAGGCCAGCTGCTTGAAGATTTCACGCATGGCAACATTGATGGCGTCGCACACCAGGTCCGTGTTCAGGCACTCCAGCAGGGTCTTGCCAGGAAGAATCTCAGCGGCCATAGCGGCGGAGTGGGTCATGCCGGAGCAGCCCAGGGTCTCAACCAGAGCCTCCTGGACGATGCCCTCCTTCACGTTCAAGGTCAGCTTGCAGGCGCCCTGCTGGGGAGCGCACCAGCCGATGCCATGGGAAAGCCCGGAGATATCCTTAATCTCATAGGCCTTGACCCATCTGCCCTCCTCGGGGATGGGAGCCGGGCCGTGATGGGGGCCCTTCTTCACCGTACACATGTTTTCCACTTCATGGGAATAGTTCATATTGGTACTCCTTTCGGTTTCATAGTGTTTTTGACGCGGCCCGGTGCCAGATGGACAGAGAGCCGCCCAAAATACCAATCTACACACATTATAAACAAAAAAATCGAAAGATTCAAGAGCTATTTAAAAAATTACCGGAGAGTTGTTCTGAAAAAGCAAAAACCGGGACAACTCCCGGCCTTTGTCAATAGGTTATGATGTAAAAGAGGCCCAGCCAATATTTTTAGCTTAGGCCTCCTGAGGCTTGGAGCATGACTCTCGGTATCGTTGAAAAAACGTCCGGTCTCTCATCCCGCTGAACCGGCGAAAATACAGAGGGCTGGTCTGGGAATCCAGAAGCTCCCCACACTCGGCCTCCCCCACCCATTTGACCATTGTGTCAAGGTCTAACTCCTCCTGGGTCATTTGAGGATTTCCGGGACTTTCAAAATCTGAGATAAAGTAGTAGGTTGTTTGCAACATACGGCTTTTCTCTCGGAACTCCCGGACCTGGCCAATCATCCGCAGGCCGGAAACCTGACAGCCAACCTCTTCACGGGTTTCTCTTAGCACCGCATCGGCAGGAGCCTCCCCTGGCTCCATGCTTCCCCCGGGAAAGGTGTCATAATTCTCCTTCCCGCTGTGAACGAGGCAGTACCGGCCTCCCCTTCGCAGAATATTGCGCACCTTGCAGGAGCAGGTCCAGCCTGCCCCTGGCATGTGAGAGCTGTCATAGGCTTCTATACCGTTTTCCGTTACGTCAAACCGAATGAGCTCCATGGCTGTCCTCCTGAAATTTCAGCGGCAGAAATATCTGCTGCTGAGCAATGCCCAAGGCCCGGTCAATGGCTCCGTCCAGCTGGAAAAGCTATTGTCTCCGCCAAACAGGCTTTCCAAAGTCTGAGGACCTGAGGAGAGCGCCCGAAACCGGGGGGATTTCTATGGCCCGCATGTTTTGTAGCTTCGTCATAGAGCCTCAGGCGCGCTCAGAAAGGAGCTTCTCTGTTGCGGCCAGCTTTACGGCGGTGCAGAGCACCTCCATGGCCTGCGCCAGCTCCTCCTCCGGGGGGAAAGAGGGTGCAATGCGGATATTGCTGTCATTGGGGTCGACCCCATAGGGGTAGGTTGCCCCTGCATCGGTCAGAACTACTCCAGCCTCCTTGCACAGAGCCACCACCCGTTTGGCACAGCCTCCCATCACATCCAGGTTGACAAAATAGCCGCCGTTGGGGTGGCTCCAGCGGGCAATGCCAAGGTCTGCCAGCTCCTGCTCCAAAGCCTCAAGCACAATATTGAATTTGGGCTCCAGGATTTTCCGATGTCCCTTCATCAGGCTGCGCACACCGTCTGCGTCATGGAGGAACAGCACATGGCGCAGCTGGTTCAGTTTGTCAGAACCAATGGTTTGCACCGTGGTGCGGGTTTTGAGGCTGGCGACATTTTTGGCGCTGGAAGCCAGCGCGGCCACGCCGGCACCGGGGAAGGATATTTTGGATGTGGAAGCAAAAATGAGCACCTGGTCCTCCGTCCCCTCCTTCAAACATTCTTCGTAGATATTCAGAAGCTCCTCCGGCTCATCAGTCAGGTCGTGGACACAGTAGGCATTGTCCCACATAATACGGAAGTCCTTGGCCGCAGGACGAAGCCGGGCAAAGCGGCGCACTGTCTCATCCGAGTAGGTGACGCCGGTGGGATTGGAGTATTTCGGCACGCACCAGCAGCCCTTGACGGACCCATCCTGAACCAGCCGCTCGATGATGTCCATATCCGGCCCGGTTTTCAGCATAGGAACCGGGATCATGGTAATGCCGAAATATTCGGTTACGGCAAAGTGCCTGTCATAGCCTGGCGACGGACAGAGAAACTTCACATCCCCTTGTTTGCACCAGGGCTCATGTCCACCGCAGCCATGGGTATATCCCTGAGAGATGGCGTCAAACATCAGCTGAAGGCTGGAATTGTTCCCCAGAATAATGTTGTCAGCCGGAACGCCCAGCAGCTCGCCAAAAATAGCGCGCATCTCCGGCAGGCCGTTCCACACGCCATAGTTGCGGCAGTCGTCGCCATTGGAGTTGGCAAATTCGCTGCGGGCATGAAGGGCCTCCAATACCCCCAGAGCCAGGTCCAGCTGCTCAACGCAGGGCTTGCCTCGAGCCATGTTCAGATTCAGCCCCCGTGCCCGGAAGGCCTCATATTTTTCCCGAGCCTCCTGCTTCAGCTCTTTGAGTTCAGTAAGGTTCATTGCAACCAGCTTTTTTGCGTTAACCGTGACGCCTTTCATTCGCTCCATCTCCTAATGAATAATTCTCACACGCTTGTCTTCATTTTATTCTCTTAAACCTTCTATATTTTAATCCATCCTGGTCAAAAATGCAAGCTTATTTTGCTTCTCTTGCAAATTTTCTGTTTTACACATTCTCGCAACAGGCAAATGGAGGGATTCTGTACAAAGTATTCAGCAAGGCCTATGCCTTTTCTGACGAAATTTCGCCGCCTCCCTTCAAAATTTATTTCGCATTTTTGGGACTGGCATATTGCAGACAGCTATGGTATAATGTCCACAGATAGATTTCGGAGCCACTTACCATTCTTTCATTGTGTGTACGCGGCTTTCCATCTTTATTCTAAGTTGTAAAAGGAAGGCAGGATTGGTTTATGGGCGGTTTTTTTGGAGTTGCGGCGAAAGAGGATTGTCTTTTTGATCTGTTTTTCGGCACAGACTACCATTCGCACCTGGGCACACGCCGGGCAGGCATGGCGGTGTATGATGAGAAAAGGGGCTTTGACCGGGCAATACACAATATTGAGAACTCCCCTTTTCGCACCAAGTTTGACAAAGATTTTTCGCAGATGGAGGGCCGGCTGGGAATTGGATGTATCTCAGACTATGAACCCCAGCCCCTGATCGTGCGGTCTCATCACGGGGCCTACGCCATTGTGACGGTTGGAAAGATCAACAATACCGAGCAGCTGATGAAGTCCTTGTTTGCCTCGGGGCTCTCGCATTTTATGGAGATGAGCGGCGGAGACATCAACGCCACCGAGCTGGTAGCTGCCCTGATCAATCAAAAGCCCAACCTGATTGAAGGGATTCAGTATGCCCAGCAGGTCATAGAGGGCTCTATGACCATGCTTCTGCTTACGCCCCGGGGCCTGATTGCCGCCAGGGACAGGCTGGGGCGCACACCGGTTTCTATTGGAAAAAAGGAGGGCGCTTACTGCTGCTCCTTTGAGAGCTTTGCCTATCTGAACCTGGGATATACCCAGGACCGGGAGCTGGGCCCTGGCGAGATTGCCGCTGTAACGCCAGAGGGTGTGCAGACCCTGGCCGCGCCAGGTAAGGATATGAAAATATGCACCTTCCTGTGGGTCTACTACGGTTATCCCACCTCCTCCTATGAGGGTGTCAATGTGGAAGAAATGCGCTACCGCTGCGGTGCGATTCTGGCCAGCCGGGACCATTTTGTGGAGGGTACAGCCCCCGACAATGTGGCCGGTGTGCCCGACTCTGGCACAGCCCATGCGGTGGGCTATGCCAATGCCTCCGGTATCCCCTTCTCCCGCCCGTTTATTAAGTATACGCCTACCTGGCCCCGCTCCTTCATGCCCACGGCCCAGAGCAAGAGGGACCTGATTGCCCACATGAAGCTGATTCCGGTCCATGGCCTGATTGAGGGACGGAGCCTGCTGCTGATTGACGACTCTATTGTCCGGGGCACTCAGCTTCGGGAGACTACGGAGTTCCTCTACCGCAGCGGCGCAAAGGAGGTCCATGTGCGCCCCGCCTGTCCGCCTCCACTGTTCGGCTGCAAATACCTGAACTTCTCCCGCTCCGCTTCCCTGGACGATTTGATCTCCCGCCGGGTGATTGAGGAGTTGGAGGGCACGAACCAGCCAGAGAATCTGGAAAGGTATTCTGACCCAGAGACAGAGGAATATCAGACTATGGTGGATACCATCTGCAAAAAGCTGAGCTTTACTTCCCTGCGCTATCACCGGCTGGACGACATGATGGACTCGGTGGGGATCGACCGGTGTAAGCTGTGCACCTACTGCTGGGACGGCAAGGAGTAGAGGCCCTTGAAACGGTTCCATCCGCAAAAACGGCGATGTTCAAGCTTTAGTAGAGGCTTTTGTTAGTGAACTGAGGGGAGAAATCCAACTTCTAACCTATTGGGACAACATTTCCCCTGCTTGGACTGCCGCCGCTGTTGGAAGCAGCCGGGGTGCTGCATCCAGGACGGCTGAAACATGTGAACATGCGCTCTCCCCTGCGGCTTGTCTGCTCTGTGCACACCAATCAGGCGCCTGCCCGAAATGATATCAAGGCTCTTGCTGCCGCCAAAAACGCTGCAATGGAATGCAGTCAGCTGTATCTATAAGAAGCAAAAAGGCTCCCGGTTTTGTCCGGGGGCCTTTTCATCTTCTAATTCGATTTAGAACTCCGCCGAGCCCGTAGTCCGCGGGAAGGGCAGCACGTCACGAATGTTCTGGATGCCGGTCAGATACATGACCAGCCGGTCGAAGCCAATGCCAAAGCCGGAGTGCACGGTGGTGCCAAACCGGCGGAGCTCCAGATACCACCACAGGTCCTCCTCGGTCATGCCCAACTCCAGCATACGGGTCTTCAGCACCTCATAACGCTCCTCCCGCTGGCTTGCGCCCACCAGTTCGCCAATGCCGGGCACCAGCAGGTCAGTGGCGGCCACGGTTTTGCCATCGTCATTCTGGCGCATATAGAAGGACTTGATGTCCTTGGGATAGTCTGTAACAAACACCGGACGGCCGAAATGCTTTTCTGCCAGGAATCGCTCATGCTCTGTCTGAATATCCTCTCCCCAAACAGCCTTGTACTCAAACTCTCCATTGTGCTCTTCCAGGATTTTCACAGCGTCTGTGTAGGTCACCCGGGCAAAGTCAGAGTCCGCCACATGGCGCAGACGCTCCAACAGCCCTTGATCCACAAACTGGTTGCAGAACTCCATATCCTGGGGGCAGGCTTCCAGCACATAGTTGATCACATATTTTACTGTGGCCTCAATCAGGTCCATGTCATCGTTCAGGTCGGCAAAAGCAATCTCCGGCTCAATATGCCAGAACTCCGAGGCGTGGCGCGGGGTGTTGGAACGCTCCGCCCGAAAGGTGGGCCCGAATGTGTACACCTTGGAAAAGGCCTGAGCCATGCACTCTACCTGCAGCTGGCCGGAACCGGAAAGGTAGACCTTTTTCTGGAAAAAGTCCTGCCGGTAATCTACAGAGCCATCTTCGGCCCTCGGTAGGTTCTCCTGGTCCATGGTTGTGACCTGGAACATCTCCGCCCCCTCGCAGTCAGTGGCGGTGATGATGGGAGTGTGGATGTATACAAAGCCATTCTCCTGGAAAAAGCGGTGGATGGCAAAGGCCGCCGCTGAGCGCACCCGAAACGCTGCGCTGAACAGGTTGGTCCGGGCCCGCAAATGAGGAATGGTGCGCAGGAACTCTACTGTGTGGCGTTTTTTCTGCAGGGGATATTCAGGGGCAGATGCGCCCTCTATCAGGATTTTGCTTGCGTGAATTTCAAAGGGCTGCTTGGCCTGGGGCGTGGCAATCAGTTTGCCGGTGACGGCCAGGGCCGTGCCTACATTCTGGGAAGCGATCTCTTTGAAGTTGTCAATTTTACCGTCTTCAAAAACCACCTGCACGCCTTTGAAGGTAGTACCGTCGTTCAGGTCAATAAAGCCCAGAGTCTTCGAGTCCCGGATGGAACGGGCCCAGCCGCAGACTGTCACTGTCTGGCCCGCATAGGCATCCAGGTCTTTATAAAATGCCGCAACCTCATGATGTTTCATAGCTGTTACTCCTTAATATCAAAAGTATATTGAAAATGCTTGGCTGTTTGGGCTATTGCAGCTGAAAATCCCAATCTTCATAATGCCACTCTTCGCTGCCGGCAAAGCCGCTTTTTTGAAAATAGGCCAGCTCGCTCAGGCTGGGCTCAAGAAAGACCCGCAGGGTCTCCGCCATGCCGCTGGCAAGGTTCATGTGAGGCAGCTCGTCTCTTTCCACCCAAAATACATTGCCTTCGTCAGAAGACCTCAGCTCGCCCTCAAAACGCTCTGCCTGATAGAGAAAGGAAATTGACCGGGAGCCATCGGAATACATCCATTGCTTGACCCCACACAGAACAGGCTTGTCAATGGTCAGACCAGTCTCCTCATAAAACTCGCGGATCACAGCGTCTGTAAATGATTCGCCCGGCTCTACATGCCCGCCTGGAAACGTGATCCCCTTCCAGAGTGGGTCTACACGATTCTGCACAAGAACCTTTCCCCCGCAGCTCAGCATACACATATTGGTCAGTTCCGTCGGTATGGTCATTGGCTTCTCCTTCTGCTATTCCAGCACGATCTGCCAGTCGTTGTCCGGGTCCTCCCGATAGTAGGACAGCTCGCTGATGTCATCCTCGAAAAACACCCGAAAAGTCTCCTCCATACCGCTGGACAGATTCATACCGGGCAGGCTTGCGCGCTCTGCCCAGAAGACCTCCCCCTCCTCCGAGGCGCTCAGTTCCCCGGAAAATTGATTGCATTTATATAGAAAGACGATATAGCGGGAACCATCGTCCTCTATCCATTGCTTTACGCCGCAGAGCCTGGGCTCTGCGACTGTCAGACCGGTCTCCTCCCAGACCTCCCGGATGACCGACTGGGTGATGGACTCCCCCGGCTCCACATGCCCGCCGGGAAAGGTGACCCCAGGCCAGCCGTGTTCCGGGCGGCGTTTTTGTACCAGCACCCGGCTTCCCTCATAAACCATGCACATGTTTGTCAGCTCAGCTTTTATCTGCCTGTCCATTCCTTACTCCCCTATTCCCTATAATAAGCTCAGAATAGCTTCAGCTCCTTCACCTGGCCGTTCTCATCCCGTGTTAAATAGAACTCGGAATACTGCTCGTCAAAAAAGACCGGCAGAAGCTGCTCCATGGTGTCGGCCAGCTTCATAGCGGGCAAAGCCTGGCGTTCTACCCAGAGATTCTCTCCCTCATCGCAGGAATGAAGCTCTCCTGAAAAGCGGCTACATTGATACAGAAGGACGATCAGACGGGAACCATCCTGATCCGCCCTCTGCTTTACGCCACACAACTGCGGACCGCAAACCGTCAGCCCTGTTTCCTCAAAAACCTCCCGGACCACTGCCTCGGTAAAGGCTTCTCCTGGCTCGACATGTCCGCCGGGAAAGGTGATCCCCGGCCATTCGTGATCGACCCGGTTTTGCACCAAGACTTTGCTGCCGTCGCAGACCATGCACATCACAGTCAGCTCCGCCAGAGCTTTTACAGCCATCTGCTCTACCTCCTCCAAAGAAATCAGAAAGAGCGCCGGAAAAGCTCCGACGCTCTTTTACTTGGCGGAGAGGATGCGACTCGAACGCACAATGCCTTGCGGCACACCACATTTCCAATGTGGCTCCTTACCAATTAGAATACCTCTCCGTATCCCGGCTTGCTTATTATAGCCTATCCTGGCAAAAAAATCAAGAGGTTTTTCAAAAAAAATTTTTTGAAAAATTCATCAAATGGAGCAAATATTTCAAATCTGGGTTTGAATTTTTGTCTGGGCTTTGGTATAATCAAAGCAGAGAATTCTGTGCAGAGATTCTGCTTAGGAGGGATAGCCTTGAATAAAAAAAACGCTGCGGGCTGTGCGGCGGTCATAGAAATCGGCACAAGGAATGTGAAAATGCGGGTCTCTCAACTGGTGAAGGGCAAAATCCGCACGCTGGACTACCTGGAATATCCCGTCAGCCTGGACCATGACGTCTTTGAGACGGGCGCAGTCAGCTTTAACAGCTTGCGGGAGCTCTCCTCTGCCCTTTCTAAGTTCTCCTCCGCCCTGCTTTCTTATAATATTGAGAAGCCCCGCGTCCTCTCCGGCACGGTTCTTCTGGAAGCCAGCAACCGGGCTTTGGTGGTGGACCAGCTGAAGGTGCGCAACGGTATGGACGTGGACATATTGGACAGCAGCCAGGAAAAGGCATATATTTTTTCTGAGCTGGAGAACCGGCTGGCACATGAGGAGACAGTCAGAAACGGGAACACCCTGTTTGCCTATATTGGATCAGGAAGCATCGGGCTGGCAGTATATGACGGAGAGAAGATTCTCACCTTCCAGAATGTCCCCATTGGGGCATTAAAGCTGCACGATGTACTGGGTGAGCTGCGCCGTAAAGCGGAGGATTTCAACTATATACTGGAAGAATATATGGACACCATGCTCAACCGCATGAACCTGTCCGGCTTCCGCATTCAGAATCTGGTGCTCACCGGCTCTCAGATTGAGCTGATTGCCAAGCTCTGCGGCGGGAAAAAGGTTGGTCCGGTCTATCATATTGAGGCGGAGAGGCTGCGGCTCCTTTATGAGACGGTGCGCTCCATGACAACAGAGGGAATCGCCCTGCACTATGCCCTGCCGGAAAACCAGGCCGCGCTGCTGTATACTGCGCTGTTTATCTATCGGGGGCTGATGCGATTCTGCCCCACCGCGCCTGAGCTTCTCTCGCCGCCGGTAGATATCTCTGAGGCGGTGATCCGCTACATGCTCACCCCCAAGGCTGACGCCGAGTGGAGCGCTTACCTGCGAAAAAACGCGCTTTCCTGTGCCTACACAGCGGCGGCGTCTTTTCAGTGTGATGAAAAGCATAGCGCTTTGGTGGGCGAATATGCCTGCCGGCTGTTTGACAAGCTGAAAAAGGTGCACGGCCTGGACGCTTCCAAGCGCTTGATTTTAGAGCTGGCTTCTGCCCTGCACAGCTGCGGCAGCTATGTCAGCCTGCGCCAGCACAACCGCTGCACCTATGATATTATCCGGGGCATGGACCTGTTTGGCCTTTCCACCGGCGAGGCAGTGGAGGTTGCTATGGTGGCAGGCAGCATCTCCAACGGACTGGACCGGAAGGACGCGCCGGAGCTGGGCGGGCTGTCTCAGCCTGAGCGTATTGTTGTCTCCAAGCTGTCGGCTATTTTCCGGCTGGCCAATGCTATGGACAAATCTCATTTGGAGAAGCTGAAGAATATCAAGGTGACGCTGGATGAGGACCGGGTGCTGATTAGAGCCAACGCCTCTACCAACACGCTGCTGGAACGCTGGTCCTTTGAGGAGTCGGCTGGCTATTTCAAAGAGGTCTTCGGGCTTTCTCCCGAGCTGGCAATTAAATTTGATATGATATGAGGTGTGCGCTGTGGCAGAAAAGAAGATACCTTATTATAACAGAGAACTGAGTTGGATGGATTTTAATGCCCGGGTGTTGGAGGAGGCCACAAAAAAAGAGAATCCTCTGATGGAGCGGCTGCGCTTTCTGGCCATTACGGGCTCTAATCTGGATGAATTCTTTATGGTGCGGGTGGCAGGCGTCAAGGCCCAGGTCAACTCTGGCTATAAGCCAAAGGATAAGCTGGACCTGGCTCCTCAGGACCTGCTGAAGGAGCTGGAAGAAAAGACCCATCGCTTTATGGAAAAGCAGTATTCCTGCCTGCACCGGTCTATTATGCCTGCTTTGGAACGCAGCGGCATTCACTTTGTGGAGCTTCATCATATGGACGAGGAGCAAAAAGCGTATGTGGCCCGTTATTTCAAGCAGGTGCTCTTCCCTGTGCTCACACCTTTGGCTGTAGACGGCAGCCGCCCCTTCCCTTTGCTGGCAAACAAGACCTTGAATATCGCGGTCCGTCTTGAGAGCAAGGAGAGCGAGAGCGGAAAGGAGCAGGAGAAGATTTTTGCCATTGTTCAGGTTCCGTCCATCCTCCCCCGCTTTTTAGAGGTCCCCTGCCAGGAGGGCCGGGCCTTTACTCTGCTGGAAGACATCATTATTGCCAACCTGGAGGAGCTTTTCGAGCTGCATACCATTGAGGCAGCTTGTCCCTTCCGGGTCACCAGAGACTCGGACTTGGAAATCGACGAAGAGGCTGAGGACTTTATGAACGAGGTGAAGAAGTCCATCAAACGCCGTAAGCGCGGCCGGCCTGTCCGTCTTGAGCTTTTGCAGAAGTGCGACAAGGACCTGCGGGGCTTCCTGATTGACCAGCTGAAAATCAAAAAGAACGAGATATATCAGGTACATGGGCCTTTGGACCTGACATTTTTCTCCAAGTTCGCAGGAGTCAGGGGCTGTGAGAGCATGTGCTTCCAGCCCATCACACCAGTGGCGCCAGCGGATTTCTGGGGCTGTGACGATATTTTCGCCGCCATTCGGGAGAAAGACAGGATGGTTCACCACCCTTACGAGAGCTTTGACTGTGTGGTTAAATTTATTGAGCAGGCTGCGGAGGACGAGGACGTGCTGGCCATCAAGCAGACCCTCTACCGGGTCAGCGGCAACTCCCCCATTATTGCCGCTCTGATTCGGGCAGCGGAGAACGGCAAGCAGGTCACTGTGCTGGTGGAGCTGAAAGCCCGGTTTGATGAGGAGAACAACATCAACTGGGCCCAAAAGCTGGAAAAGGCGGGGTGTCATGTAATCTATGGCCTGCACGGCCTCAAGACCCACTGCAAGATCGCTCTGGTGGTCCGCCGGGAGGAGGACGGCATCCGCCGCTATCTTCATTTGGGCACAGGCAACTACAACGACTCCACTGCCAAGATATACACAGATGTGGGATTGTTCACCTGCAACAGCCAGTACGGGGCAGACGCCTCCTCCCTGTTTAATGTAATTACTGGCTATTCCCGCCCGCCAGAGTACCAGCATTTTGCGGTCGCGCCTCACGGCCTGCGGACCTTCTTCTGCCGGCGCATCCGCCAGGAGACGGAAAACGCCCGCAATGGCCTGCCCTGCGGGATCACAGCTAAGGTCAACTCTTTGGTGGACCCGGAGATCATCTCCCTGCTCTATGTGGCCAGCCAGGCCGGGGTGCCCATTCGGCTGATTGTACGGGGGATCTGCTGCTTGATTCCCGGCTTGGAGGGAATCAGCGACAATATTCAGGTTATCAGCATTGTGGGCCAGCTATTGGAGCACAGCCGGGTGTTTCGGTTTGAGAACGGCGGCAACCCCAAAATCTTCATGGGGAGCGCGGACTGGATGCCCCGTAATTTGGACCGGCGCATTGAGCTGGTCTTCCCCATTGAGGACGAAGACTTGAAGCAGCGCGCTTTCAGGATTCTGGACACTCTGCTCAGCGACAATACCAACGCCCGGGTCATGCAGCCGGACACCAGCTACCAGCATGTGAGCCGCCGGGGCAAGGCCGCCTTTAGCAGCCAGCTGGCCTTTTACCGGGAGGCCCAGGAAAGGCTCAGGGCCCTGCAGAAGGTGGAGCAGAACAGTCCACTGATTCCCATTCATTCGGCAGAGGAGGCGGGTTCGCAGGAATAAAACAGAAAAGAGAGGGTGGTCAGGGATGAAGCTTGTGCTTTTGTTCGGCAATGCCGCTGTGGGAAAAATGACTGTGGGACAGGAGCTGATGAAGCGAACCGGCCTGCGGCTGTTTCATAACCATATGACGATTGAGCCGGTCCTGGAGGTATTTGGAACTTTTCACTCTGAGGCAATCAACCGATGCCGCCAGGTGATTTTTGAGGAATTCGCCAAAACGGATCAATACGGCATGATTTTCACCTATATGTGGGCCTTTGACCAGCAGTCTGACTGGGACTATGTGGAGCGTATCAAGGATATTTTTGCTCCATACGGCACAGAGTTCTATTATGTAGAACTGATCGCTTCTCAAGAGGTACGGCTGAAGCGGAACATCAGCGAAAACCGTTTGCAAAACAAGAGCTCCAAGCGGGACATAGAAAGCTCAAACCAACGTCTGCTGAATGATGACGCAAAATACCGATTGGAGAGCTATGAAGGGGAGATCGCGTTTCCCAACTATCTCCGGCTGGACAATTCATCGCTTTCACCCCAGGAGGCAGCGGTAATCATCAAGGACTATTTTTCTTTATAGTCAGCTCCTTTTCCTCGCATTCCCAATATAGAAGCCATAAAACTAATAAAAGAAGGGGACGATTCACATGAAACGAGTAGGTATTCTCACCAGCGGCGGCGACTGTCAGGGGCTTAACCCTGCCATTCGCGGCGTTGCCAAGGGGCTCTATGAGGAATTCGGCAAAAATGTGGAGATATACGGCATCAAAGACGGCTACAAGGGGCTTATTTTTGGCGAGTATAAGCTGATGCAGCCCTCAGACTTCTCCGGCATCCTCACTCTGGGCGGCACCTTGCTGGGGACTTCCCGCCAGCCCTTCAAGACCATCCGCGTAATCGATGAGAACAGCGTGGACAAGGTAGCCGCCATGAAGGACCACTATAAGAAAATGAAGCTGGACTGCCTGGTGATTCTGGGGGGAAATGGCACCCAGAAAACCGCAAACCTGCTTCGGGAGGAGGGGCTGAACGTCATCCATCTGCCCAAAACGATCGATAACGATGTATGGGGCACTGACGTGACCTTTGGGTATCACAGCGCGGTGGAGGTTGCCACCAATGTGATCGACTGCCTGCACACCACGGCTACCTCCCATGGCCGCATCTTTATTGTGGAGATTATGGGCCACAAGGTGGGCTGGCTGACCCTTTCGGCAGGCATTGCCGGCGGCGCGGATGTGATTCTTTTGCCCGAAATTCCCTATGACATCGACAAGGTTGCCAAGACCTTGAACAGCCGCATTGACAGCGGGAAAAAGTTCTCTATTCTGGCTGTGGCCGAGGGCGCTGTCTCCAAGGAGGAGGCCAAGCTCTCCAAAAAGGAATTCAAGAAGGCCCGGGCAGCAGAGAATTATCCCTCCATCGTCTATCGCATTGCTGAGGAGCTGCAGGATAAAATAGACAATGAGATTCGTGTCTGCGTGCCCGGACACTTCCAGCGGGGCGGCAGTCCCTGCGCCTTTGACCGGGTCCTCTGCACCCGCCTGGGCGCTACGGCTGCCCGATTGATCAAGGAGAAGACCTTTGGCGTAATGGTAGGCATGGTCAACGGCGAGACCGTCCCCGTGCCGCTGGAGGAAGTGGCCGGCAAGCTGAAGGCCGTGCCGGTGGACTGCGGGGAGATTCAGGCCGCCCGGCAGATTGGCATCAGCTTTGGGGACTGATTTATTTTGCCTCCCCTTGTGATTTAGCAGGCCATTCCCTGCTATTTTCAGCGCTACAAAGAATCATAATATACAAGAAGGAGAACACCTCTATGGACTTTCGCATTATCTCTCTGCCCCCTTTTACCGCCGTTACCTCCGGCCCAGACCCGGACTTTGACTTTTCACCAAACGGCGTGTTGGGGAAGTTCAATGACTATTTCAGCGCTATAACGCCTTCTCCCAGAGACGCCTTTATGCCCAGAGACTTCCTTTTTTTCAACAAGGAGGCCGGTGGGCTGGAATGGTGGTGGGCCTTGGAGGAAGGTATGCCCGACGGCGGGCATGAGAAGGTGGCATTTGACGGCGGCATCTACCTGACCTATGTCTATTGGGACCATGACGAGGAGACCAACGGCAAACTTTTTCAGGAGGCCTTGGACTACATCAACAGCAGCGAGGCTTTTGAGCTGGATGAACGTCCCGGCCATTACGCTATGGGACATATCATTACCCCGCCGGAGGTCATTCAGGCCCTTGGCAACGGGATGATGGAGGCCTTTGTGCCTGTTAAGCTAAAGGCCTCAGCCCAATCTTAATTTGTTGTCCTACCCATTATTATATTCCAGAAAGGAAAATTATCATGAAATTCTCAGTCAGTCTTTACAGCTTCTTCAGCGCCATTCGCAATGGGGAACTGAACCCCATGGACTGCATCGCCAAGGCGAAAGAGATGGGATTTGACGCCATTGAAGCCGTTGACTTTGTTATGGGCTGCCCCCCTGAGGAGATGCCGGAGCAGGCCAAAAAGATCAAGGCCGAGGCGGACAAGCACGGGCTTGCCGTTTCTTCCTTCGCGATCAGCGCGGACCTGCTCAACGGCCAGGACGGCAGTGGTGATGTGGCCAAGGAGATCGCCCGGGTAAAGTCTATGGTGGACATTGCCGAAATTCTGGGGGCTCCCCGCATGCGCCACGATATCACCATGGGCCAGAAGGACTCTCCCCGCAGCTATGCCGCCCTGGTCCCTCAGCTGGCCGAGTCTGTCCGTGAAATCACGGAGTACGCCGCCGGCAAGGGCATTGTCACCATGACGGAGAATCACGGCTTCTTTTCTCAGGACTCCGAGCGGGTAGAACTGTTGTACAACACAGTCAATCACCCCAACTTCGGCCTGCTGTGCGACATTGGCAACTTTACCTGCGCCGATGAGAACCCTGCCACAGCAGTCGCCCGGGTAGCCCCCTATACCCGCTATGTCCACGCGAAGGACTTTATCATCAAGAGCTATTACGATGATAATCCCGGCGAGGGCGCGTTCCAGACTCGGGCGGGCAACTATCTGCGGGGCACGGTCATCGGACACGGCAATGTGCCTGTGAAGCAGTGCCTGCATATTCTCAAGGCAGCTGGCTATGATGACACGATTGCCATTGAGTTCGAGGGCATGGAGCCTGCCTTGACCGCTATCCGCGTTGGCCTTGCCAACCTGAAGCGGTATTGGGAGGAAGCATAATTCAATAGTAGAAGCCCTTTTGCCCCAGTTGCTCAATAAAAGCGCAGAGAGCTGTAGCGTTCGTTTCAAAGCTGAAAACAAAGGAAAATCCCAGTTCCCTCACCTGGGATTTCCTTATCTTATTTTGGACCCCCTCCGTGGAGATTCCTGACAGCAGATAGTCATCCAAATAGTTTTCCACTCCGTAGACCTCAAACTCCATCCCGCTGTATTCATCTAAAGGATCGCCCAGCACATCAACGCGTTTCCGCTTAGTTGTTACAGTAACCGTGTCAAGACTGATTTCCACATCGCACAAATCTTTCATGCTGGTCACAGGGATGGGGTATTCATCCATTTCATACTCCTCTGTTGCGGTTTTGTTATAATGTCCGTTGTACCATGCTTGCAAAAGGCAGACTGTTGAAGCCAGCCATCAGCTCTGTGCGCCATCTGTTCAGCCGTGCATATATCTGATTAAGCTCATTTCTTTCCATTATTCTCCTCCAATCATAAAAAATCTATCCCTCGAAGAGATTTCTGTCAAGTCAAATATTCTACGCCTTATGAAAGGAATTCCCCCGTTATGTTGAAATTTGCAACCATTGGCACCAGCTGGATCACTGACGAATATATTCACGGCGCGAAGGACAGCGGACTGTGGGAGCTGGCCGCCGTCTATTCCCGCAATGCCCTGCGCGGAGAGGAGTATGCCGCGAAGCACGGCGCAAAGCTTGTCTTTACGGACTTGGAGAAGCTTGCGGCCTGTCAAGAAATTGATGCCGTATATATTGCCAGCCCCAACGCCTTGCATTATTCCCACTGCAAACTCCTGCTGGAGCATGGCAAGCATGTGATCTGCGAAAAGCCTCTCTGCGCCCAAGCCCACAAGGTGCGAGAGCTGACAGAACTTGCTGCGCACAAACAGCTGGTGTTTATGGAGGCGATCATGTTCCTGCATCAACCCCAGCTAAAGGCGCTGGAGGATGCCCTGGGGAAAATCGGAAGGATCACCATGGCAAAGCTGGATTTCTGTCAGCGTTCCTCCAAGCTGGACCGGTATCTGGCCGGAGAGCTCCCCAATATCTTCAACCCAGAGCTGGAAACCGGCGCTTTTATGGACCTGGGCGTGTACTGTGTGTACCCGGCTCTTTTCCTGTTTGGCAAGCCGGAGTCCTTCCAGGTCAGCGTCAACCGCATGAAAAGCGGCGCGGACGGCAGCGGCATCCTTTCCCTGCGCTATCCGGACAAGCTGGTGTCCCTTACCTATTCCAAGCTGGGACAGGCCGGGGCAGATTCTGATTTTCAAGGGACAGAGGGTACTGTGGCGGTCAAGTCCATTTCCCAGCTGAACGGAATCACCCTGCGCCGCAAGGACGGCACAGTGAAGGAGGTTCACGGCAGCGATGAGAAATATAAGCTCATGGGCTGGGAGGCCAAAGACTTCTACCGCTATATTACCCAGCCGGAGGAGAGCCGGGCGGAGTACGCCCGCTGTGTGGAGTTGAGCATCCTGGTATCAGAATTCATGGAGGAGGTCCGCCGCCAGGCAGGACTGGTGTTCGCCAGCGACCCGGACCAGGTAGTGCACCCATGAGAGCCCGAAAGGTCCGGATTGTGTCAACCATACTGGCGGGTGATCTCAGCCGAAAGGAACGGTGTAAGCCATCTCGTCAGCATGGAGCAGGGCTTTCTGGGCTTCTAGGGATTTCCCCAGGCTGCTGAAGCAATGAACGGAGCGTATCAGACCATAGAGTGCGCTCATTATGTGGCAATTTCTCCCTGCGGCAATCGCTATGGCTACGATTGGTACGCCTTTCCCGACTCAATGACCCAGACCAACAATGCGGCGTTTGCCTATCAGACCATCAACAAATTCGACAGCTTTTACCATGGCACAAATGCGATAAAAACGCTGTCTGTTCCAGAGCAGGCGATTCTCAGAGACTGCACCTTGCAGATATACCAGGAGGGGCCGGAATATGTTCTGCATTTCTCCGCCTATGTCAAGGGCGCTGGGGGAATGAACATCAAAGAGGCTTTTTAGGATGTGCACCGTGCCTTTTTAGAGAATGGCTGTGTAGAATAGGATAAAAAGCCAGCGGCACAAGGAGGCCGCTGGCTTTTTGGTTTGGGAGGTCATCCTTTTAAAGCTCAAACAGATTCATCTGCTTGGCATTTTCTCTGCTTTTGCCGATAGATATTTTTTCC
The DNA here is from genome assembly GCA_910587835.1 of uncultured Oscillospiraceae bacterium. Classification (GTDB taxonomy): domain Bacteria; phylum Bacillota; class Clostridia; order Oscillospirales; family Acutalibacteraceae; genus Acutalibacter. The sequence continues at coordinate 53,788 of CAJUNQ010000094.1, read as the reverse complement.
CTACTGGCAAGCGACTGCGGAATTTCATCCCAAAAGGCAGACGGCTCTTGGGACGAGGTCAGAATCAGCGCCTCTCTGGCCCGGGTAAGGCCTACATAAAACAGCCTGCGCTCCTCCTCTGCGTTGGTAGGGCCTCGCCCTCCGGCGAAGGGGACCAACCCCTTCCTCACCCCATACAACAGCACCACCGGGAATTCCAGTCCTTTTGAGCCGTGAAATGTCATCAGCTTTACTGCGCCTGCCTCATAGCGTTTTCCCCCGCAGCGTTTCAGGTCACTCTCAACGCCTGTCTCCAGGGCATCCAGAAAATCCGGCGTCTTCTGATAAAATACCGCCATTTGGGATAGCTTCTGTAGTTCCTTGCTCTCCTCCATTCCCCAGTCCTTGATCCACTCCTCTAACAGCTTCTGCGGCTTTCGCCGCTTCAGCAGGGGCAGGTATTTCTCTGCCATTGCCTGAAAGGAGTCCCCAGTATCTCCCTTCCACAGCAGGGCCTTTGCGGTCTGGGCCGCCAGCTTGTCCTCTGGCTGAAGCAGGGCCTTGAAGAAGCAAACAGCTCCCCGGACGCTCTCTGTTTGCAGGAAGTTCTCCCGCCCCATTACCACATAGGGAATTCCTTCCCTTCGCAGGCATTCCTCCAAAAGTGCGGCCTGACGGTGGGTGCGGTATAGTACAGCAATGTCCTCAAAGCCCCAGGTGCCCCCCTCTTTGATAGGAAAAAGCTCCTGGGCCTCCAGCATTCCCAGGCCTCCTGTCAGGCGGTTGATCTCCTTTGCTACAAAAATGGCCTCTGCCCTCTCGCCCTCCCCCGCCGCCATTCTGACCGGGGTTCCTTCTGGTCTATTGGGATGCAGATATCTTTTGCCTCCTGGATTTATAGAGATCACTTCGGATGCAAGGGAAAGAATCTGCGGTGTGGAACGGTAATTCTCCTCCAAGGTAATCTGACAGACCTGAGGAAAGTCCTCAGTCAGCCTCTGAAAGCACCCGGCATCTGCTCCCCGGAACCCATAGATTGCCTGATCCTGGTCTCCGATGACAAATAGCTCCCGCCCTCCCTGGTTCCAGGCCTTGATCAGCTGATACTGCAAGGGATTAATGTCCTGAAATTCATCTACCAGGAGATACGCAAAAGGCCCAATCCCGGCAGGCTTTCCGGCTTCCTCTTGCGCGGCGTGAAGTGCTTCCAGCAGAATATCGTCAAAGTCCAGAGCATGCCATTCCTTCAGGCTGTTTTGATAGGCGTCAAGCACCTGTTGGTCCAGGTCTGGCGCCCGTCCTCGCAGGCCGGTTTTCCAGTTGGATATCTGAGTGAGAAGTTGCGTGACAGACTGCTTCAGATTGTGCTCTTTTTTCAGTCTGCCGGCCAGCTCTTGGGTCTCCATCTCTCCCGCAAGTGAGAATTCCATACCCTTGGCCTTCAAAAACCGCCATGCCACAGAGTGAAAGCTTCCGATCTGCAGCTTCCGGGCTGGTCCCTTTCCCAACTGGGCCTGAATCCGTTCCTGCAGCTCCTGGGCCGCCTGGTTGGTGAAGGTTACCGCTGTAATGCAGGAGGGGCTGACCCGTCGGGTTTCCAGCAGGTGGAGAATGTGCGCGGCCAGCGTTCCGGTCTTTCCCGTGCCAGGTCCGGCCTTTACTACGGTGACCCTTTGGATGGACTCAATCGCCTGCCGCTGCCTCTCATTCCAAACAGGCTCAGGACGCTCCGCCCTTTCGCCGCCACGGATTGAAACAGGCTGGTTCTGCTTCCCATTCTCCGATATCGGCAAATGAGGCTCCGGGGCTCCTGTTCCATTGGCCGCCACAATATTTTGGGTGGGCGTTGCTACAGCTTTTTCGTTTTCCATGTCTGACGGCTCAAACAAACTGGTCTGTCCATCCAGCCGTTCAATCTCACTGCGCGTGAACAGGCGGACGGTTCCATATTCTCCGTCAAAGCCGGGACGCCAAGCCACTTCGCCTCTTCTCAGTCTTCCAATTCCCTCCGCAATCAAATTGCCCGATACATGGCATATCTCCTCTAACGGGAGCTCCCGGAGAATGGAAAATTCTGGCCCCAGTCTTTGGAGCATACTCAGATATGTACTCCCTGCTTTGGTGCTGGCCGCAGAGCACCCCAAGGACGCGCCAATCAGCTCTGGTAGGGGGACGAGGCTTTCAAAGCTCGCCGCCTCTGCTCGCCGGAAGCCTTCCGGGCGGTCGGCCAGCTGGTCAATCCGGTGGGACACTCCAATCGTCAGCTTTCGTCCACAGACCGGACAGATTCCCCCATATTTCTTTGTTTCGGCAGGCGACAGACACAGTCCGCATTTTCGGTGGCCATCATAGTGATATTTTCCCTCCTCCGGAAAAAACTCGATTGTCCCAACCAAATCCTCCCCGGTTTGAATGGCGTTTTTTAATGCGTGATAAGACAGTTCCCCGTCCAAAAGATTGGCTTCTCTGCCCAGCTTTGCCGGCGAATGGGCATCCGAGTTGGAAATCAGCTGATACCGGTCCAGGGTAGAGACCCGCCAATTCATAGGAGGGTCTGAGGAAAGCCCGGTTTCCATTGCGGTGATATGCTGGGACAGGTCGCCAAAGCACTCCTCAACAGAGTCAAAGCCGGAGAAAGCGCCAAATAATGAAAAATGCGGCGTCCAGATGTGGGCAGGAACATAGACGGCTTCCGGGCACAGCTCAAGCAGAATTTCCAGCAGGTCATGGCAGTCCAGCCCCAGAATGGGCCTGCCGTCGGAATGGATATTTCCGATGGTCTCCAGCTTGCGGGAAACTGCCTCAGCCTCCTCCAGACCGGGAAGCAGAATCAAGCTGTGGACCTTCCGAACCCGGTCATATTTTTTATAAATAGAGCTGATCTCCCCGGTGATGACGAAGCGCGGCTGTACAGCATTTGCCGCCGCCCCCTCTGTGATACGATACTCCTCTTTCAGCACATACAGTCCCTCTCCCACAGGTTTCAGCTTTTCCTGCAGCTCCTGCCGCCATGCGGGGTGTGTGAAGTCTCCGCTGCCAATCAAGCCGATTCCTTTACGTCTTGCCCACAAATCCAGGTATTCCGGCGTACAATCCTTGCTGGTCGCCCGGGAGTAATGGGAATGGATATGCAAATCAGCAATATACATAGATGGTCTTCTTTCTGTTTTATTTTGGTTATATTTCGTTTCTGCTTATATTACAAGCATGGCATCCCCAAAACTGAAAAACCGATATCTTTCCTCCACTGCCTTGGCATAAGCCCCCAAGACGTGCTCTCTCCCTGCCAATGCGGAAACCAGCATGATCAGCGTGCTCTCCGGCAGATGAAAATTGGTGATCAGTCCATTGACTCCTTTGAATTCATACCCAGGATAAATAAAGATGTCCGTCCAGCCGCTGCTTTCCCGAAAACAATGTTCTTTTTGGGCAACAGACTCTATGGTACGGCAGCTGGTGGTGCCTACCGCGATGACCCGTCTCCCCGCAGCCCTGGTGCAGTTGATAAGCTCCGCAGTCTCTGCCGGCATGTAGTAGTGTTCCGCATGCATTTTGTGGTCTGTAATCCGCTCGGCGCTGACCGGGCGAAAGGTGCCCAGCCCCACATGCAGCGTTACAAAGCCTACTGCGATTCCCTTCTCCCGGACGCGTTCCAGCAGTTCAGGCGTAAAATGGAGGCCGGCGGTAGGGGCGGCGGCAGAGCCGGTCTCTCGGGAGTAGACGGTCTGGTAGCGTTCCTGATCCTTCAGCCGCTCCTTGATATACGGCGGCAGCGGCATCTGGCCAATCTGGTCAAGCAGACTGAAAAATTCGCCCTGATACTCAAAGCGAACCAGGCGGCTGCCGTCCTCCTTGACTTCCGTGATCTGACCCATGAAAAGCCCATCGCCAAACTGAAAACAGTTTCCTTCCTTTGCCCTTTTACCCGGCTTGCACAATGCCTCCCAGGTATCGTTACCCTTATTCTCTAACAGCAAAAACTCTACATGTGCGCCTGTCTCCGTTTTTGTGCCGAAAATTCTGGCTGGCAGCACCCGGGAGTCGTTGAGAATCAGACAGTCTCCTGGGCATAGATAGTCCAGAATATCCGAAAAATGCCTGTGCTCAATCTCTCCGGTACGCTTGTCCAGCACCATCAGCCGGGAGGCGTCCCTCGGCTCAATCGGAGTCTGGGCAATGAGCTCCGGAGGCAGTTCAAAATGGAAATCGCAGGTTTTCATAGAGTCAGTACTCATATTTGGTCACTCTCCTGGAGAAAAAATCATAGGATAGACTGGATATCCGGCAGAAAAAATTGACAACCGGCCCGGTATGGAGTATAATAAAGCAGAGTTGCCTGCTCCTGTCCGCCTCTTATTATAATGGATGGCAGGCATGTTTTCAACTATTTTCACCGACATCTTTGGCTTTGGGGAAAGGAAAATGAAAATGAAGCAGTATCGTGTAGGCATTATTGGATGCACAGGAATGGTCGGCCAGCGCTTTGCCACTTTGCTGGAAAATCATCCTTGGTTTGAGGTGAAGGCTCTGGCAGCCAGCGCCAGGTCGGCGGGAAAAACCTATGAGGAGGCTGTGGGAAGCCGTTGGGCCATGCCCACGCCCATTCCGGCCAATATGGCTGGCATGCCTGTTTATGACGCACAGGCGGATATGGAAAAAATCGTTTCTCTGGTGGACTTTGTGTTCTGCGCCGTCAACATGAAGTCGGAGGAGATTACTGCCCTGGAAGAGGCATACGCCAAGCTGGAATGCCCTGTTATTTCCAATAACAAAGAGCATCGGGGCGACCCGGATGTGCCCATGATTGTGCCGGAGTTGAATGCGAACCATCACCAGGTCATTGCCCATCAGCGTCAGCGGCTGGGTACCAAGCGGGGATTTATCGCGGTAAAATCCAACTGCTCCTTGCAGAGCTATGTTCCCGCCCTGCATCCCCTGCTGGACTTGGGCGTGACCAAAGTGTTGGCCTGTACCTATCAGGCTATCTCCGGGGCGAGCAAGACCTTTGAAACCATGCCCGAAATTCTGGACAATGTGATCCCCTATATTGGCGGTGAGGAGGAGAAATCGGAGCGGGAGCCCATGAAGATCTGGGGGCATGTGGAGGACGGCGTGATTGTCAACGCCACATCGCCCTCCATCACTTCCCAATGCCTGCGGGTGCCGGTTTCTGACGGCCACCTGGCGGCTGTGTTCTTCTCACTGGAGAATAAGGCCAGCGCTGAGGAGATCATCCGCCGCTGGAATGAGTTCAAGGGCCCGGCTCAGGAGATGGAGCTGCCCAGCGCTCCCAAGCAGTTCATTCACTATTTCACAGAGCCGAACCGGCCCCAGCCTAAGCTGGACCGGGACCTGGAGGGGGGCATGGCAATCTCTGTAGGCCGTCTGCGCCCTGATACCCAGTATGACTACAAATTTGTATGTCTGTCTCACAACACCCTGCGCGGCGCGGCCGGCGGCGGGGTCCTAATGGCTGAGCTGCTGTGCAAGCTGGGTTATTTTGACTGATCCACTTGCTGTACCTGGCTGTTTTTTCCATTCATTTTTCAGGAGGAAGCTACTATGAAGAACACCATTTTTACCGGTGTGGGCACTGCTCTTGTCACCCCCTTTGACCAGCGGGGCGAGATTCTTTGGGATGAGCTGGATAAGCTGGTAGAGCTGCAGATCTCCGGCGGCGCCGATGCCATTATTGCATGCGGCACCACAGGCGAGGCCGCCACCATGAGCAGTGAGGAGCACCTGAAGACCATTCGCTTTATTGTGGAGAGAGCCAAGGGACGCGTTCCTGTGGTTGCCGGGACCGGCAGCAATGACACCCGTTTTTGTGTGGACCTGTCTTTGGAGGCCAAGGCTTTGGGAGTGGAGGGGCTTTTGCTGGTAACGCCCTACTACAACAAAACCTCCCAGAAGGGGTTGATGGAAAGCTTCCACTATATTGCCAATTGTGTGGAGCTTCCCTGCATCCTCTATAATGTCCCCAGCCGCACGGGTTGTAATATTCTGCCCGCCACCTACCTTGCGCTCTCCAAAAATCCCTATATTGTAGCCACCAAAGAGGCCAACGGGGACACTGCCTCTGTAGCCCGCACCATCGCTCTGTGCGGGGATGATCTGGCGGTCTATTCCGGTGAGGATAACCAGGCGTTGGCCATTACGGCTCTGGGAGGGAAGGGCGTTATCTCCGTGTTCTCCAATGCCCTGCCCAAGCAGATGCATGACCTGGTCTGCGCTGCGGCTGCCGGTCAGCTGACGGCTGCCCAGCAGCTCAATAACCAGTATATTGATTTGATGGACGGCTTCTTCATGGATGTGAACCCCATCCCCATAAAGGAGGCTCTCTGGCAAATGGGCGTGATCTCCACCAACTTCTGCCGCATGCCCCTGACTACGATGCCGGAGGAAAAGCAGGCCGCCATGACTGCACTGCTGAAAAAACACGGGTTGATATAAGTCCCTGCCCAACGCCGCCTATAGCGGCGGGGCAAGAAAAATGGAAAGAAACGGACGTGAAAGCATGATCAGATTACTGCTCAGCGGCTGTGCGGGTAAAATGGGCGCGGCTGTCAGAAGCCTTGCCAGCAGCCGGACAGACTGCGAAATCATTGCCGGCGTAGACCTTCTTGGCGGGACGTTTGAGTTTCCGGTGTATTCCTCCTTTGACGCAGTGCAGGAGACAGTGGATGTGGTGGTGGACTTTTCTCACCCCAGCGCCCTCTCCCCGACTTTGGACTACTGCCGTACCCACCTGGGGACCGCGGCAGTGCTGTGCACTACTGGCTACACTCCGGAACAGTCGGAGGAAATAAAAGAGGCTGCGGCTGAGCTGCCGGTCTTCTATTCCCGAAACATGTCCCTGGGTATCAACCTGCTGATGGAGTTGGCGAAAACCGCCGGGACAGTGTTGGGGGAAAGCTTTGATGTGGAAATTGTGGAAGCGCACCACAACCAGAAAATCGACGCCCCCAGCGGCACGGCCCTGATGCTGGCTGACGCAGTCAACCAGGCCCGGGCCAACTGTATGAAGTACACCTACGACCGTCATTCGCAGCGGAAGAAGCGGGACAAAGCAGAGCTTGGCATTCATTCTGTCCGGGGCGGCACCATTGTGGGAGAGCATCAGGTTATTTTTGCGGGCAGCCATGAGGTGATCACCCTCTCCCATTCCGCCCAGTCCAAGGAGCTGTTTGCCGCCGGAGCTGTAAACGCCGCTATTTTTATGGCTGGACGGAGCCCGGGACTGTATGATATGTCCCATTTGATTCAGAATGGAAAGGAAGCTTAACATGAGCGCTGGCACAGTTATCAGCACGGTAGACAATATTACCCTGGTCACCTTAGTGGGTTTTCCCGCGCAGGTGGACTCCCTCTCCCGAATCTTCGATTCTATCGCAAAGTATGAGATCAACATTGATATGATCTCCATGGCCCCAACCCACGGCGCTTTTACCGGCCTGTCCTTTACCATCTCTGATAATGACCTGATGGATGTTCTGGCCTTTACAACCCAGTTGAAAAAGGAGACCAACGTCAATATGATTGTCAGCTCGGTGAATCACAAAATTTCCATCTACGACCTGGCCATGAAAAACACGCCTGGCATTGCGGCAAAGGTGTTTAGGGCCATTGCCAACACTAAGGCTGACCTGAGGCTGATCACTACCTCAGAGGTGGAGATTTCCCTTCTGGTCACAGAGTCGGATTTTGACACGGTACTTTCTGCTATAGAGACTGCTATGGCCTAAAAGCAAAACGCAAAAGAGCCTTTCCGGCGTACCGGAGAGGCTCTTATATTTTTCCTATCACCCAAATTACAACAGGAAACAGATAAACGGCCAGGAGTGCAGCTAAAAAAGCAGTATAAAGCAGCATGGGCGCTGTACGCATCCACATTTGATTGACCCGCCGGACCCAGGAGAAACGCCGGAAAAGCACAAAAAGTCCTACTACACCCACTGTTGCGGCACTGATACATAGACCGCTCCAAAAGCCCGCTGGTACATAGCTGATTTCAACGACATTTTTCTCGTCTGGCAATGGGATTTCCATAAAGCAATCCAAGACAATCCGGGGCTGCACCCGGTTTCCATTGACACGAAGCTCCATACCCTGATACCAGGGTACAGAGAGGAAAAGTGCGCTCCCCTCTCCCCCATCCACCGTACCAGTGATAGCCCCCCTTTTCAATCGCAGTTCTGCGCTGGGCAAGTGGGCCGCAAGGGCAGGGGGCTGGGAAGCCTCCATTCCCCACACCCCAAAGGAGCAAAGGCTGACCCGCTTGCTTACATCGACCTCAATCAGAACCGTCCCTTGTTCAAAGCTCCCCAAGTCCAGAATTCCATTACACGACTGGGTCGGATAACTCTCCGCTATCTTCTTCCCATTCACGGTTATGGAAAAAGCATCATTGATTTTTTCCCGCAGGCGGGTCGAAATGCAGTCAAAAGCATCAAAGTACAGGGTGGACGGCTGAGAAAGAGTGATTTCATAGCGTATCACACCTGGTTCCAGAATCGTCCGGTCCCCCTCTATAGCTATTTTGCCCTCAACCGGGGGGTACTGGGTGAAGGGGCGCTCTCCGGTCAATGCCTGAACCACCCGGTTCTGTTCCTCCAAGCGTTCGCCCTGATTCAAAGTCTCCGGCAGAATGCCAGCAGGCACCAGAATTCCCATATTCCCACTGCCTGTAGCAGAAAACTGCATGTCCTCATCCAGGATATACTTGTTTGACAGCAGAATGTCGCTCACCGCTGTTCCGCAGCAGCCCGAGACCTCCATCCAATAGGCAGAATAGCCGAGCTTCTTCATGACAGCTAGAAAGCGGCTGTCTGTAAGAGAGGTATAGTGGCTCAATGTGGGCATTCCGGCCCCTCCCAGCAAATTGACATGACAGAATTTACTCTCTGGTTTGACCCGGTAGAGCCCTGAGTCTTGAGGCTGGCCTGCGGCCAGCAGGGCCAGACTGCGCTCTGGAATATTTGCGGCGGAACCAATAAAGAGGCTGCTGTACACGACTGCCTGAATCAGACAGAGCATGAGCAAAATACCGGGAAAAGCCCGCCCCTTCCCCCATCGCCAGAAGGAAAAGACCAGGAGGACGCCAGCAAGGCAGATCAATCCAAACACTGCCAGCAGCCCAAAAGCCTCTGGACTGATCCATAATGTGTGGGTGTAGCCGCTGGCGGTTTCGTAGGCGCGGGTCAGAAGGAAGGCCCCACCCAAAACAGCTGCTGTCAGGACTCCCGCAGTAGTCCCAACTATGCACTGCTGGGATCGTCTGGGGACGGTCTCCCGAGACTGCAGCCCCAAAGCCAGAAACCACAAACCAAAAAGAACAGGCATATAGCCGTATCGGACCGGAAAGGCCTGGTAGCTCCCTGTATGCCATAGCTTATTGACCGGCTCGATCAGCATGGGCAGAAAGCTCAGCCCCCAGCAAAGGGCGACTGCCTTTGTTTTTTCCGTTTGGGGAAAACGCCGGTACAGCCAAGGGACTGCTACAGCCCCAGCAGTCAGAAACAATATGGGCAGGGTAGTGGTCAGCCTTGTCCAAAAGCCCCCCGACTGGACAGAGCTGATGATTCCCTCACTGGTACGGGCCGAGGCTATACACTGGCGGAAGGATGGCAGCCAGACCACCGCTGTAAGCAGTAGAGCTGCCAAGGCGCTTAAGCCCAACCGGCCAGCCACTTGCCCTCTTTTTTCCTTGGGGACAGCTAGCCGCAGAAATATTCCGCTCCACAGCAGCAGCCCCAGAAAAACCATATAACTCAGGTAGTAATTGACGGCGACCACCATAGTCAGCACTACAGTAAACCATAGGGGGCTTCCCCCTTCTATCAGCCGCAGAAAGCCAAGCATAAGCAGGGGGAAAAGGCAGAGTACATCTAACCACACCAAGTTCTGGTAGTAGAGCAGCCCATAGCCACACAGTCCGTAGGACAGTCCCAACGCCAGCTGTGCCGCCAGCGGCAGACCGGGGGCCTCTCTTTGAAAAAAACAGGCTCCACTGGCAGCTGCCAGGGATAGCTTTAACAGCACCAAGCCATTCACCAGCAGGTATATTTGCGCTTTTTCTACAAATATCACCAAAAAGCTGAAGGGACTGGACAAGAAAAAGAAAAACACACCCCAGAAACTCATACCCCCAGCGTTTTGCAGGCTCAGGAAAATGTCTGACTTTCCAGCCAGAATGTCCTTCCACTCCATAAGCAGGGGTATGACCTGCTGGGACAGATCGCCCCAGGCCAGGGTGTGTTCTCCAAAGGGAAACAGCCCGGCTGCAGCAAAAACCATGCTGAGAAGCAGCCCGGTGATCCCAAATGCGCCCAAAGGGGCGATCCATTTTCTTCGTTGGCAAATTTCTCTCATAGGAAAAGTTTGCCATAAAAATCTTACTTTATTCCAACAGAAAAAAGAAAAAATATCTTACTTTTCCTGACTCCTCATATAGATAGAGTTCAACAGCCGGGTCCCGGAGCGAGTCTGAAACACCTGGTCCCGGAAGTGGGCAATCGCTTGGGGGCTTTGCTCGCCCTCATCCGCATTGACCAGATAGTCTGCCTCCAGCAAAATCTGACAGTCCGGGCCGTCTATCCCTGTATAGGTATGATGACGGCAAACCAGCTGGACCACACGCTCCAAAACTGCCGGCTCCAAGGAAAACTCCGAGAGAAAAGGCCGCAGCAGGGCTTCGCTCTCCTTTTCCTGCAAATTGCCAGCGGCAGAGCCATACTTCTCCCGACAGAAGGGACAGGCAATATCATGGACTACCGCGGCGATTTCCAGCATGTCCTGGTCAGCGGCGCTCAGCCCCTCCATTAAGCCGATAGCACGGGCATAGGCATAAACCTTAAGAAAATGAGCGACATCACGCTTGTTTCCCTGGTAATAGTCAATCATTTTCTCAATGATTTTTTCTGTCATGGAAAAGTCCTCCTTAAAGGATAACCTTGTGAAACACCTTTTTCCCTTTTTTGATGACCACGCCTTCTTTTAGCTGGGCCTCAGAGAAGGTGGCGGCAATATCTGTGATCTTTTCCTCATTGACTGAGACGCCACCCTGCTGCACCAGGCGGCGGCCTTCTCCCTTAGAAGAAGCCAGCCCGGCTTTTACCAGCAAATCCAGAATAGTGATGCTGCCCTCTGTCAAGTCAGCTTCTGTCAGCTGAGTGGTGGGCATATTGGCCGTGTTGCTTCCTGTGCTAAACAACGCCTGGGCGCCCTCCTGGGCCTTTTTGGCCTCCTCTTCCCCGTGGACCATTTCCGTGAGCTGGTATGCCAGAATCTCCTTGGCCTTGTTCAGCTGACTGCCCTCCCAGTGGGACATCTCCTCAACCTCCTCCAAGGGCAGGAAGGTGAGCATACGGATGCACTTGATCACGTCAGCATCCTCTACGTTCCGCCAATACTGGTAGAAGTCAAAGGGAGAGGTCTTGTTAGGGTCCAGCCACACGGCATTGCCGGCTGTCTTCCCCATCTTATTTCCCTGAGAGTCTGTGAGCAGGGTGATTGTCAGCACATGGGCGTCCTTCCCCAGCTTGCGCCGGATGAGTTCGGTGCCGCCCAGCATATTGCTCCACTGGTCGTTGCCGCCGCACTGCATGTTGCAGCCACAGTGCTGGAACATATGGTAGAAGTCATAGGACTGCATAATCATGTAGTTGAACTCCAGAAATGACAGCCCCTTCTCCATACGCTGCTTGTAACAGTCCGCCCGAAGCATATTGTTGACAGAGAAGCAGGACCCCACCTCCCGCAGCAGATCCACATAGTTCAGCTCCAACAGCCAGTCGGCATTGTTGAGCATTTGGGCCTTGCCCTCGCCAAACTCAATAAACCGCTCCATTTGCTTCTTAAAGCAGGCGGCATTGTGGTCAATGTCCTTTCGGGTGAGCATAGGCCGCATATCCGTGCGGCCAGAGGGGTCGCCAATCAGGGTAGTGCCTCCGCCAATCAGGGCAATGGGCCGGTTGCCGGCCATCTGCAGGCGTTTCATCAGCGCCAGGGTCATAAAATGTCCGGCGGTCAGGCTGTCGGCAGTGCAGTCATAGCCAATGTAGAAGGTGGCTTTTCCCCCATTGATGGTCTCTCTGACCTCCTCCTCATTGCTCACCTGGGCAATAAGGCCCCGGGCCTGCAATTCTTCATAGATCTGCATGTTTTGTCATCCTTTCTCATGATTGGTTTTTATAAATTTCAAAGCGTCCTTCAGTGATTCAGCCGTATACTCCGGAATTCCCACATAATCCGGTGTTTTCATAAAGCGGTTGACTGGCAGCCAGACCACCGGCATACCAGCGTCATGGGCGCACAGGATATCAAAGGGATGGTCCCCCACATATAGACACGCTTCCGGAGCGGCCCCAAGCTGCCGGCAGGCCAGCTTTAAAATTGCAGCGTCAGGCTTGTAGAGGTCAACCTCCTCTGAGATAATCACCGTGCCAAAAAAGTCAAGAATACCCATGTCATCCAGCACCTGACGAATCTTCGCGTGGTTATTACTGACAATTCCCAGGAGTACGCCCTCTGCTTTCAGCGACTCCAAAACCTCCCATGCGCCGGGGGCGAGAATATATTCACTTTCGTAACCCTGAGTGAACAGCCGGATCAGTTCCTGAACCGCATCGGGCCTTAGCTGCAAGGCTTGACCATAGACCTGCGCCACATGGGCAATATACTCCTCATCCGGCATCCGGACGCCGGTCTCGTTCTCCTTCCTGACCTGCTCTCCCTGCCACAATTCGCTGGCGGCGTAGGCCTGCTGTACAGCTTCTATTGTCACAGCCGGGTCATAGTGCAAGACAGTCTCAAGAACCATTTCTGTGGTACTGGGCTTTTTCAGCAACAAGGTCTGGTCAATATCGAATAGTATGGCACGCTGCCTCATGCTTTCTCCCCCTCACGGATATATTTCTCATAACCCACCACGGTCATATGGGGCAGCATCTGGGTTTCACTCCCAGTTCTTTTATAGCCCAAGCTCTCGTAGAAGCGGCACAGGCCAGGCTCCTGAAAGATGGTCGACAACTCCCAGTAGCAGTCGTCTGGATAGGACTTCTCCAACAAAGCCATGACCTGACGCCCCACGCCCTTCCCTTGCCATTCCGGCAGTAGGCCGATGGGCGAGACGCAGCGGCCCTTTTCTGACTGCCGCACACAGGCAAGCCCTACCGGCTGGCCCTCTGCCTGGATCAACCAGTAGTCACGCTCCGGGCTGTTCAGCCGCCATTGGATTTTTTCCAGCGGCTCCGCTGCCGGATTGGTGTCGAAGTCCTGGTACTTTTCCAGCAGAGCCCCAAAGGCACGACGCTGGATGTCCAGCAGAGCAGGCGCGTCCTCAAGCTTTGCTGGCACTAACATAATCAATCTCTGGTCACCTCCATCGCTTCGGCCAGCCAGACAACGCAAAAAGCCCTCTGTCAAGCACGCCGTCAGCGCAGCTTTCACAGAGGGCGATTTATAATCGCGGTACCACCTCAGTTTACCGAAGCCTCACAGCTCCAGCCTCAACGGGTACATACATACCCTGACAGGATAACGTTTGTCAAACGGCTCTCCCTACTGACCTCAGAGAAAATTTTCTCTCCACCGGCGTTCTGAAAAGCAGCTCAGGAAGGTATCTTCAGCCGCTGTCCTGGTCCTGCTCGCACCAACCGCAGGCTCTCTGTGCCATAGAAAACAACGCTTAGTTGGGGCTTGAGGCCCCGGTTCCGTCACAGCTATTAACGTCATTCTAGCAGACAATGAAACGCTTGTCAAGTCTTTTTCAACATTTCTCCGGCCATATCCAGCTGCAGCTGGGTAATATTCTCTCCCCCGATGATCCGCGCCAGCTCCCGCTTGCGGCCCTCTAGGTCCAGGGGTTCCACCTGTGTGAACGTGCGGCCCTTCTCCACATGCTTGCTGATATGAAGATGATGGTCCGCCATGGCGGCAATCTGAGCCAGGTGGGTAATGCACAGCACCTGCCGGTTCGCGCTGACCTGCCGGAGCTTCTCCCCAATTTTATTCGCCGCCGCGCCGCTGACTCCCGAGTCCACCTCGTCAAAAATCAGAGTATCTATCTTATCCCGGCCCGAAAGCACAGTTTTAACTGCCAACATGATCCGGGAGAGCTCTCCGCCAGAGGCAATCTTTGAGAGGGGCTTGGCTGGCTCTCCCCGGTTGGCCGACACCAAAAACTGCAGCTTGTCACAGCCAGTGGGTGTAAGGGGTACACGCTCGATTTCTGTGACAAACTCCACCCCAGGCATGTTCAGAAAGGCCAGCTCTGCCTTGACCTGCTTGGTGAAGCGTTCTCCTGCCGCCCGGCGCTTTTCCGAGAGCTCCCGGGCCAAGGCAATCGCGGCCTGCTTTGCCTTTTCATATTCTTCTGTCAGCTTTTCCCGCTCTTCATCCGCGAACTCAATACGGTGCAGACTCTCCTGGCAGTTGTTCAGATACCGCAGCATTTCCTCCTCTGTCTCGCCATATTTCAAGCCCAGACGATAGAGCTGGTCCAGCCGTTCCTCAATAGCATCCAAAGCGGAGGGATCAAAGTCAACAGAAAGCCCATAGATCACACTTTCCGCATCCTCCAAAAGAAACCCAGCCTCACGCAGCTTTTGCAGCGGCTCTTCCAGCTGAGGAAAATAGCTGGCCGCCCGTTCCAGCGCGCCGGCCGCCCGGGTCAACTCAGAGCGCAGTCCACTGCTCTCCTCGTCTCCGGAGAGGAGAGCCTTCACCAGCTCAACTGCCGAAGAAATCTTCTCGCTGTTGCGCACCGTCTCCCGCTCTTGGGTCAGCGCCTCCCGCTGGCCTGGCACCAGGTTGGCTGACTCAAGCTCGTTAATCTGATAACGCAGCAAATCAGCCTGACGGCTCTTCTCCCCCTCATCCGTGTTGAGCTCCCGAAGCCGCCGCTGAATGTCCCTTAACTGCCGGTAACTGGCCTGATATCGCTCCAAAAGTCTCTCCAAACGGCCAAAGCTGTCAATATAGGTCATGTGGACCTCTGGGGAGAGCAGCTCATAGCTCTCATGCTGGCCATGTATCCCTACCAAGCGGGGGGCAATGGTCTTCAGCATAGAGACGGTTGCCGGCGAGCCGTTCAGCTTGCAGGCAGACCGCCCTTCCAGCCGGATACCCCGCTGGATGAGCAGAGAGCCATCCTCCTCCCGGGGCACCGAGAGCTCGTCCAGCATTTTCAGCACATCCGCAGAGAGGCCGGTGAACAGCGCGGACACCGAGGCCTCAGCCGCGCCAGTGCGCACCAGCTCTTTCGAGGTTCGCTCTCCCAGCACGGCGTGAATGGCGTCGATAATGATGGATTTGCCCGCCCCTGTCTCACCAGTGAGCACCGTAAAGCCCTGCTCCAAGTCAATGGAAGCCCGCTCGATCACGGCAATATTGTTGATGAACAGCTGTGCAAGCACGTTCAAAAGCCTCCCTATCATGAGAATAAAGCATTATTTTAAGACCGCAGCAGCTTTTTCAGCTCCTCCTGTGCCTCCATCGCGGCGGCTTCTGTGCGGCACACCACAAAAATGGTATCCTCGCCAGCCAGAGTCCCCACAAAATTTTTCCAGAACATGGCGTCCATCGAGGCGCACACCGCCTGCGCCATCCCGTTCATGCACTTGATTACCAGCATGTTCTGGGCAGAATCCACAGACAGCGCGGAGTCGGTAAACAAGGAGTAAAATTTTGCGGACATGGCGTTGGTGTTCTCGCTGCCGGTGGAGTATTTATATCTCCCATCTGCGGAGAGGATTTTGACCAGCCGCAGCTCCTTGATGTCCCGGGACACCGTGGCCTGGGTAACGTCGAACCCTGCCTCACGCAAATGCCTGAGCAGCTCGTCCTGCGTCTCCAGGTCATACTCCTTGATCAGCTCCAAAATCTTGGCGTGGCGTCGGTTTTTCATCTCAATTCCTTTCCGGCGGTTGTTCGCCTGTGCTATGAGGTTTCCAGCAGCTTTTTATTCAGTATATCATAAAAATAGCGGTTTGTCAGCTTAATAAAGCGGGCAAAGCTTTTTGTTCCTCCAAAGGTCAGGCGGTCGCCAGCCTTCAGTTCCACCGGTATGGCTCCGTCCACGGTCAGATAAACCCGGCTCCGGTTTCGGGGAATCTCCACTGTCAGCAAAGTGTCTGGGGCAAAAACCACACTGCGGTCAGACAGAGAATGGGGACAGATCGGGGTGTAGATCATGCAGTTCAAGGTTGGCTCCACCACTGGCCCGCCGGCAGAAAGAGAATAAGCCGTGGAGCCTGTGGGCGTAGCGACCAGAAAACCGTCTGCCCGGTACACATAGCCTGTGTTATGCCCGATGGCCATTTTATACTCAATGATCTTTGCCAGCTCGGCGGAAACTACCGCGTCATTCAGAGCCAGAAAACGCTGGCTCCCGCTCTGGCCCTCCAAGGTGACGCCCAGCATGGTGCGGTGCTCCTCCTGCCAGCCGCCCTCTGCCAGTTGGGCCAAAAGGGCAAGCTCGTCTGCCTCAATCCCTGTGGTAAAGCCCAGCTTTCCGGCGTTGATACCCAACAGCGGAATATCCAGCCCAGCGGCCAGCTTGGCCGCACAGATCACTGTGCCGTCCCCTCCCACGGCCACCAAAGCGTCACAGCCTGCCATTATTTTCAGAGCTGCCTGCCGGGCGGGCCCCTCCTCATACAGCCCATCTACCATGACTGCCTCACAACCGCTGTCCTGCAGGACAGCTATGGCTTCCTGCGCCCTGGCAGGGGCCAGTTTCTTTACCGGATTTGGCGCTACCGCAATTTTCACTGGCCTACCGCCCTTTCTGCGCGTATTGCCGGTAGCGTTCTACCGGCTCGTCACTCCAAACCTGGACCTCGATATAGCGTTCCGGTCCGTTTTTTCCGTCGTCATTCCAGCTCTGAGGCAGACCATAGCGGGCAATCACATCCAAAATCTCAGAATAGGTATACAGCTTGTGGCGGTATTCCTTTCCATCCTGAATGGCAGGGCTGAAGGTAGGCATAGAGTCCCCATAGGTAAAGGACAGAGTCCGCAGGTCGAATTCCTCAATGGGGATTTTCACCACACCGCACTCCTCAAACCAGGTGCTCAGCCAGGGACTGTGTTCTACCACCAGATAATAGGGTGCCGGCCGCTGGATGAGGCCGGACTTTTTCTCAAATTGCCTGCGGAGAATAGCTTCACAATTCCGCCGGTACTCTACATATTTATCGTGACGTTGGGCGCATTGGGAGCAGGGCCGGGCTGTCTTTATCGTATTCAGCACCGACTTCGCCTCCTCCAAAGGCAGATCAGAGAGATTGACAAAGGGGCCGGAACGCCTGTCATAATAGTGATAAAGCGTCATTTCTTCCTCCCTGTTTATGCGTCCAATGCGGCGTGAGAGGCTTTCACAACCTCCCCCACAGCCGGAACCCCAGGAATCAGCTCCGGGGTCTCCGAGCGTTCCAGGTAGATCAGGTATTCAATGTTCCCCTCCGGTCCCTTGATGGGAGAATGGTCCAACCCGCACACGGAAAAGCCATTTTCCAAGGCAAAGCGCAGAATCTTTTCTATGACCTGTTCATGGACCGCCGGGTCACGGACCACGCCCTTTTTACCTACCTTTTCCCGGCCTGCCTCAAACTGGGGCTTGATGAGGCAGACACCCCTGCCCTGCTCTGCCAACAGCAAACGGACTGCCGGTAAAATCAAAGTAAGAGAGATGAAGGAAACATCCACAGAAAAAAATCCGATCTCCTCCGGCACCTGCTCCGCCGTGATCCGCCGGGCGTTGGTGCGTTCCAGGTTCACCACACGGGGATCGTTGCGCAGAGACCAGGCCAGCTGGCCATATCCCACATCTACCGAGTAAACCCGCCGGGCGCCGTTTTGCAGCATACAGTCTGTAAAGCCCCCGGTTGAGGCACCTATGTCCATACAGGTCAAACCGTCCAGCTTCAGCTGAAAGGCCTGCATAGCCTTTTCCAGCTTCAAGCCGCCCCGGCTGACATATCTCAGACCACTGCCCCGCAGCTCTATCGAAGCATCCTCAGGGAAAGTGTCCCCAGGCTTGTCCGCCTTCTGGTTATCCACATAGATTTCTCCCGCCATAATCAGCCCTTTGGCCTGCTCCCGGCTTTGCGCCAGATTTCGCTCCAACACCAGCAGATCAAGTCTCTTTTTGGGCATGTCCAGTCCCCTCCCCTCTCAGATACTCCAGCACCGTCCCTTCGATTCCCTTTGCGCTGAGCCCCAAATGCTCCAAAGCCCGGAACATGGGCGCATGGCTGACAAAGGGGTTGTCCACCGCTTTCAGCGTGTAGCCGCCCGTGTAACCGGCTTCCAGGAGCATACTGCCAAAATGCTCCCCAATGCCGCCCTGACGGATGCCCTCCTCAAAAAAGAAGATATGTTTACAGTCCAGAGACTGGGCAATCGCGGCAGGAGCAATGGGAATAATACGGTTGAGCTTCAGCACACGAACCCCATACCCCTGTTTTCGCAAACACTCTGCCGCCTCCGCCGCAAAGGAAAAAATGCGTCCATAGGTGACGATACACAAGGTCCCCTCTCCATAGACAGAGAAGGGCTCCGCTGTGTCATGGAACCAGGCGGGCTTATATAACTCCTTGCCCCGGGGGTAGCGAATGGCGCAGAGCCCCGAACTCAGACGGCTCAAAAAGGCCAGCTGCTCCCGCAACTCCTGAAAATAGGCGGGAGAATATAGAACTGTCCCAGGAATCGTCTGCAAAAAGGCCGTATCAAACAGACCCTGGTGGGTTTTACCGTCTTCACCCACTACACCGGCCCGGTCAATAGCCAGCAGCACCTGCGTGTTTTGCAACGCTACATCGTGAATCAACTGGTCATAGCCCCGCTGCAAAAAGGTGGAGTACACGGCAAAGACTGGCCGCATGCCCCCTGCGGCAAGTCCGCCTGCAAAGGTGACCGCATGCTCCTCCGCAATCCCCACATCATAAAACCGGCCACGAAACCGGCGGCGGAACTCTGAGAGCCCGGTCCCCTCCGCCATAGCGGCGGTAACGGCACAAATCCGGCTGTCCCTCTCCGCCAGCTCACAGAGCGTCTGTCCCAGCACGTCAGAAAAGCTCTGTGCCTTTTCGCCTGTGTCCCCGGTGTCCACATCAAAGCCAGAGAGGCCATGATAGCGCGTGGGAGATTGTTCTGCGTACTGATAGCCCTTCCCCTTATAGGTGCGGACATGGAGAAGCACCGGCTTATGCAGCAGCTTGGCGGATTCCAGGGTTTCCGTCAGCTCCCGGATATTGTGGCCGTCAAAGGGGCCGTAATAAGCAAAGCCCAGGTCAGTAAATATATTGGAGCTGTACAGCATTTTTTTCAGGTTTCGCTTGACCCGGCGCATGAGCACCGCAATCGGGCGGCCGATCAGCGGCAGGCGGCGCAGTGCATCCTCCACATTGCTTTTCGCCTTGATATAGCCGGGTCTTGTACGCATGTGTGAGAGATAGCGGGCCAAGGAGCCTACATTTTTAGAGATGGACATAGTGTTGTCATTGAGAATGACAATTAGGTTTCGCCGGAGCTGCCCGGCATTGTTCAACCCCTCAAAGGCCAGCCCGCCGGTAAGGGCGCCGTCTCCAATCACAGCTACCACATGGCCCTCTTTTTGCTGCAGGTGGTTTGCCTCAGACAATCCCAACGCCGAGGAAATGGATGTGCTGCTGTGGCCGCTGGTGAAGTGGTCGTAAGAGCTTTCCTCCCGGTTGGGGAAGCCGGAAAGCCCGTCCTCCTGACGCAGAGTGTGAAAGGCCCCATACCGCCCGGTAAGCAGCTTATAGGGATAGCTTTGATGACCCACATCCCAGACAATCCCATCCCGATCCGGCTGAAATGCCAAGCCAATGGCCACGGCCAACTCCACCACCCCCAGATTGGAGGCCAGATGTCCGCCATTGTTGGAGACCGTGCGGATGATCAGCTCCCGCATCTCCTCACAGAGCTGGTCCAGCTCCTGGCGGCTCAGGCTTTTCAGATCTTCCGGGGAATGGATCTTTTCCAGCAAAATTCCCATAACCGGCTCCTTTGTCAGGACCCTATCCCGTTCTGCAGCTTTGCGGCGGTCAGGGTGTTCTTCATCAGCATGGCAATGGTCATGGGCCCTACCCCGCCCGGTACCGGCGTGAGATACCCGGCGACTCTCTCAGCCTCTTCAAAAACCACGTCGCCGCAGAGCTCGCCGTTCTCATTGCGGTTCATGCCCACATCGATAACCGCCGCGCCGGGCTTAATCATGCTGCCAGTCACAAAGCCGGCTCTCCCCACCGCAGACACCAGAATATCCGCTGAACGGCAGATTTCCGGAAGATTCTGGGTCTTGCTGTGGCAAATGGTCACCGTGCCGTTCTGGTGGAGGAGGAGCATTGCCATGGGCTTACCCACGATGTTGCTGCGGCCGATCACCACGCAATGCTTTCCGCCTACCTCTACTCCCGCAGAGCGAAGCAGCTCCATCACCCCAGCTGGAGTACAGGGCAGAAAGCTGAACTTTCCCTGCATAATCCGCCCCACATTATAGGCGTGAAAGGCGTCTACATCCTTATGGGGATCAATGGCCTCTACCAACGCCGCCTCGTCCAGACCCTTAGGCAGAGGGGACTGCACAAGAATACCGTTGATTTTCGCCTCTTTGTTCAGCCGATCAATCAGCGCAAGCAGCTCCTCCTGACTGGTTTCCTTTGGCAGGGCATACTCCTCAGAATAGAAGCCCACCTCCTGGCAGGCCTTTTTCTTGTTGTTTACATAGACCCGGGAGGCAGGGTCGTCTCCCACGATCACTACTGCCAAGCCTGGCACAATGCCCTGTTCCTTCAGCTGGGCTGTCTCCTTCGCAACGAAGGCCTTCACTTCAGCAGATACGGCTTTTCCGTCAATGATCTTCGCCACAGGCTTCCCTCCATTCTTATTGCTCCGTGTTTTCTGTTTCAGCTTCCTCCTTGGGCTCTGTGGAAGCAGTCTTTTCCTCTGACGCTGCCAGCTCCCCGGCCTCCTCGCCAGAAGCATCCTCCTCTTCAAAGGGAGGAAGGTCTCCGAAAATCGTACTGGCCGGGGCTTCGGCCTCTGCCTTTGTTTTGGTAAGGCCCACCGACTCCATCACATAGGGGCTCCCACAGCCGGAGAGCTCCTTTCGATGCCGGAAAAGCACCAACAGAGCTACGCCTACCAGCACGCTTCCCGCCGCCACTATCTGAGAGACCCGCAGAGGGCCAACCATCAGGCTGTCTGTACGGGCGCCCTCAATAAAGAACCTCACCGCGCCGTACCACACCAGGTAGAGAATAAAGGTCTGGCCATCATACCGGCGCAACCGGCGGGTAAAGAAGTGCAAAAGCACAAACCCCAGCAGGCAGAGAATAGATTCATAGAGAAAACAGGGGTGCACCAGACTGTCAGGAAACATTCTTTGGGTGTTATCGCTGCTCATGCCCCAGGGCAGCGTGGTGGTCTCACCAAAGCACTCCTGGTTGACAAAATTACCCCAGCGCCCCACACCCTGGCCAATGAGAAAGCCCAGCGAAGCCAGGTCCAGCACCGCAGGCACATGGAGTTTCCGCCACTTTGCCACCAACCCGCCAAAAACCATGGCCCCTATAAAGCCGCCGTATATGGCAATGCCTCCGTCATGAATATACAGAATCTGAATCGGGTCGTTCCAGTATTTGTCGCCGGGATAGAAAAGCACATAGTAAAGCCTGGCGCAGACAATGCCGCCCAGTGTGCCGGCAATCACCGCGTCAATCAGCCGGTCCAGATCAATGTTCATTTTTTTCACGCTGCGAAAGGCGTAAATCATTGCCAGCAAAAAGCCAAAGGCAATAATCACGCCATACCAGCGGATATCATAGCTGCCGATGGAAAAGGCCACCTCGTTCACGGTAAAGCTCAGCCCCAGTCCCGGAAAATCCACCTGGTGACTCATGGGAATCAGTCCTTTCTGGAAGATGATATGTTGAATGCCCCTGCCTACAGAGGCCGGACCACAGAGAGTACAGTTTTATCGTCCTGAAACACCGCCAGCTTCTCCGCGGTCTGTTCCAGAGTGAGCCCGGCCAGGGCGTTAATATAGGCAAAGGGCTCCAAGCCCTGCAGGGCGAAGTCTGCCAGCCAGTTGGCTATACCTACAGCGCTGTTGAGAGACGCGATGCTCTCTCCATAAAGACTGCGCTTCGCCCACTGAAAGGCCCTCTCCGGAATCCCCTCCCGCTGAAGCCGGGCGGCCTCCTCCCGGATGATTGCGGCCACAGCCTCCGGGTCCCGGGATTCGCCCCCAAAGGTAACCGTGGCAAAGCCGCGCCCCTCAAAGTACTGATAGCTGAAGCTGGACTCGTTGACCAGCTCCTCATCCAACAAACGCCGGAACATGGGCGAGGCATCCGAAGCCATTACGGAGAGCAGTACGCCCATAGCGGCCAGGTCCTGCTCGCTGCGGGGCTTTCCGCCATCGTCCTTATATCCAAACTGAAAAACCGGCATGGCAATGGGAAGCCTGCTTTCTGTAAAGGAGCGGACCACCCCGGGAGGCTCAGAAGGAAGCAGCCGCCTAACCTGCACCGGAGCAGAAAGCTTGAGCATACGGTCGCACAGAGCCAGCACCTTGTCCACGTCAAACCGCCCCGCCAGCACCAGGACCATGTTGCTCAACTGATAAAAGCTGTGATAACAGCGGTACAGATGCTCCGGCGTAATCCGGGAGATGCTCTCCAAGGTTCCGGCCGCGTCGTTCCGCACCGGGTGGACATGATACATGGCCTTCAGATAGTCAAACATAACACGCCAGCTGGCCATGTCGTCATACATTCTGATCTCCTGACTGATGATGCCCTGCTCCTTCGCTACGGTCTCCTCTGTGAAATAGGGGGACTGAACAAAGTCCAGAAGAATCTCCAAGGACTGATACAGCTGATCCGTACAGGTAAACACATAGCAGGTAGACTCAAAGCCTGTGTAGGCATTGGCGTTGGCTCCGGTTTCCGCATAGCGGGCAAAGGCGTCCCCCTCCTGGCTTTCAAACAGCTTATGCTCCAGATAATGGGCCACCCCCTCCGGCATACGCTCCGGCTCCGGCTGGTCTTCCAGCTGAAAGCTGTTATCAACAGACCCATATCTGGCGCCCAGCACAGCCCGGGTACTGCTGCTGTTTTCCTTGGGATAGAGGTAGACGCGCAGACCAGAAGGGTGCTGTCCCTGATAATAAAAGTCGCCGGCGCGGTCACTCTCGACCCTTTGCAGCTCCATCAGCCCTCTCCCCCTTTCAGCGTATATGTCACAGCCGGACAGAGGCGGTTGGCCGCTTCTGCCACATCATCAGCCCTATAGCTCATGAGCAGTTCTGCCGCTTGCTGGGGCGACTGGCCCGGTATATCAAACGCCCGGCCCAGATACCAGCCCTCCACGCGGTGTAAAGAGTCTCGAACAGAGCACAGGGAGTTTCGCAGGTACAGCTTGGCGTGCAGAAGCTCCTCTAGAGTAATCTCTCCCCGCTGTACCGCCCGCAGTTGTTTGGTGATCGCTTCCTCCGCATACTCCAGGTTTTCTGTGTCTACTCCGCTCTCAATGAACAGGGCGCCATTGGTCCAGGAGAACGCCGAGTCACAGTAATAGCACAGCCCCTCCTTCTCCCTCACATTCTGGAACAGCTTGGAGCTGGTGGGTTCTCCCAGCACAGCGCTCATCAACTGGAACAGCAACCGCTCCTCTGGGGCAGCCTGGGCCCGAAGGGCCATGGTCAGCTTGGACTGGGCCACCGGCTGCTCCTCTGTAACCCGCCGGAGCCCTGCCGGCCGGGTATAGGGCACTGCTCCCAGCGTTTGGGGGCTGCCATAGCCGGTAAAGCGCTCCGACAGCAGCGCCATATCCGGCTGGCAGTCGCCCAAAGCAAAAATCTCAAATCTAGCCTCCCGCAAAAGCTCCTCCCAGGCGGCGGCCAGCTCTTCACGGGCCAGGGCTTCTATTTCTTTCCGGCTGCCCAGCCGGTCGACACCGGCAGGACTGTTCTCGAATAAAATTTCATGACAACGCTGGTGGGCATAGATCATCTTATCGCTGCATTCCGCGTCTTTCTGTTCCAGCTGCTGACGTTTTTCCTGAACAAAGCCCTCCAAAGGAAACTGTCCGTCCTCATCCTTCAGTGGATCAAACAGTACGCTGAACAGCAGCTCGCTCAGCTGCGAGAACATATCCTCTCCCCCAAAGGCGTAACGACTGGCAATGCCCCCCACCGAAAGGCTCAGCTCCTGAAAGCAGCCAATTTTCTGTACGCCGCACCCTAAAGACGCGCCATAAAGCTCCGCCAGCCTGGCCCCCAAAGCGGTATAATCCGGGTACTGCCGAGTCGCTCTGCTGACCAAGGAAGGCAGCAGAGCATATTTTGCGGCTGTCTCAGAAGAAATCGGAACCAACAGATGCACCGACAGACGCATGGTCTTGAAGTTGGGGTCGATAAAGTTGTTCAAGGTCACAGCCTCGCTGATCGGACAGGTAATGATCTCGCTCATGAAAACGCTCCCTTGGTTCCATACATGGAAAGAGATTCAAGCTATAAGGCGATCTAACGGTTGTGCGTCACACCACAATCAATGGAATTTGTGCGGTATAAAAGCTGATGTTCCTGCTGACAGAAAGAAACACGGCAGTCAACCGGAACGAATACCGCAAACCTGTTATAAGCATTCTACCATATTTTGTGTTTTTTGTCAAAAGGAAGCCCCTGAGACAAAGCTGCCGGCTTTCTTCTCAGATGAAAAAACAAAAAATGATAGTTTATTAGCCCCGTGTTTCGGGTTCTGTCATAGAGTGGTTAGATTGTGCCGAAAATTCGGTCTCCCGCATCACCCAGGCCGGGGAGAATATATCCATTCTCATTCAGCCTCTCGTCTACCGCGGCACAATAGACCTGTACGTCAGGGTGCGCCTTGGTCAAAGCGTCAATCCCCTCAGGAGCGGCAATAATACACAGGAATTTTACGCTTTTAGGCTGGCTGCGCTTAACAATCGTGATGGCGTCCAGCGCAGACCCCCCTGTGGCAAGCATGGGGTCCAGCACAATAACATCCCGTTCGGTAATATCCTGAGGAAGCTTGTTATAATATTCCACCGGCTTCAGGGTGTCATGATCACGGTAAAGGCCGATGTGCCCAACCTTGGCGGAGGGCACCAGCTTCAGCATTCCCTCTACCATGCCCAGCCCTGCCCGCAAAATCGGCACAAAGGCCAGCTTACGGCCTGCAATCACCTTGGTTATGGTTTTCTGCATGGGGGTCACAGTCTCCACCTCCATCAGGGGCAGGTCCCGGGTTGCCTCATAGCACATCAGGTTGGCAATCTCGCTTACCAGCTCCCGAAACTCCTTGGTCCCGGTCTCCACACTGCGGAGGAAGGTCAGCTTGTGCTGAATCAGCGGATGATCCATGACAAATACATTCTCATACTTTTTCATTCAAAATTTCCTCCTTACAGCTCCCCGTTTTCAATTTGCACAATCTGGCCGACACGGCGGGCATGGCGGCCTCCTTCAAAGCTGGTATGAATAAAGGTATCAAATATCTTGACTGCGGTATCGCAATCCACCACCTTGCCGCCTATACAAAGAATATTGGAATCATTGTCGTTGCGGGTAAGGCGTGCGCAGAGCTCATTGGTGCACACAGCTGCACGCGCTCCCTTCACTTTGTTAGCCGCAATGGAAATACCAATGCCAGTAGAGCACACCAGCACCCCCAGGTCCGCCTGCCCCTCAACTACAGCCCGAGCGACGCTGGCGGCAATGGGCGGGTAGTCCACCGACTCTGTGCTGTTAGTACCAAAATCCTGATATTCGATCCCCTGGTCCCGCAGATAGGCCCGAAGCGTCTGAGCAACCTCGAAGCCGCCATGATCACAGCCTAACGCGATTTTCATGGTTATCATCCCTTTCCCTGTTCTTGTTTCGCTTTTAATTCCCGTTCCGCCTGAGGCATACGAAGGTACATGGGCAGCAGTTCCTCCGCACTGACTGTAGGCCGCCCAGCCGCCAGCAGCGCGACGCTGCCAGCGCGCTGAAAGCGCGTATTCTCAGGAGCCAGCCGGGCGCCCCAAATACTGAACTCATTATGACACAACGCTGCACCGTCTCCCAGCAGGAGCAGCCGCTCCCCATATTCACGGCACTCCTCACCCAGCTCCTGAATGGAGACAGCCCGGTCCTCTGTTAACCTGACAAGGCCATGCTCTCCCGCCTCAAAAAGAGCTTGATATACCTGTCCACAGCGGGCGTCCATCACAGCGCACAGGATATCGCCTTTACAGCATAACCCGCCATATGCGATCGCCTCTAAGGTCGAAATAGCACAGCAGGGGATATCAAACGGAAAAGCGATTCCCTTTACACATGCAACTCCTATCCGTATCCCTGTGAAAGAGCCCGGCCCATGGGTTACCGCGATGCTGTCCAGGTCTTTGCAGGCAAGGTCAAGACTTGACAGCAATGCCTCTGTCATCGGCAGGAGCGTTTGACTGTGGGTCTGCTTGGTGTTCACAAAAAACTCTCCCAACAGCCGGCCATCCTGCGCCACTGCGGCAGAAGCCGGTCCAGCGGACGCGTCTATTCCCAGCACCAGCATCTTACCGCGCTCCTTTCCATCCATTTATGGTTATTTGACGCTCATTTTCCGCATTCCCCGGGCGAATATCCACCCGGATTGTTCCCTCCGGCAGAGCAGATTCAATGTTTTCGCTCCACTCCACAGCGAGCACCCGGTCTGTGTCCAGATAGTCAAAAAAGCCTGTAGAATATAAATCTTCCCAGCCGTCAATGCGGTACATGTCAAAATGCTCCAGAATCAAACGGCCAGTATATTCGTTGACGATTGCGAAGGTAGGACTGCTGGCAACATCCCCCGCCCCCAGTCCGATAGCCAGACCACGGGTAAATGCGGTTTTGCCAGCGCCCATCCCTCCTGTAAAGGCAATCACTTCACCGCCGGCTAACTGCTCTGCCAAGGCCGCGCCCAACGCCTGCGTTTCACTGGCAGAGCGGGTTGTGAAGCTTTTGACCTTGTCAGAACAACCCATGGATCACCGAGTTGTCGTCCACGTCGATCTTCTCTGCGGCAGGTACTTTGGGAAGGCCGGGCATGGTCATAATATCCCCCGCATAGGCCACCACAAAGCCTGCGCCAGAGGAGAGCTTCAGGTCGCGAATAGTCACCGCGAAGCCTGTGGGACGGCCCAGCAGAGTGGGATCGTCAGAGAGAGAATACTGGGTTTTGGCAATGCAAACGGGCATTTTGTCTCCGTCCAGAGCTTTGATCTCCTTCAAGGACTTAAGGGCTTGATTGGTGAAGGTGACACTGTCCGCGCCATAAATCGTTTTGGCAATGGTTTCAATCTTCTCCTCAACCGATGCCTCATCTGGGTAGATGGGCGCAAAGTGGGTCTTCCCCTCATTCTCACTGATCACCTGACAGACGGTCTCTGCCAGGGTCATGCCGCCCTCGCCGCCCTTGCCGAATACCTCGGACAGGGCATAGCGCACACCCAGCTCCTTGCAGCAATCGTCAATGACCTGAATCTCCCCGTCTGTGTCAGTGCCAAAGCGGTTGATAGCCACCACCACAGGTACGCCATATTTGCGCATATTGTCAACATGTGCTTTCAGGTTGACTATGCCTTTTTTCAACGCATCCACGTTTTCTGCGGCCAGTTCTCCCTTTGCCACACCGCCATTGTATTTCAAGGCCCGCACTGTAGCCACAACAACTACACAGTCGGGAGAGAGCCCAGCCATACGGCACTTGATATCCATAAACTTTTCCGCGCCCAAATCAGAGCCAAAGCCAGCCTCGGTGATGCAATAGTCTGCCAGCTTCAACGCCAGACGGGTAGCCCGCACGGAGTTGCATCCGTGGGCAATGTTGGCAAAGGGTCCGCCGTGCATAATGGCGGGAGTACCCTCCAGGGTCTGGACCAGGTTGGGGTTTACCGCATCCCGCAGCAGAGCGGCCATGGCTCCCTCAGCCTTGATATCTCTGGCATAGACAGGCTTCCCCTCATAATTATAGGCAATCAGAATGCTGCCCAAACGCTTTTTCAGGTCAGGCATGTCTTTGGCCAGACACAAAATAGCCATGACCTCGCTGGCCACGGTGATGATGAAGTTGTCCTCCCGGGGCACACCGTTGATTTTGCCGCCCAGGCCCACAATCACATTGCGCAGCGCCCGGTCGTTCATATCCAGGCAGCGCTTGATGAGAATACGCCGGGGGTCAATGCCCAAAGAGTTCCCCTGCTGCAGATGGTTGTCCAGCATGGCGCAGCACAGGTTATTGGCAGAG
This sequence comes from uncultured Oscillospiraceae bacterium, assembly GCA_910587835.1. Classification (GTDB taxonomy): domain Bacteria; phylum Bacillota; class Clostridia; order Oscillospirales; family Acutalibacteraceae; genus Acutalibacter. The sequence goes on along the minus strand of CAJUNQ010000094.1, from coordinate 25,490 downwards.
GTGATGGCGTGCATGTCGCCGGTAAAATGCAGGTTGATGTCCTCCATAGGCAGCACCTGGGCATAGCCGCCGCCAGCCGCGCCGCCCTTGATGCCGAACACCGGGCCCAGAGAGGGCTCCCGCAGGGCAATGATGGCATTCTTGCCGATTTTGGCCATGGCCTGGCCCAGCCCGGCGGTGGTGGTGGTCTTGCCCTCTCCGGCAGGGGTGGGGTTGATGGCTGTCACCAGAATCAGCTTGCCATTGGGCTTGCCAGCCAGCCGCTGAAAGGCTCCATCGGCAATCTTTGCCTTATACTTGCCGTAAAATTCCAGCTCGTCCTCCAGAAGCCCCAGACTCTCCCCTACCTCTTTAATCGGCTTCAGCTTAGCGCTTTGGGCGATCTCGATATCCGTCAGCATACGCTTCCTTCAACACCTTTCTGTCAAATTTAGTCTTGCTCTCCCCCATTATAAATGACTTTCCCCAATTAGTAAAGCCCGAATCAAAAAAACTTGCTTAAACCTTTGCGCTGTGTTATACTACACAAAAGGAAAATGAAATCAAATTGCAAGCCAACTCTCTTTTTATACTTCTATAGAGGAAAATACCATGTTGAATCAAGCCTTTAAAAGTGTATTGAGCTACCTTCGCCGGGCGGACATTATCCTCTGGCTGCTGCTGGCCGCGATCAGCGTATATAGCCTGATTTTGCTGAAAAGCGTGTCCCGCGCCTCGCCTGTGGATTATTTCCGAGCCCAGCTGTTCCCCTTGGCCCTGGGGGCGGTAGGCGCCATTATTGTCAGCATGATGGACTATGCGGAAATTTCTAATCTTTGGTATCTGATCGAGGGCTTCTGCGTCTTTCTCATGATCTACACCTTTGTTTTTGGAGAACGGATTCAGGGAGCCGGCGGTGTGGACGCCCGAGCGTGGATCAGCCTGGGCGGACGGACCTTTCAGACCTCTGAGCTGGTGAAAATCGCCTTTATGCTCACCTATGCCAAGCATCTGGACGTTCTGAACAAACGAGGCCGCATGGACGAGCCCCTTCAGGTTATCCTGCTGGCGGGACATGCAGGCGTCTACATGGCTCTATGCATGCTGCAGGGAGACATGGGCGCGGCCATTGTGTTTTTTGCCATGTTCCTCTGCATGAGCCTTGCGGCTGGGGTGCAGCTGCGGTACTTTGCCATGCTGGCCGGAGCTATTGTAATCGGGCTGCCCATTGTCTGGCAGTACTATATGCCGGACTATCAGAAGCAGAGGTTTGTGGCAGTGTTCAACCTGGACACAGACCCGGATATCCGGATGGGAGACGGTTATCAGCAATGGCAGGGCCGCATCTCCATTGGCAGCGGCGGGTTCAAGGGACAGGGGCTCTTTCAGGGCTCTCGGGTGTCCAGCAATGTGGTAACCTTTCAACAAAGCGACTATATCTTCTCTGTGGCCGGTGAGGAGCTGGGCTTTCTGGGGTGCTCTCTGATTATTCTGTTGCTGCTGTTTTTTATGCTCAAGGTGCTTCATGTGGCCCACTCCTCCCGTGACGAGCTGGGCCGGTATGTCTGCTTTGGCTTTTTTGGCATGATCGCTTTGCAGGCGGTCTGGAATATTGGCATGTGCCTGGCCCTGCTGCCGGTTATGGGCATTACTCTGCCCTTTTTCAGCGCAGGCGGCTCCTCATCCATGTGCCTGTATCTGGGCTTTGGGTTGGTGCAGAGCGTCCACATGCGCCGCAAGGAGATCGACGGCCTGCATCTGAAACGAAGCTCGCCCCTGCGCTTTTCCTACAAGCAGATGAAGTCTGCCCGGGAACTGAAAAAGCTGTGATGCCGCCCCCTCTGTCCCTATTGCTTTATGGAGAAAAAGCTGGCGTGGTCTTCTCCACGTCAGCTTTTTCTTATGTCCTGTTAAAGGCTTTGCGCTGTTTGGCAGCAATGCGCTCCCGCCGGGCCTGGGTCTCTTCCTGATTCAGCTGCAATTCTCCCTCGTTGGTAATTTCCAGCACACTGCCCTCTGCGGCCCCCTGGGGCAGTTCTTCTACCTCAATCGCAAAATACTTCTGCTCCTTGTCCTCACAAATGGCGAACTTCCCCTCAAACCGGTCAATAATTAACTGCTTCACCGGCTAATTCCTCCTTTATTTTTCTGTTTTAACTGTCAAATTCTTCCCGTCATAGGCGAAAAGAATATCGCCGTCTACATCGGTGCGGTAGATTTTTGCGCCTGCCTCCTCTAAACGGGACAGTACATCCTCCCGGGGGAGGTCATTTCTGTCCGGCCCTACGGAAATAGCAGCGTATTGGGGCGATACCTCCCAAAGAAAACGCAGGCTGCTGGAGGTGCTGCTGCCATGATGGCCCACCTTCAGCCAATCAGCCTTGAGATTCTGCCCGCTGAGAATCAGCCCCTGCTCTGCCTCATATTCCATATCTCCGCAGAACAGCGCGGTAAAATCGCCATAGGTGAGCCGCAATACCAAAGAGGCGTTGTTGGTACTGTCATATTGCGTAACAGGGCCGATGGCAGTGAGACATGCGCCGCCTAAATAGATGCTCTCCCCCATCCACCACTGGGTCTGCGGCACGGAAAGCTCTTCCAGACCAGCCAGTAAGTCAGAAAACTCCTGCGACTCGGGCTGAAGGGCGGGAGAGAGCGGCGGCTGCAAAAGCTCTGCCACTGGCAGCTCCTGCAAGATCTGGGGCATTCCCCCAATATGGTCCCGGTCCGGGTGGGACATGATGAGATAATCCAGTCTTTCCACATCGTGCCGGTAGAGATAGTCAATAACCTCTCCTGCTGACACAGCCTGTCCGGCGTCTAACAAAGCGGCTTGACCCTGGCTTTTGATCAAAATCGCGTCAGCCTTTCCTACATAAATCAGGTGTATTTCCAGTTGAGGCGGTTCCTGGCCCCAGTCACCGAAGCCGGAGGCAGTCCCCAGATATTTCCACATGGCGTTGCCTGCCGGTGTGCAGGAGAACACCAGAAGCGCCGCAAGGATTACGCCCAACAGTCTGCCGGAAAGAAAACGGGGCTTTGTCTGTCTCAAGGATATCACCAGCCTTGCCAGTTTCATTATACCGCAAAGCAGCTCGGCACGCAAGTAGCGGAATCATTTTGTACCCAGTCCTGTTAAACTGGATGCCAGCCTTTTACATAATAAATTCAGACAATATTTTATGAGTCTCCACCGAGTTTTACTATGTATTTTGAGAAAAAATCGCGCATTCTTTTTATTTGATGCCGATTGCTTGACAGTCGGGCTAAAAACTGGTATATTTATTCTAAAATTTTAATTTTTATTCATTACCAGGAGGCTGCAACATGCTAATCAGACTGATGAAAGCAAGCGATTACAAGCAAGCTGTCACCCTATGGGAGAGTTCCTCCGGACTGGGATTAACCGCTGCAGACGACTCTCAGGAAGGATTTGAGAGATATCTTCGCCGCAACCCGGAGACCTGCTTTACCGCTGAAAGTGAGGGGCGTTTGATTGGCACAGTCCTGGCAGGGCATGACGGTCGCCGGGGTTATATCTATCATCTGGCGGTAGCTGAGGCTTACCGCCGGCATGGGCTGGGACAGGAGCTGGTCCGCCATGCGGTCGACGCCTTGAGGGACCAGGGGATTCATCGGGCGGCACTGGTTGCTTTGGCCGATAATGGGCCCGGCAATGCGTTCTGGGACAGCATGGGCTTTTTCTGCCGGCAGAACGCCAACTATCGGGAGTATGAACTGGATCAATAAAGCAAAAAGGAGCGCTTGCAGGCGCCCCTTTCACTGTGACCAAGTCTGTAAGCCGAGTTCTGTCTTGAGCAGTCATCTATCTTGGCCTGCCGTTGCCAGCAGGCTCACGCCACCTCCACGGAACGCGCGGGCCGCGCTGAATGTTCCTCCACGGTGTTGCTCCGGATAGGGTTTACAGGGCCGCGTGGTCTCCCACGCGCCGGTGAGCTCTTACCTCGCCTTTCCACCCTTACTGAAACTGGCCTGACGGCTGATTTCAGCGGTATATCTCTGTTGCACTTTCCCTGGGGTCGCCCCCGGCGGCGGTTAGCCGTTATCCTTGCCCTGTGGAGCTCGGACTTTCCTCAGACGCGCGCTTTCGCCTCGCGCCCGCAACTGCCCGGCTTGCTCACATGCTTCATTTTATAGGATATAGACGGTCTCTGTCAATAGTTTTTTTCAGAGAGCATCCGGTTTTTTTCATCCCACAGCTTTTGAGACAGGTCCACATAGTAGTTGTGAGGATTTTCAAACCGGATGACCTCCTCCCAAAGGGAGTCTACCTGGGCGGCACAGTAAGCCTTGATGGCGTTCAGCGCCCGAGGGGTGTACACACACTCACCAGCCTTGAAAATCTGTGTCAGCAGGGGCACGGCATGGAAGTTTTCCACAGTCTTACGCTTCCAGGTATGGTTGGGGTCAAAAAGAACATAGGGCTTTTCCTCGTCAATCACCTCGTCATGCATGGCCACCACATCGGCAATGGCCTTGTCGGTCTCCTTGTCAAACAGCCGCCATACACTTTTGAAGCCCGGGGTGGTGATTTTGGCAACGTTTTCGCTGATCTTGATTTTTGGCGTAACCGTGCCGTCGGCATTCTCTACTCCAACCAGCTTGTAAACGCCCCCGAAAACCGGCTCGGACGAGGAAGTGATCAGCCGCTCGCCTACGCCAAAGGAGTCTACCTTTGCCCCTTGAGCCAGCATGTCCCGGATAATATGCTCGTCCAAGGAATTGGAAGCGCATATTTTGCAGTCCTCAAAACCCGCGTCGTCCAGCAGTTTCCGGGCTTTGCGGGAGAGGTAGGTGATGTCGCCGCTATCAATACGGATGCCCGCCGGCCGGTATCCGTTGGGAACCAGCACCTCGTTGAAGACCTTAATGGCGTTTGGCACACCGGATTTCAATACATTGTAGGTGTCTACCAAAAGCATACAGTTGCTAGGGTAAGCCTCCGCATAGGCCTTGAAGGCCTCATATTCACTGTTGAAAAGCTGAACCCAACTGTGTGCCATAGTACCCAGCGCAGGCACACCAAAAAGCTGGTCGCTGACTGTGCAGGCAGTGCCAGCGCAGCCGCCGATATAAGCGGCTCTGGCCCCATAGACCGCGCCGTCAAAGCCCTGGGCCCGGCGGGAGCCGAACTCCATAACAGCCCGACCCTGGGCGGCCCGGGCAATACGGTTTGACTTGGTGGCAATCAGGCTTTGATGGTTGATGCAAAGGAGAACCATAGTCTCTACAAACTGGGTCTGAATCACCGGGCCGCGCACAGTTACAATGGGTTCGCCGGGAAAAATAGGCGTGCCCTCTGGAATGGCCCACACATCACAGGTGAACCGGAAATTTCGCAGATATTCCAAGAACTCAGGGCAAAAAATCTTCCGCCCTTCCAGATAGGCAATGTCCTCCTCTGTAAAGCGCAGGCTGCTGAGGTACTCTACCAGCTGTTCCACACCGGCCATAATGGCAAAGCCCCCATTGTCAGGAACCTTTCGGAAAAACATATCAAAATAGCAGATGGTGTCCTTAAAACCACCCAGCAAATAGCCGTTGGCCATGGTCAGCTCATAAAAATCGGTGAGCATGGTCAAGCCCCGCTCAGAAAACCTACCGTTCAAAAAAATCGCTCCTTTGACACCCGAATTATTGTGGCCGTTTCTGCGAATCACATCCGTGAAACCACCTCTAGAAAGGCCTTTGGGGACTGTCCCGTTCATTATACCAGTCTCAGCCAAAAAAGTACAGCTTTATTTTGCTATTTGAGAACTACACCAAATTATTTTTTAAAAAAGCTTGCTTTTTTATCAGTCTTCCTCTATAATGTAAACTTAAGGAGAAGATATAATAAATATCTTAATTTTATTTGAGGGAGGCTCGGATCTATGAGGCTGAGAGGACAACCCTTGGGAACAAAGAATCTCATCGGGGCCAGGGTGGAATCGGCCCGGAAGAACCAGAATATGAAGCAAAAAGAGCTTCTGGCCCAGCTGCAGGTTCGCGGCGTGGACCTGAACGCCTCAGGCCTGTCCAAGCTGGAGGGGCAGATCCGTTATGTCACCGATATGGAGCTTTTGGCTCTGTCGGACATTCTGGGCGTCTCTGTCATGTGGCTGCTGACTGGTCTGGATGGCAAGGAGCGGGAAACGGTGCTCCGCAAATCTGAGATTCGGCCAGGTATTTAAGGCGCATCCTTTCACGCATATTTTCCCTTCAGGTCCACATATTAAAAGCAAAGCCATGCTTGGAGGGAAACCATGTTTCAATGGAGCGCTTGGAAACGCCTGATTCCACTGGGGCTGTTCTGGACTGGATATACTGTGGTCTTTCTGTTATGGAAGTTTACATTTCTCTACACTCTCCCCTTTCTCTTGGGGTTGCTGACTGCGGCGGCTCTGCAGCCCGTAATCCGTTTTGCGGAGAGTAAGCTCGCCCTCCCCCATCCTGTTGCCTCCGGCATGGTAACAGTGCTTGCATTGTTGCTGCTTTTTACAGCGTTGGCGCTGCTGGGCTGCTATGCTGTGGGAGAAATCACCAGCTTTTTACTCCGGGCGGCTCAAGGGGGCTTCCCGGAGTTTTCGCCTCCGGTGCGGGCTTTTTTTCAGAAGATCAGCGCATTTTTTCAAAAATGGGACGGAAGCTTTTGGGAGCAGAATCAACAGCAGCTGACAGATTTTCTGAAGGAGAGCGCGGGCTTGGTTTTTACAGCCATGGGCAAGATTCTGGGCCTGCTCACTTCACTGCCCACTGTAGTGACTATGCTGCTGGTCACTACCTTTGCTGCATTCTTTATTGCCCGGGACTTTGAGGCGCTCCGCGACTGGGCGATGAAATTGTTCAGCCGCAAAGGCTTGAGCTTGCTGAAATCGGCGGCAAAAACCTCCACAGGAACCGGCCGGCGGTATGTGCTCTCCTATGCGCTGATTTATTTTATCAGCTTTTGTGAGGCGTTTGTGGTTTTGTCTATCCTGAAACTGCCCTTTCCTCTGATTACCGCAGTGATTACCTGTGTGGCAGACGTGCTGCCCGTACTGGGACCAGGCATCGTATTCGGCCCATTAGCTGTATATCAACTGCTGCTGGGAGAATATGGCCGGGGACTTGGCCTTTTGATTGGCTGGCTGGTTATGACCTGCGTCCGGCAGGTCATTGAGCCCAAACTGGTGGCTTCCACCATTCAGGTCCACCCTTTGGCCATGCTGGCGGCTGTTTATTTCTCCCTGGCTGCTGGAAGCTTATGGGTGCTCGTTTATACCGTTGGTTTCTTTATGCTCTATTCTCTTCTGCGAAGCGCAGGCATTCTGCCCACTATTGGAGCCAGCGACAGGCTGTCTCAGTAGAATCAAATATTGTGTCTTGAACATGTCCCAATAAAACTGCCTGTTGACTATAGGGAAACCTAAAATTTTCCCAGTCAACAGGCAGTTTTGTCTCAGGAGCTTTCAGTTAGTCAGGCCATTGTCTTGACCATAACAGCCTTTTGAGCGTGAAGGCGGTTTTCCGCCTCCTCAAAAATGTAGGCGGCGTGTGCCTCAAACACTTCTTCTGTAATCTCCTCGCCCCGGTGGGCAGGCAGACAGTGTTGAACCATTGCGTCAGGCTTGGCCTGTGCCATCAGCTTACTGTTAATACAGTAGCCTGCAAAAGCCTCCTCCCGCTTCTTCCGCTCCTCCTCCTGGCCCATCGAGGTCCATACATCCGTAATGACAACATCCGCATCCTTCACGGCCTGCATTGGGTCGTCTGTCAGCTCGAAGCAATCATACTGGGCGGCAAAGTCCAGTATCTCTTGGGGCGGACGGTAGCCCTCCGGGCAGGCAACCGCAACTGTCATGCCCACCTTCAGCCCTCCAACAATCAGGGAGTTCATCATATTATTCCCATCACCGATAAAGCACAGCTTCAGCCCTTCCAGCGAGCCCTTGAATTCCCGGACTGTCATCAGGTCAGCCAGGACCTGGCAGGGGTGACAGAAGTCTGTCAGGCCATTGATCACCGGCACACTGCCGAACTTGGCCAGGTCCTCCACCTCCTGCTGCGCAAAGGTACGGATCATGATGCCGTCCACATACCGGGACAGCACCCGGGCGGTATCCTGTACTGGTTCGCCCCGGCCGATCTGGGAGCCCTGGGCCCCCAGCACCACCGCATAGCCGCCCAACTGGTTGATGCCCACCTCAAAGGAGACCCGGGTGCGGGTAGATGACTTCTCAAAAATCATGCCCAGACATTTGCCCTTGAGATGGTGGTGCTCAATGCCGTGCTTGGTCTCATATTTCAGCTGATCGGCCAGGTTCAGCACCTCAATGATCTCCTCGCCAGTCATGTCCAACAGCTTTAACAGATGCTTCATTTTTCGTTGACCTCCTGCAATACTTTTGCGAATATGGCCAGCCCCTGATCGATCTCCTCCTGGGTGATGGTCAACGGCGGTAAAAACCGGACCAGCTCCTTGGCGGTAAGCACCAGCAGTCCCTGCTCCGCACACTGTATCAATACATCATGGGCATTGCCGGTTTTCAGCTGAATGCCCAGCATAAGCCCTTGTCCCCGAATAAACTCCACCTGAGGCAGAGCCTCCAAACGCTGACGGAAATATGCGGCTTTTTCCGTAACCTTCCTGAGAAAATCAGGTTGGCTGACCCGCCGGACCACCTCTCTGGCCCCGGCGCACACCACCGGATTGCCCCCAAAGGTAGAGCCCTGCTGCCCGGGCTTGAGAATATTCCGCAGCTTCTCCCCTACCAGACAGGCGCCGATGGGCAATCCTCCTGCCAGCCCCTTGGCGCTGGTGACCACATCCGGCTGCACACCCATGCCCTGATAGCTGTAGAAGCAGCCGGTCCGGCCCACGCCGGTCTGGACCTCGTCCATCATCAGCAGCACATTCTTTTTATCACAGAGACTGCGCAGGCCCCGGACAAAATCCGGCTCCATAGGCACCACGCCGCCCTCGCCCTGAACCGTTTCCATCAGCACTCCGCAGACAGAGCTGTCCAGCAGCTTCTCGATTCCCGTCAGGTCCCCGGCCTCGGCGTAGAGAAATCCCTCCGTCAACGGCAGGAAATCCTTATGAAAAACCTCCTGGCCGGTAGCTGCCAGCGTTGTAAGTGTGCGGCCGTGAAAAGAGTTCGTCAGAGTGACAATTCTATACGCGCCCCGGGGCTCCCCATATTTGCGGGCAATTTTGACCGCGCATTCATTGGCCTCTGCCCCGGAGTTGCAAAAAAAGGCCTGCGCCATACCCGCAGCCTCACAGAGCTCCTGGGCCAGCGCGGTATTTTCCGGGGAATAATAATAGTTGCAGATATGTTGAATGGTCTGGGCCTGCCGGGCTACAGCAGCAGACCACTGAGGGTCGCTGTAGCCCAAACAGTTGACGCCAATGCCAGAGGTAAAGTCAATGTACTCTTTTCCTTGGGCGTCCCAGGCCCGGGCATTCTCTCCCTTTACCAGCGATACGTCCACACGGCCATAGGTGTGCATGATGTATTGCTGTTCCTGTTCCTTGATTTCCTGAAAGCGCAAATTGATTCCCCCCATCAATAAAACATGGTGCCAATACCCTCGTCAGTGAACAGCTCCACCAGAATCGAATGGGCAATCCGGCCGTCAATAATGTGAGCCCGGCCCACGCCCCGGCGCACTGCGTCTACACAGCAGTCGATTTTGGGGATCATCCCTCCGCTGATGACGCCCTCCTTCTTCAAACGACGGACATCGCTGACATTTACTACCGGGATAATCGTGCTCTCGTCCTCTTTATCCCGCAGCAGACCCCGTACATCTGTCATAAGAATAAGCTTCATGGCTCCCAGCTCAGCGGCAATACGGGCTGCTGCCACATCGGCATTGATGTTGTAGACCTCCCCATGATACCCTGCCGCCACGGTAGAGACAATGGGAACATACCCATTCTTGGCTGCATTGTGGAGAATGTCGGCGTTGACCTCCCGAATCTCCCCCACAAAGCCCAGGTCTGCCTCCATCCGGTCCGCCTTCAACAGAGAGCCATCCAGGCCGCACAGGCCAATAGCTTTGCCGCCGGCACTCTCCAGCAGCTGTACCAGGTCCTTGTTGACCTTCCCCGCCAGCACCTGCTGGACGATCTCAATGGTCTCCTGGTCTGTGTAGCGCAGACCGCCCACAAACTTGCTCTCCTTACCGATCTTTGCCAGCATGGCGTTGATCTCCGGCCCGCCGCCGTGAACCAGCACCACATTGATGCCCACAAGCTGCATGAGCACAATGTCGCTCATCACGGCAGACTTCAGCTCCTCATTCAGCATGGCGTTACCGCCATATTTTACGACTACGGTCACTCCCGCATACTTTTTGATATAAGGCAGGGCCTGCACCAGAATATTGGCCCGCTCGCTGTTTGATACCTGCATATGCTTTTCTCCTTTCCCGCCGGCTGGTCACTGCCAGGCCATCACCATGACTACTGCAGTCAGAACATAAAATGCCACTACCAGAAAGTCAGCGGCAATACCACCCAGCAGCAGCCTGCGCCACAGCTTTCCTGTCCGACGCCGGGTCATCAGATGACAGAGGATGCCCAGCAGCAGAAGGAGCCCTGTAAAAACTGCCGGTACTGGGTCAAGAAACAGTACGCCTATAGCCGCTGCGCCCAACAGGGCAATAACCAGAAAGTCCAGATAAAGCAACACGGCCATGACTGCTGCCGCCAGTTCCCACAGGCTCTGTATACCCAGAGGCTTTTTGCTCATAGCTCCTCCATCAGGTACGGTAGTCCGCATTGATTTTCACATAATCATAGGTCAGGTCACAGCCATATGCCTCCGCGGAAGCATTGCCCATGTGCAGGTTAAGGACCGTCTCAATCTCAGGTTCCTTCAAAATTACCAGCGCCAGTTCCTCAGAGAAGTCCAGGAAAGCGCCCGCCTTTACAATGTCTACCCGACCTTTGGCTGACTGAAAAGCCAAGTCGACCTTCTCCGGGTCAAACTGCGCCCCAGAATACCCAGCGGCGCACAGCCCACGGGCTCCGGCATTGGCATCATTTCCAAACATGGCCGACTTGAACAGGCTGGAACAGCTCACGCTCCGGGCAATCACTCGGGCAGCGTCCAGGCTGGCGGCATTCTCCACACGGACGGTCAAAAGCTTGCTGGCCCCCTCGCCGTCCTTGGCCATCAGCATGGCAAGCTTTCTGCTGACAGCAGTCAGGGCCTCCACAAACTGCGCATAGTCTTCGCCTTCTCCAGTAATCTCCTGGTTGCCCGCCGCACCGTTGGAGAGTACCACAAAGGTGTCATTGGTAGAGGTATCGCCATCTACGCTGATCATATTAAAGGTAGCGTCTGCGGCGGCCTTTACTGCTTTTTGCAGCATGTCCGGGGCAATGGCACAGTCGCTGGTAATAAAGCAAAGCATGGTTGCCATGTTGGGATGAATCATCCCACTGCCCTTGGAAATGCCGCCGACGCGGACCTCTCTGCCCCCAATCGTACAGCAGACTGCCGCCTCCTTGGCAATCGTGTCAGTGGTCATAATCGCGGTTGCCGCTGCGGGAGAGCCCTCCGGGCTGAGCGCCGCCTTTAATTGCGGGGCTGCAGCACGAATATTTTCAATAGGCAGAGAGGGTCCAATCACGCCCGTAGAGGCCACGACAATATCAGTTGGACGCAGCTCCAAGGTCTCAGCGGCAATACGGCACATCTCCTCTGCTGTCTCCATGCCGTCCGGCGCACAAGTATTGGCAATGCCAGAGTTGCAGATCACCGCCCAAGCCCTGCCATCCGCGATATTCTTTTGAGTGACTGTCACCGGCGCGCCCTTTACCACATTCTGCGTATATACACCGGCTGCGGCGCACTCCCGCTCACTGACGATCAAAGCCAGGTCCAGCTTGGAGCGATTTTTCCGGATGCCACAGTGGATGCCGCTGGCAGAAAAGCCATGGGCAGCGGTAACGCCGCCATCAATAAATTTCATGTTGATTACCCCTGTAAATTTTTATGGTACAGCATATAAATCTCCGATCGAACACTGGAAAAGAAAGTATCTGTATTGGAAATGACAATATATGTACGGCTTTAGAATTTCACACCGGCTCTGTAAACAAATATGCTTTACAGAGACGGTGCTTGCCAAATCAGTTCAGCAATCACCCGTTCGCTTATCCATTTCTTCTACCAGCTCTAACACCCGTTTGGCTTGAGCCCGCACATTCTCCGGCGCAGGCCCTCCCAGAACCTTTCTGTCACTGACACACTTGTCAAGGGAAATCGCTTCATAGACTCCCTCGTCAAAGTCCGGACACACCGCTTGGTACTGCTGTAGCGGCAATGTTTCCAGGGTTAGCTTCTGTTCGATACACAATGCCACCAGTTCGCCGGTTATTTTATAGGCATCTCTAAAGGGGAGCCCCTTTACGGATACCAGGTAGTCCGCGCAGTCTGTCGCATTGATAAAGCCGCCTGCTGCCGCTGCCCGCATATGATCCTTTCGTACCTTCATGGTATCCAGCATGGGAATCAAAGGCGTAAGACACAGCTTCAAGGTATCCACCGCATCGAATACTGCCTCCTTGTCCTCCTGCATGTCCTTGTTATAGGCAAGGGGAAGCCCTTTCATCATGGTAAGCAATCCTATCAAATCGCCGAACACCCTGCCTGACTTTCCGCGAATCAGCTCAGCCAGGTCCGGATTCTTCTTTTGTGGCATAATACTGGAGCCTGTACAGTAGGCGTCGTCCAACTCAATAAAGCGGAACTCCCAGGAGCACCAGAGCACCAGCTCCTCGCAGAGCCGGGAAAGATGTGCCATGCACAGCGACACCGCAAAAACAATCTCTGCGCAGAAGTCCCGGTCTGCAACTGCATCAAGGCTGTTTTGTGCAGGAGCTGTAAAGCCAAGCAGCTTTGCGGTCATTTCCCGGTCCAAAGGATAGGTGGTCCCCGCCAAAGCGCCGCTGCCCAAGGGAGAGTAATTCATCCGCCTTATGGCATCGTCAAGACGGGAGACATCCCGCAGCAGCATCTCCGCATAGGCCATCAGATGGTGCCCAAAGGTGACAGGCTGGGCTCTCTGCATGTGGGTATAGCCCGGCATGACGGCATCACTGTAAAGCTTCGCCTCTTTACACAAAACCGAAATCAATTCCTTTAACTGGGCTTTCAGCCCTGCGCAGTCCTCCCGAAGGGTCAGGCGAATATCCAAAGCCACCTGGTCGTTGCGGCTGCGACCGGTATGCAGACGCTTGCCTGCGTCTCCCAGCCGGGCCGTGAGCTCCTGCTCCACAAAGGTATGGATGTCCTCTGCGTCCGGGTCGATGGCCAGCACACCGGCATCCAGGTCATCCCGAATCTTCCCCAGCTCCACGCAAATCTTCATACTCTCGTTCTCGCCAATGATGCCCTGCCTGCCCAGCATGGTGGCGTGGGCAATACTGCCCTCAATGTCCTGCCTGTACATACGGCTGTCAAAGGCAATGCTTGAGTTGAAGTCATTGGTCCTGGGGTCAGCCTCCTTTTGAAAGCGGCCTTTCCATAATTTCATCTGTCTGCCTCCAAAAAATCAAGTGCTTTACTCCCGGGGTGTCCTGTGAATTTCAGAAAAGCCTCCCGGTAATCCCTCATATGGCTGGTTAAAGAGGGAGCAAATTCCCCTGCCTTTGCCATAGCGGCGAATTCAGCGAAGCTGACCCATTTCGCGTCACAGGTCTCCCCTTTCTGAAACCGCACCTGGCTCAGGTCCACGTTCATATGTACGCCGAAATCCCGCCCCAGATAGGGCCAGCTGCATGAGCAGCCCAAAAGGGTAATTTGCGCCTCGGCAACAGTAAGGCCAGTCTCCTCATGCAGCTCCCGTATCACTGCGTGAACAGGGGACTCCCCTGCCTGTACATGACCGGCTGGATTCTCCCACTTTCCCGGCGCGTATTTCTTTTCCATACTGCGGCGGGTGAGGAATATCCTGCCGTCTGCGTCCACAATCCACATTCCCACTGCCATGCGGTATTCGTCCGGGGCCAGGGGCGTTTCCTTATCCCGTACAGCGCCGGTGGGTACGCCGTTTTGGTCGTAAATATCGATAAGCTCCATGGCAACTCCTGTTTTTGCAATTTCATAAATATATATTTGTTCAGTTATTCACGGTTCCCTGTATTTCAGCAAAGATACACCATTCCCGCATTGATTTCATGAAACTGTTGAGGAAGCTTTCTAAATTTTGAGAGGGTTAGACGCCCCTCTCACGCAATCGCTCGATGGACAATCTGGTCTGACTTATTTGTCATAGGTCAGACCCTTCTTGGCTTGAACCTTGATGGGCAGCCCGAACAGATTGATGAACCCAGCCGAATCAGCCTGATTGTAAACCTCGTCCTCGTCAAAGGTGGCAATGTCCTCATCATACAAAGAATAAGGCGCGGCCACCCCAGCATCAATTATATTGCCCTTGTACAGCTTCAGCTTTACGTCTCCGGTGACAGTCTCCTGGGTAGAGTCCACAAATGCGGAGAGAGCCTGCCGCAGAGGGGTGTACCACTGGCCGTTATACACCAGGTCAGCGAATTTCAAGGCAATCTGCTGCTTGTAGTGATAGGTCTCCTTGTCCAGGCAAAGCTCCTCCAGCTTGTTGTGGGCGTGGTAGAGAATGGTGCCGCCGGGGGTCTCATACACGCCCCGGGACTTCATGCCCACCAGGCGGTTCTCAATGATGTCTGCCAGACCAATGCCGTTTTTGCCACCCAGTCCGTTGAGCTTCTCCACCATCTGTGTGCCGTTCAGGGTCTCGCCGTTAAGCTGGGTAGGCACACCCTTCTCAAAGTGCAACGTGATATAGGTGGGCTGGTCCGGGGCCTGCTCTGGCGAAACGCCCAGCTCCAGAAAACCAGGCTTGTTGTACTGGGGCTCATTGGAGGGGTCTTCCAGGTCCAGCCCCTCGTGGGACAGATGCCACAGATTCTTGTCCTTGGAGTAGTTGGTCTCCCGGTTGATCTTCAGAGGAATGTTATGGGCCTCAGCGTACTCAATCTCCTCCTCCCGGGACTTAATGTCCCAGATGCGCCAAGGGGCGATAATGGTCATGTCAGGGGCGTATGCCTTGATAGCCAGCTCAAAGCGGGCCTGGTCGTTGCCCTTGCCGGTGCAGCCGTGGCAGATAGCGTCAGCGCCCTCCTGCTTGGCAATCTCCACAATACCCTTGGCAATAATGGGCCGGGCAAAGGAGGTGCCCAGCAGATACTTGTTTTCGTAGACTGCCCCGGCCTTCAGCGTTGGATAGACATAATCCTGAACAAATTCTTCCTTCAGGTCCAGCACATAGAGCTTGCTGGCGCCAGTCTTCTTGGCCTTCTCCTCCAACCCGTCCAACTCCGTGCCCTGGCCTACATCGCCAGACACCGCAATGACCTCACAGTTGTTGTAGTTCTCCTTGAGCCACGGAATAATAATGGAGGTGTCCAGTCCGCCTGAGTATGCCAACACAACCTTTTTAATTTCCTTAGCCATAATTCTATAGTCCTTTCCCATTTGGTTTCTGACTTATATTATACACCTGTTTTGGCAAAAATCAAGAGCAAAATGTATAATTATTCATTTTATGCCATTTGACATACATTTATCCCAGCCCCGCAATAATTTCAGGAAACTTGCCCTTCAAAAAATGCCTATATGTGGGGATGTCCTCGGCTTCCGCATACTCCTGCTTGATACTGCTGTCTATCCAGGCAAGCATTGCCTCCGGCAGCTCCCCGTAACGGCGAATCAGTAGCAGCCCGGCCTCCTCTGCCTCAAGAATCGCCTCATAAGCATCCGGCACATACTCGCAGCCTAGCACCGGCACTGGCTGGCTGGTGATGACGGCATCCGGGATGTCCTCCTGCTCCTCTCCGCCGGGCACCTCCTCTGCGGCATAAATATAACCGGAAACACCCTTATAGGTGTCCCATATTGCGTTGGGATAGTATTCATCCAAGCGCAGCTTTCCCTCATAAAAGCCATAGCTGGCCCATTTCTGCCATGGGCCAGCATGGGAAAAACCGGTTTCCCGGCAGTACTTCTCTACAGCGTTGGATAGATACACCAGCGCATTCTCACGCTTTTTTGACAGATATACCAACGGTCTGCCGTGGTTGGAAACCTGCGGCTTCAGCACCTCAATACAGTGGGCAGGGCTTGCATGATAGAACATGGGGTTACTCCTCCTCTGTCTGGTTCATGTCATAGGCGCTTACCGGGCCATACAGACGCTGGTCCACCCGGGCTGTCAGCCGCAGGCCCTCAGGTACATATTCCTCGTGAAGCACCGCGCCCTCCTCCCGTAGCTTTGCCGCCAGACCGCTTTTCGCAAAGGGAAGCAGCAACTGCACGTCAAAAGTCTTTTCCGGCAGATTCTCCTCAACAGCCTGCAACAGCCGGTCAATGCCCTCTCCATTCAATGCGCTGACTGGCACAGCCCCAGGCATACGGGGCGCCAGTTCCCGGTCAACGACCGCATCCCATTTGTTCAGCACCGGAATGACCGGACTGTCCCCAGCCCCCAGGCTTTGCAGCAACTCCTCTGTCACCTTCAGGTGCTCTCCGCACTCCGGGCTGGATGCGTCGCAGATATTCAGCAAAATATCCGCTGCCGCCGCCTGCTCCAAGGTGGACTTGAAAGCCTCCACCAGATGGTGGGGCAGGCGGCGGATCAGGCCTACCGTATCAATCAACATCACATTTTTTCCCCCTGGAAGCCGCATAGCCCGAGCCGTAGGGTCCAGGGTTGCAAACAGCTTGTCCTCAGCCAGTACACCGGCCTGGGTCAGGCGGTTCATCAGGGTACTCTTACCTGCGTTGGTGTAACCCACTAGTGCTACAGTGACAACACCATTTTTCTTTCTGCGCTTTTGTGTGACAGCCCGGGCAGCCTCTGACTCCGCCAGCTGCTCCTTTAGACTGCCAATGCGGCGGCGGATATGGCGGCGGTCTGTTTCCAGCTTGGTCTCGCCAGGGCCCCGGGTGCCAATTCCTCCTCCCAGCCGGGAGAGGGCGGTACCCCTGCCGGAGAGCCGGGGAAGCAGGTAGCGCAGCTGGGCAAGCTCTACCTGCAGCTTGCCCTCCCGGCTTCTGGCCCGCTGGGCAAAAATATCCAGAATCAGCATCGTCCTGTCAATGACCCGAACTCCAAACAGTTCTTCCAGGTTACGGATTTGGGTCGGCGTCAGCTCCCGGTCAAAAATGCAGAGGTCCAATCCCTCCCGCTGAATCAGCTCCGCCGCCTCCGCAGCCATGCCCGAGCCAACGCAGGTGGCTGACTCTGGCACAGGCCGCTTCTGGGTCAGGAAAAAGGCCGGCTCCGCACCAGCGCTTTCGGTGAGCTCTCCCAACTCCGCCAGAGAAGTCTCAGCATCATACTCTCCGGTATCCAGCGCCACCAGCAGGGCGCGCTCCTGCGCCTGTTCATTTTCAAACATCGATATCCCTCCTTGTCAATATACTTTTATTCTTTTTCTTGCATACAATGCTCCCCGGTCAACCAATAGATATTAGGATGGTGCTATCAGGGTGCTGCCTCTTTCAGTCACTAATCATTTTTATTATTTTGAAATCATATAGTTTTCCCTATTTGTTGTCATTCACTCTTGCAATCCGGCGGCGTTCGTGCTACAATGCAGAAAACCATAGAATGGGGAGTGAAAGGTCATGAAAAAGCCCTATATCGTCGGCATTGCCGGCGGCACCGCCAGTGGAAAATCAACCTTCACCGGACGGTTGGAGGAGCTGCTCGCCGGGCTGAAGCTGCATGTGTTCCACATGGATAGCTATTTCAAGCCAGCGGACGTGCGCCCTAAGGCGGCAGCGCCCATCACCGGGAAAATATATCTGGACGACAACTGCCCAGAGACCATTTTTCACGAAAAACTACGGGAGGACCTTGCCCGGGAGGCCCAGAAAGACCATGATGTGATTTTGGTGGAAGGCCTCTATGCCCTATGGTACGACTGGCTATATAAGCAGCTGGACCTGAAACTGTTTATCGACTGCCAGGCCGATGAGCGCATTATACGCCGGCTGAAGCGGAACATGACCCAATGGGGCCTGCAGTTTGACGAGATTGCCCAGGTGTATCTTGACATGGTGCGCTACCGGCATGTCCAGTACATTGAGCCCACCAAATGGCGGGCAGATCTGATCCTCAACGGCTCTACCCCTTCTTTGCTGGCCGATGAAATCATTGTGGAGCAAATCCGTAGAGCTGTGCAGTGAACACTGTGCAGTTTATCATAATATAGAAATAGGAAAAGGTCAAGATCAGAAATAAAAAGTCCCTTTTCAGGAAGGTGTTGCCGGAATATGCCTTTGACGATTTCCACCAAAACATATTGATATAGCAAGAGCATGGTGTTATATCACGCTCAATAAATCAGGAATTTATTGATGGATTTTTATAATGCAGGACGCGAGGAGCGAAGATCAGTATGCAGTCAAAAGACTATATAAGGTGGATAAGAAGTAGAGTAGGCCATGAAAAAATCATTCTGGTTTTCGCGGGCGGATGTGTTTTTGATACAAACGGAAACGTTTTGCTCCAGCGTCGCGGAGACAGTAAAAAGTGGGGATTTCCAGGCGGGGCAATCGAAATAGGGGAAACGCCCGAAATGGCTGCTATCAGAGAAGTAGAAGAGGAAACCGGGCTTGATGTGAGGGTGTCAGGCCTGATTGGCATCTATACGGACTGCGACATGGAGTATCCTAACGGTGATAAGGCGCACAGCATATGCATTGTGTACGAATTGGAAATGATCGGCGGGGCGTTGAAATGTGATCATCTTGAAACAGTTGATCTCCAATACTTTAGCCTTGATGACATGCCAGAGCTTTTCTGTAAGCAGCACGAGGAGACAAAAAACGATTTACAGAAGCGGCGGAACGAAGCAAAGCATTAATACAAATTCTGATTTATGGGCAGCCATTCGTCAGTGGATGGCTACCCACTTTGGATATTTTAACGAATGGTTTGGTGAAGCTGCTTTCAGCAACACCAAACTGAAAAGGGAGAATAAAAAGAACCGCCGCGAAGGCTGAAGCCAAGCCTTGCGGCGGTTCTTTTTATTCGTACAGCCGGCCTATTTCCCGTTCAGCTCCACATACTGAAGCAGATTGCGGCAGAGGAAGAACACCACCAAAGCAATAGGGATGTTCCCAGCCAGAATGCCCAGCAGCGCCCCGGTAATGCCGGGGACCAACTCAAGTATGGTCAGCAGAATGCCCAGGCCTATGCCCGGCACTGCCAGCAGCATCAACGCGATAATGTAGAAGATCATGAGCAACCCCTTAGAGCGCACGGTGCCAAACACCCGCTCCACCAGAATATTGCCCGATGTAAACAACAGAGAAAAGGAAATGCGAGCCAGGATGCACATCACTGTTTCCACCACGCCTATTCCCAGTATAGCAGAAACCGGCACAAAGATCACCACTGCCTCAAAGCAGTCAGCCAGCAGGGTCTCAGCAGTGGCCCACAGCAGCTTTTTGAGGGGAGGCTCCGGCAGCATGTAGATATACGGCTTGGACAGCTCCCAGTTAAAGCGTCCCAGGCTCTCCGAGAACATCTGCATATAGGTGCTCATGGAGAATACCGCTACAAAAGCCGCTGTCTTATCCTCCTCGTCAGAAAAAATAAAGCTATACAAGACCGAACAGGCAATAATGATGAGCATAAAGATAATAGACATCTTGGAGAAAATCAACGCCCCGGAACGGCGGTTTTCCAGCAAATGCTTGTGGAACATAACGCCGGCCCCCTGGCCCTTGCCCAGGCCGGTCTTCCCCACCCGCACCTTTTTGGGGGTGACCTCCGCAGGCTGGCCCTCCTTTTTGGCCGCAATAGCAGACTGGGCCACCTCAGCGGTCTGCAGTACGTCTTCATAATAGTTATTCTTATTTTTGACAACCAACAGCAGTGCAAAACCAAAAGCGGCCAGCACCAACAGAGCACAGAGCCCTGCCGACAGAAAGTCCCCACACAGCAGGCCGCCAATCAGCCCAGCGGACCAGCCTGATACCGGAAAGAAAATACCAATCTGGGACAGATACGCTACTCCGTCCTGCAGGGTGCCGCTCAAACCAGCAATGCTGAACAAATCCACCTCAGAATTGCTTGCAGAAAGGCTCAGGCTGGGATAGCAGCGCAGCAAGAGCCCTGCCACGAAAATCAAAGTAACGCCGTACAGGCAATACCGTACGATCCGCCGGAGGCTGTCGCTTCCGCTGGCGCGCACATACGCCGCCATAGCGCAGACCTGCCCCAAAAACAAGGTCAGCGCATAACCCACCACCACAAGCAGCAGGTGGACATACTCCAGCCCATAAACCGCATGCATCCAGTTGTACTGAAACAGCAGGAAGAACCCTAGCAGCAGCGAAAGCCCCAACTGCCGCACCAACGCATAAAACAGCACCTTATTGGGCCGCAGCGGCGAGGGAAACAGCATACTTACATCAGAAAGAGTGAACATGGGATAATTTCCAGCCCCGCCGTTGATTCCGTTGGAGAAGGTAATCAGAAACATCATGGTGTAAAACAGCACCATGATGGCTGTCAGCTCTGTCAGGGGGCGAAGCTCCCCGAAACGATCTGCGTTCGCCTGCCCGCCAATGGTGGAGAGCACCAAGACTGCCGCCAGAAACAATACATAGATCAGCTTTGCAGGATGCTTTACTGCCTCCCGCACTTGGTTCTTCAGCTTGACAGCCGTGAGATAGACCAGAGGGCTTTTCATGCGCCCACCCCGCTTTCTGCCTTTGCGTCCCCTTCTGTAATCTGGAAGAACAACGACTCCAAATCCTGGCCCTCGCTGCCATCATTGCGCATTGTGGCTGCAAAGCGGCCATTCATCATAATATTCGCCACATCCCAGTAGTCCTCCACGCTGTCAATCATATGGGTACTGATAAGCACAGAGACTCCGTCCCGCTTCAGCTCCTGAAAGATGTTTTTCAGTTCCTTAATTGCGTGGGGGTCCAGGCCCACCAGCGGCTCGTCGAACACAGCTACCCGGGGCTTGTGGCACAGAGCACAGGCAATGGAGAGCTTCTGCTGCATTCCTTTCGAGAGCTCTTTGCCCAGCTTATCCTTTTTGTCCCACAGCTCCAAACGCTCTAAAAGCTGCTGGGAGTAGGCCTCGTCCTCAAAACGGTAGGCCCGGCGGACAAATTCCAGGTGCTCGGAGACCGTGAGCAGGTCATAAACCGCAGGCATCTCAGGAATATAGCCCAGCTGGCGTTTGGCCTCTGTGGTGGTGTTCAGATGGCCGTTGATCTCCACCCGCCCGGTAAAACGCAGCAGCCCGGTAATACACTTGATGATGGTTG
The DNA here is from genome assembly GCA_910587835.1 of uncultured Oscillospiraceae bacterium. Taxonomy (GTDB): domain Bacteria; phylum Bacillota; class Clostridia; order Oscillospirales; family Acutalibacteraceae; genus Acutalibacter. The sequence continues at coordinate 4,173 of CAJUNQ010000094.1, read as the reverse complement.
ACTTTCCTGCGCCATTCGGCCCCAACAGAATGCCGATCTGTCCATCGCCCACGGCAAAACTGATGTTGTCGTTCGCGATATTTTTCCCATACTTCTTTGTTACTCCACTGATCGAAAGCATTGTGATAATCTCCCCTTTTTGATTTCTTTCCCATCACTGTTGCAGATATCATTATAATATCATGTCGGTATCTTGTCAAGGAAATTTTATCTCCCATATAATTTTACAAAAAATCAGAGCCGCATACAAGCTTCTAAAAGAAATTGTAAGAGAATCGACAGAATCAATACTCCACTCTGTGTAAGGAGAGCGCAGAACTACAACAACATACAATACAGCTTGTGTTAATAACAGTACAGTGCACTTACAAGGTTTATTCATCTGACAAATGACATAAAACAGAAAAAGGGGGGGCTTTAAAGACGGAGTATAAGAATCTGCACAAGAAATTTGGAGTGAATACACTCTACTACTGAAAGAGTAGAAATTTGCCCACCGCAACTTGCCGAACGAATGGACATAAGCCTCTAAAAGTTTATTTGACTTTCAGGATTTGTATCTGCTTTAAGATATCTGCCCATAGAAAAAAAGCCTTGCTTTTCGCAAGGCTTTTTTTTCTATTTTCCCGTTCCGGCCTTTTCCAGCGACAGCGTCCTCCGAGACCAAACCAGGAAGGAGATTGTAGTCACCACAGCGGCCAGAATGTCCGCAATGGGCTCAGCTACAAAAACACCGAACAGCTTGTTCTCAAAGAACATGGGTAGGATGTAGATGAGGGGAATCAACAAGACGATTTTCCTCAACAGGGCCAAAAGCACGGATACTTTTGCCTGTCCCAAAGCAAGGAAGGATTGTTGAAACCCGCACTGGGCGCCAAAGGCAAACACGCCAAACAGGAATATCCGCATAGCCCAAACCGTGATCTCCATCAAGGCCTGATCACTGATAAAAATGGCCGCAAAAAGCTGGGGAACCAGCATCAAGGCCAGCCAGAACAGAATACCATATGCCATGCAGCAAATCAACAGCAGCCGCACAGACTTTTTCACCCGGTCAAAATTCCGTGCGCCATAATTAAAGCTGGTAATCGGCTGTGCGCCCTGGCAAAGACCCTGCATAGGCAGGTTGACGATTTGCAGAACGCTGGCCAGCACAGTATAAGCGCCCACAGCGCTGTCGCCGCCATACCGCAGCAGCGAGGTGTTCAGCGCTACGCTGAGAAGGCTCTCTGTACTCTGCATGATAAAGGGCGACACGCCCAGGGCCATGACTGGCACCATGATTTTCAGCTTGACGGGCAGATTCTCGCGACGGATGCGCAGACGGCTTTTGCTGCCCAGCAAAAACCGCAGCACCCACACTGCAGACACCCCCTGAGAGAGAATCGTGGCCAACGCCGCGCCCCGCACCCCCAAGTGGAACACAAAAATAAACAACGGGTCCAGCGCAATGTTAAGCGCCGCGCCAATCACTACGGTCAACATGCTGACCGTAGCAAAGCCCTGGGTTGTAATAAACATGTTCATGCCTAATGCGATCTGCACAAATATCGTGCCCATCACATAAATTTGCAGATAGCTCAGGGCATACTCAATGGTGTTATCGCTGGCTCCAAAGGCCCGGAGAATCGGCTCTCCGAAAATCAGAAACACCCCTGTCAACACCGCCGAGAAGCCCAGCAGAGTGGTAAAGCAGTTCCCTAAAATCTTTTCCGCCTTGGGCAGGTCCCCTTCTCCCATAGCAATCGCTGCCTGAGGCGCGCCCCCCATAGCCACCAGGGAGCTGAACGCCATGATCAGCAAGATGATAGGAAATGTAATGCCCACCCCTGTCAACGCCGCCGCGCCGGTCTCGGGAATGTGGCCGATGTACATCCGATCCACAATGTTATAGAGCATGTTGACAACCTGGGCGGTAATGGCTGGCACTGCCAGCGAAAACATCAGTCTGCCAATACTGTCGCGGCCCAGGTCCTGCTCTTTGCTTTTGGTGTGGTTCCGTGCCATATCAGTCCTCTTCGCCTTCTTCCTCTGTGATTGGCGGCTCCTTCACAATCAGCAGCCGGGAAAGCCGGTTGTCTTCAATCTCCAGCACGGTGATGGTAAGGCCGCTTACCTGCACCTGGGGACGCTCCCCCTCCTTGGGAATCCGGCCCAGACGCTCTGTCACCAGGCCGGCAATGGTGTCGTAGCCGCCCTCAGGCAGTTCGGTGTCAGTCAGGTCAGAAATCTCATTTATAGAAGCGGAGCCGTCCACAGTAAACACACGCTCGCTTACCTGGCGGATTTCCTCCTCCTCGTTGTCATACTCATCCTGAATATTACCCACAATAGACTCAACCAAATCTTCCAGAGTGATCAACCCTGCCGTGCCGCCGTACTCGTCCACCGCAATGGCAATCTGTACCTTGCGCTCTGTCATTTCAGTAAATAACTGGCTACATTTTTTAGTCTCTGGGATAAAGTAGGCCGGCCGCATCAGGCGGGTGATGTCCGCACTCTGGGGAATTTGCACCCCTACAAAGGGCAGCAAATCCTTCACATAGCAGATGCCCACCACAGAGTCAATATCCTCATGGTAGACCGGCACCCGGGAGCAGCCATGCTCCATAGCCACAGCCACCACCTGGCCCAGGTCGGCGTCATCGGGTACGGCGGCAATATCGGTGCGGTGGGTCATCACCTCTCCGGCGGTAATGTCGTTGAAGTCCAGGATATTGGCGATCATGTCCTTCTCCGTCTCCTCAATCACGCCCTTTTCCTCTCCCTCGCCCACCATCTGCATAATCTCCTCCTCGGTGACTGCGTCATCCAGGCTGTGGGGATCAATACGGAAAAGGCGCAGCAGACAGTTGGCGGTAAGGTTTGTAAAGCCCAACAGGGGCATGGCGGCTTTGCTGAGTCCGCTGATCAGCCTTGCGTGGCGGTAGGCGTACTGTCCCCCTGCGTGGCGCGCCCCCTTCTTCGGCAAAATATCACAGAACAGGAAGAACACCAGCACATATGCCAACGCTGCCAAAAGACAGGATAGCATCCGGTGCATCTCCCCGGCGGCGTCCTCATAAGCTCGGCTTCCAAAGGCCGTCACGCAAAAGGACAGCCCCAGCAGCCCGCAGAACAGCAGGCCCGACTGCAACGGAGAGACAACGCTCTCCTGGGCGCGGACAAGCTTTAACAGAGAACGCGCCTTGCGGCCGCCGGCATCAGCGTCCCGCTTCAGCTGGGAAACAGACAAGACGCTCAGGGCAGATTCTCCCGCAGCGTACAGAGCCGCAATGGCGGCAAAAAGAACGGATAAAAGGATAGCGGCAATAAATGTACCGTCAGGGTCGTCAGGCATCGCGGTCAAAGGCTCCCTTCCATAATCAGTTCTGAAGAATGTTTATCGAGTATTATACTAGAAAACGCTTCGCTTGTCAAATACTATGTTTCCCGGGCCGGCAAATCCGCCGCGAGTGGCCTGCCCGCAAAAAATTCGCAAAAGAACGATTTTGCCTTTGACATAGCCTCAGAAAGATGGTAAAATAACAGAGCAAGGGTACAGATATGGTGGTCAGGAACCTGTATTCAGCTCCGGGGGGCGTCGATCTTGCGTACCGCAGGGCTGAATACAGGCTCTGCCCCTGCCTGTCCCCCCATTTCGATCATCCTAAAAGGAGGAAATCGTTAAAATGCCAAGAAAAATGAAGACCATGGATGGCAACACCGCTGCCGCGCATGTTTCTTATGCGTTCACCGACGTGGCTGCCATCTACCCCATCACCCCCTCGTCTGTTATGGCTGACGAGACCGACAAGTACGCCGCCGCCGGGCGGAAGAACCTGTTCGGCCGGGAGGTGCGGGTCACAGAGATGCAGTCTGAGGCCGGCGCTGCCGGCGCTGTCCACGGCTCTTTGGCCGCGGGCGCGCTGACCACCACCTACACCGCCTCCCAGGGCCTGCTGCTGATGATCCCCAACATGTACAAGATCGCCGGCGAGCTGCTGCCCAGCGTCATCCATGTTTCCGCCCGTACTCTGGCGACTCATGCGCTGAACATTTTTGGCGACCATTCTGACGTGTATGCCTGCCGTCAGACCGGCTATGCCATGCTGTGCTCCAACTCTCCTCAGGAGGTTATGGACCTGGGCGCTGTGGCCCATCTGGCCGCCATCAAGGGCAAGGTGCCCTTCC
>CAJUNQ010000093.1 GCA_910587835.1 uncultured Oscillospiraceae bacterium | reverse complement strand
GGGTGGATACGCACAAACTCGGCATGTGTCCATGCCGCCATTTCAATAGCGTTTAGGTCTCGGGGATTGTGCAGCACAGAGCAGAATTCTTTGATCTGCCAGTACATCTCGCTGGGAGGAGGCGGCTTGTGATTGGCTCCTGTGATACGCACCTCAACATTTCGGTATATCCCACCAATCTGGATGTTCTCCATAATCTGCGCATGAATGTCTTTGATGATCTGCTCGTCCAGCGGTTTTTTCTTTGCTATGCAGTCTTTCACATAGTTGAACGCCCTGGCGTGATTTGCAACCTCATATATCTCCCGGAGGGTTTTGCCGCCCACTGACAGCCCATCTTCCAGAATCGCTTTTGTTTGGACAAGCGTCAGCGTGTTCCCCTCGATGGCGGTGGAATTGTGGGCATATTCGATCTCAAATGCTTTGTCAAACTTGGATATGACCTCGTCAGGAATGCCGGGCAGAGTTTTCTGGAGCTGCCAGCACTTTTCACATAGCATTTGATAATCTACAGGACTGCCTTCCTCCCTTGTACAAAGCGTTGTATAATCTATGACACTCACTCCACCTAACTTCATCTCGCGCAGAAAGCCAGGTCATTCTGTAGCCGGTCTCACCGGGGCGGCCAGCCGCATTCAAAAGCTGCTCTATATGGGCCTCCGAACTGTCTACCACTTTTATTAAGGGCACAATTTGAAGGCTGGGACCGTCCCAGCGAAACATCTCAATTATGGCAGAGGCAATCTGGGACGCCTTGTCCACGTCAATTTTTTCTCTGGTTATGGTTTGGTTGTCGAAAAAGGACTCGTAATAACATTTTTCTGTTCTTCATCATCCCAAAGAAGATTCGCTCCCAGATAGGCTCCTCCCTGTTCATAACAACCTATGGTGCAGAACACTCTGACTCCCTTGGGGATCTCACTGCCATTTTCCCACCCACAGCTGAGTAGTAAATCCTCTTCTGCTTTATAGCCGGACTTTACTCTAATTACATGATGATCCGGGCGCTGTTCGACACGGTCACCCCCGCTATGGGAAAGCTCGCCGCCACAGAACCTGTGGAGCAGCTGCAAACCGCTTTCCACCGGCTGAGCTTCTTTTCCGGATGGCTCTTCGGCTGGATGAGCATTTGCTTGCTCTGCCTTTACGGCCCGTTTATTGATCCTGTTAGGCGGCGGATATTTGCTGCCTAGGCCAGCGGTCCTTTTGCTGGTGGTCAATTTTTATATGGCCAGCATGCACATCCCCGTGGCCGACATCAAAGACGTTTTGAGCCTGTTTCGGGAGGACCGGTATAAGTCCGGTTTTAGAAACGGCCTTTAATCTGGCGGCATCCTTATTGCTGGCCCAACGGTTTGGCACAGCAGGCATTTTGGCCAGGACGCTGAATCAGCATGCTGACGTTCCCCTTTTGGTGTGAGCCTTGGGGGTGTTGTATCGCTGCGGCTTGCGCCTGCCGGTCAGGCGGTATTTTGTTGGTTATCTGTTTCAGTTTGCCGTTACCTCTGCGGCATGACAGGCGGAGGCAAAGCCCTCCTCTGCGCGTCAGCTCCCCATGGAGTCTACCTGGCCGCGTACTGCCGGACTGAGGAGCTGGCGTTTCTAAAGTGCCTGCTCAAAGACGCTCGAAGCCGCAGCCCTCTTCACAAATAAACACCCTGTTCCCGCAGCATGCCGCGCAGTCGCTTCAAGTCCACTGCCCGAGGCTGCACCCCGGATTTCACCGCCAGCGCCGCCGCAGTACCCGCCCCCTGGCCCAGGGCGATACAGTGGGGGATCCAGTTGGCCTCCTGGTTGGCCTCCTCGCTGGAGGAAAAGCAGCGTCCCGCCGCTAACAGACCGTCCAGCTTCTCCGGCACCAGAATGCCGTAGGGCATCTCCATGCGGGGATAGGCTTCCCGGCCGTTCACAGTAGGGAGCACCGCAATAATGCTGTCCAGGCCGGTACGCGCCCCCAGATGATCTATGGTAAAGCGCTCTACCCCTTTCAGCCGCCTGCTGCCCCGAACGCCTACCTGCGGCGCGAAGTCGTACAGGTACGCGTCCTCCAGGCCCGGAAACGCCCCACGCAGATAGGCGATCAGCCGGTTCACAGTGCGGGTGGTGAGGAAAGCCGTTTCGGTTAGTCCGGTTATGGTCATGCAGTCTCGGGGGATCAGACTGTCCACCCAGATTATGTCGTCCCGGTTAGAGGAGATCAGCTGCAACGGATAGCCCGCGATTTGAGCGGCTTCCCGCAGCTTTTTTCCGGCCTCGGGCATGGCTTTCAGGCCCTGGGCATAGCGCTCATAGCTCACACCGCCCAGCCGAAACACCAGCGAGGTGTTGGCAGTGCGGGCCATGGTCAGGCTGGAGCTTTCAAACGCCGCCCCGGCTGTGGCGAACACGTCGCCGTCCCCGGTGCAGTCGATCACAACCTGAGCCAGCACCGCCTTGCGCCCCTCCTTGCTCTCAAAAAACACACCGATTACCCTTCCCTCCTCCACAATGGCCCTGCAGCACAGGCAGTGGCAGTAAATGGTTACTCCAGCGGCTTCTGTCATATCATTAAGCACAACCTTCAGCATTTCCGGGTCGCAGTTCACGCCGTACATAATCCTCTCGTTCCGGATGAACAGGGTGTGGCTGCGGTACTTTGCCAGCACCGCTGGGTCGTCAGAGCCAATTTCCTCCTTTTCCGGGCCGAACGCCCCATTGGGGCAGGCCCGCAAACGATCGATCCATTCGTTCATCAGCCCGGCCACAAGCTGTTCTTTGCCGCCGTTCAGTGCCGGGTCACTGAGAAACGGAATGAGCAGCACCTGACCTCCAGTGGACATGCCGCCCAAATGGGCATAGCGCTCCAGCAGGACCACCCGTCCCGCGCCGGAATTTCGGGCTGCCACCGCCGCCGTCACCCCAGCCGGGCCTCCGCCCACCACCAGCACGTCGCACTGGTCATATACCGGGATTTCCCGGGCCGGCTCGTAAACTATCTCCCTCATTCTGTCCGCTCCTTTCTATTCTCCGGGCCAACTGATAGGAAATTTCCCAGCCTGTTTTGGCTTCCACCGCGCCGGCCGGACCCAAACAGCCCCCAGCGGGGATTTCCCCCGCGTCCTATGGCAAGATCCTACACTTCCGCAAAGCGCCTAACGCACCCTGAGCGTGTCATTTCCCATCGATGGTTGGCAAAGCAGCCTTCCTGTCCGCCAAACTGATTCTCTGCCAAAAGCAAATTTTTTCTCCCGGCGCCAGCCGACGGCATTCTGGATGGTTCAACTGGTTTACCGGACCGCTCTGCGGCTCCACGCAGACCCAGCTTTCGCCATCTCGGGAAAAGAGCACCCAATCGGTGAACTCCTCTGATACCTGGTAGTAAAACGCCCCGATACGCGCCAAGCGCCCCACGCTGCCCGCCTGCGCTGTATAAAAGCCGGAAACCCGACTCCCTCGCGGACCGCAGCCCGCCACGATGTCCTGTTCTTTGCTGTCCAGGGACACCAGCCGCCCAGTGGGCAGAAACCGTTCATCTGTTTCCCAGCGCTGGTCAATGGGAACCTGGAAAGCGCCTGGAGCAGCGAATGTGGTGTGGAATCCCATCTCCACCGGCATATCCGTTGTCCCTGTATTCTCAATCTCTGTCTCCCGGCAAAAGCCGTCCTCCCCCAGCCGGTCGCGCATAATGACCCGACAGGGGAACGAAAAAGCTTCGCCGGTGTTTTCCAACTTAGTGGTCAAATGGCTGGGGCCGCTCTCTGCCACCGTAAACACCGCGCCCGCGAACAGGCCGTGGATATGATTATTCCGGGCCGGCTCGTTAAGGGGCAGCTCATACGATTTTCCGTCAAAGACAAAGCGGCCGTCCGCCACCCGGTTGGGCGGGAATAAAAACGGAATGCCGTAGAGCATAGGCTCTGCGTCTAGGGCGGCTAAGGCGTCCGGCTCCCGCAAGACAGGCCGCCCGTTATACCGCAGAGACAGCACCTGAGCGCCCCGCTCCGGATGGATGGCAGCGGTCCAGGCCCCCCGGCTGAGCAGCCAGGTAAACGGTTCAAAGAACGGACCATCCCCAGGCACGGGAGCTTCGCTTTTTCTGGCATTTTTGTGCGAATTCTGTCCCGCATGGCAGTTCATACGCCGCTCCTGTGGAATACCTGCACCAACAGCCGCTGCGGTTCCAGAGTCTTTGGCAGCTCTGGCAGCGGCCCCTCTGTGGAATCCACGGACTCCGCTTCCCAGCCCGGAACCTCCAGGTTTACGTCCTGGGGTTGGTCAGAATCGTTCCACAGAACTACCGCCAGTTGGCCTCCGTTTTCAAATGCTTTGGCCAGCACTTGCTCGTTGTTCTTGCGCAGCGGCAGGCTGTCCACAAAACGCCCCAGACCCAACAGATCCCAGTGGCGGCGGCGCAAGTCCCCGGCCTGCTTCGCATAATGATTCTCTGCGGTATAGCGCTCTGCCAGCACGTCCTCGCAATCCGCGTCATACCGGACCTCCAGCTCAAAGCGGAAGCCATAGGCACAGGCATAGTTCACCGCCCGCTTTTCCAGGTAGGGCCGAGGGTTGCGGATCGTGATAATCGTTTCTGGGAAGCAGTACCGAAACAGCTCCGGATAATTGTGGACGTCCTTGGTGCCGCTGCCCCAATCTCCCTCGCCGCTGGGATAGGAGGAAATGCCATGGACGCCGTCTAAATAGGCTGAGTACACGTCCGTAATATGCTCCGAGAAAAAGCCATACTGAGGGTCCAGCTCCTTGGTGCGGCGCTGGATTCCGTCCATCAGCTGCTTGCGTCCGCCGGGCATAGAGAGAGACGGCTTTCCCTTGGGATGGGGATGGCGCTCATCGAAGCAAGGCCGTGGGGGCATGCCGCCGATCTGGTCGTAGAGCACACCGTTTGGCCCAAAGGATCGCACCCACTCCGCCTTCTCTTTCATCAGCTTCTGCCACTCTGGACAGCAAGGGCAGGACGTGGCAAAGGATTTGTTTGTAAAATATTTCAGATAGCTGCTGTTGTGGGCTTTGTTGTACCACTCTAAATAGGGGATCCCGTCCTTGCTGCGGCAGACGTATTGTTCGCCGCCGTTTTGGTAGAAATCCGTGGTGGTGTCGATGAGATGTCCCTGATAGTAGAGGGTGACGCTGCCGCCCTCCTCCTGCACCTGGCGGATCCCGTCTTTGAGCGCTTGCGCCCCGCCCAGGCTTTCGCTAACCTTGAGGTCCGGGTACTGGTTGTCATGGCCGGAATCGTACCAACCGAACAGCCCCACCGTGTCGCATCCCGTATCCTTTGCCAGCTCATACAGCTTCGGGATGGTGTTGTAGGGCCACATCTCCACGCCAAACTGCTGCTTCATAATCACCAGATAATAGCCGTTCATGTTCTTGACCCACTCTGGCTTTTCATAGGTTGGACGCCAAGTCTTGGCCCACTGGGCATAGAGGTCCGCCCCTTTGTGCCAGCTCCCGGCATAGAAGCTCAGCACCGCATCTGGGGCCTGCCAGATTTCGCCCTCGCGCACAAAAGCCAGCTTGTCTATCACCAGGGTAACGTCTCCGTCCTCCGTAGGCGCGCCCAGCACCCGCAGATCCGTTACATGGTGATCAGCGTCCTGGCTCTGCAAAAACAGGGTCCTGCCGGCCTGCTCCAGGGCCATCCACTGCATGGAAGCGTAGCCGGGGTAGGTTGAGCCAAAGGAGCAGCCGCCGCTCTCCCGGCTGGGTCCGCTTCCAAAGGTGGTGGCTCCTACGCGGCTGTCTCCGTGGCCGGAGAGGAAGCGTCCAATATCCGGCACCCGCATGCCGCTTTGGATGGGGAACAGCAGCTCTGGGCCAGCGCTGTGGACGCTTTCACCAAGCCCGCGCACCACGCCGATATAGGGATATTCGAAATCCGTAACCCAGGCATTCGGCTCACGGTTGTCAATTTCTGCGGTAAATCGTAGGTTTTCCCCGTCCAGCCGGGCCTTGAGAGTCAAGCCGATCTGGGCCGTGCCACCGGAATATTGCAAAGTCTGGGTGGTAAACGTCACCGCGTCTGGCTCCTCACAAACGGTAAAGCTTTGGTTCGCGCTCACCGCTGTGTTCTCCCAGTTCTCCCCTTTCCTAAAAACTAGCTTAAAGCTGGCGGCAGCTGGCGCCGCAATCACGTTCCCGCCCGCGATGGACAGCAGCGCCAGCCGCGCCTGGGCGTCAAATCCAATTTTGATATGCCGGTTTTCCAGTTGATACATTTAGTCCACCTCTTTCTTGTGATAGAGAACCACCATGATCTCGCCCGGGGCGATTTCTTCCGGTAAGGCGGCAAAAGTGCCGGCAACGGTAGCGGATTCCGCAAACTCCCAGCCTGGCGCGGCGAATCCCGCCAGGGAAATAGGCGCACCGGTGTCGTTCCACAGAGCGGCGGCAAGTTGGCTGCCGTTCACGAACGCCTTCGCCAGCAGGTCAGGGTTGGGAACATTCAGAGGATCTGTATCCTGGAACCGGCCCCGGCCCAGCACCTGCCAATAGCGGCGGCGCAAGTCGGAGACCGCCTTACCGTACTGCCGGTATTCCGGCCACTTGTCCGCCAAAATGTCCTCCTTGTCCGCCTCATAGCGGATCTCCATTTCCAGCTTCAGTCCATAGAGGAAGCAGAAATTGGAAACGCGCTCCGTCATATAGGGCGCGGAGTTGCGCACGGTAACGCAAGTGTCAGGGAAGCAGTAGCGGAACAGCTCCGGGTAATTGGTCATCATGGGGGCATCTCCCTCCAGGGCCTGCTTGCGCTCGCCCTGGGCAAAGGGGCTAAGAAACATGCCATGCAAGCAGTCCGCATAAGCGGAATAGAGATCCGTAACGTGCTCGGTCATAAAGCAGAACTCTGGGTCAATGGCCTTGGACTTCTTCTGGATCCGGTCCAACAGCCTCATCCGTCCTTGGCTCATGGAGAGCGAGGGCTTACCCAGGGCATGAGGGTGCTCTTTGTTGAAACAAGGATAGGGATACATACCGCCGATCTGATCGAACAGCACGCCGTCTGGGCCAAAGCTGGAGATGAACTCCGTCTTTTCCTCCATCAGCTCCTGCCAGGCCGGGCTGCTGGGACAGGCGTTGGAGAACACCTTGTTGGTATAGTGGGACAAAAAGCGGCTCTGGTGGGACTTGTTATACGCCTCATAATAGGGTGTTCCCCAGCGGCTGACAGACTCGTTGGACGAACCGCCGTTTTGATAGTATCCGGAGGTCACGTCCATCAGATGCCCTTGGTGGTAAAGGGTGACATGTCCACCTTTCTCCTGGACCTTTTTGATATTCTCCATCAAGGCTTCCTTACCGCCCATGCTCTCACTGACCTTGAGATCCGGATACTGGTTGTCGTGGCCGGAGTCGTACCAGCCGAACAGCCCCAGGGTGTCAAAGCCGTGGGATTGAGCCAACTCATACAGCTTGGGAATCTGGTCATAGGGCCACATCTCCACGCCAAACTGCTGCTTGTTGATTACCAGGAAATAGCCCTGCATGTCCTCGACCCATTGCGGCTTTTTGTGGGCGGGACGCCAGGTCCCGGCCCAGGCCCGGTATTCCTGGGCGGCGCGGTGCCAATCGCCAGAATACAGCGTCAGCACCACCGGGGCAGACTGCCACCGCTCTCCTTTTTCCGCAAAGGGAAGTCGGCAAAGGGTCATATTGGCGGTGCCATGGGTCTTTTTCCCGCCGACCACCCGCAGCTCTGAAGCGTAGAACATCTGATCCCGCCCGGAAAATGACAGGGTGTTCTCCCCGTCTGTCAGGGCCATCCACTGCATGCTGCCCCCAGCAGCGTGCCCTCCGGGATAGGTGATGGACAGGCTGTGAGGGTGGGCCTCCCAGGTGGGCGGCAGGCTGTCCAGATATTTGCCGATATTGCTGACCATAGCACCGCAGTGGTTAGGCCACAACAATGCCGGGGCTTTCTTTGTGCCAATGGTCCCTACCTCCCCGGTGAAAGGATAGGTGAAGTCCGTGATGAGCACGTCGTCTTGGTTCTGTAGCTCCGCCGTATAGAGGAGCTGGCCATCCTCCAAAGCCACGCGCAAAGCCACGGTGATCTGTGCATCTATCCGTTTGGTGTGTACGCTTTTGCAGCGGAAGCAAAGAGTGTTACCGTCCTGCTCCACCTGGAAATCCTGCTCATGGCCGAACACCGTATTTTCCCAATCCGTACCCTTGCAGAACACCATCTGAAAGCTGTCCTCAGCCGGAGCCGCGATAATATTTTCGCCGCCGTTTTTTTGCAAGGCAGTTAAGCGGCCCTGGCTGTCAAATTCAGCCGTGATCAATGGATTTGTTAGCTTATACATGACATCACCTCTTGGACTTTCTTATATTTCGTCGAACACTCGCACATAATCTACCACAAAGCTGTCCGGCACATGCACTCCGGCCAAGTCCTCCCTGGGAGCATCGCTGTCCCGGTAGCCGGAGCATTCTGTAGTCAGCAGGATAAATTGGGGCGTATGGGATACCGGGCCGTCCACATGCCAGGTCTTTTGTCCATCCACATAATAGGTACAGCCGTCTGGCCGCCAGTGCAGGCCAAAGCGATGGAAGCCGTCTGCGGTCTCTGAAATCTGAATATCGCCGGAACCTGCATGCTCATGCTGAATGCCATAGCCGTTCCAGTGATGGTTGTGGCTGATTTTGCCGTCACGGGTGAAGTTCTCCATAATGTCCATCTCCACCCCGGCAGTTCCAGGATCCATGCAGCTGCCAATAATGGGAGACTGCAGCCAGAACGCCGACCACCAGCCGGGCCGCTCCTGCAGCTTGCAGCGCGCTTCATAATAGCCGTAGCGGTGCAGGAACTTAGGCGGCTCTTGCTTACACAGCGGCCAGCTGAATTTTTGGGTGTAGAATCCCTCCCCAGCACTCTCTGCCGGCCGGTCCATAAAGTTCTCGCCGGTCTGCAGCTGAGGAGAATAATACTGCCCGTCTTTCTCGACTAAAGATAGCACCAGGTTCCCCTTTCCATCCAGAGCAGCGCCCTCGTCAATGAAAGTATCGTGGCGTTTCTGCATGAGGTGCAGCCGGTATCCCCATTTGGTGGTATCCAATTTCGTGCCGTCAAATTCGTCCCACCATACCAGCTTCCAGGAGAAGCCCTCTGGCAGCAGGCTGTGCTGGTGTCCGTCCACATGAAAGTTTTGCATAATTTCCCCTCCATTTTCCATTCGTAGTTTTGGCCCCGGCCAGATTTACAGCGTCCAGGCCGTCCGGCGATTTGCTCCGCAGATTCGCCGGTTCGTAGAATAGGGGTCCGGACGGCCCTTGCCGCATCAGCCGGGGGCTCATCCTACCTGCGCTGGAACGCCTCCCCCGTAATCTGGGTGGGGTCCAGGTCTCCTGCACAGAGTCCATACATCTTTTCCGCCGTATGTTTAAAGCAGGCAGTCAGCTCTTCGTAAGGCCGATTGCATACGTCTATGGCTCCGTGGGCCATATTTTCTCCGTCAAAGCGGCCCAAAAGCGGCTGATCGTTCATCTCAAAGTAGTGGATCCCCACACAGTTTTTGTTGGCCATAGCCCCTTGCATATAAAACTCGCAAGCCTTGCCCCGCTCTTTTTGGGTATGGGAGAACCACAGCCCATGGGCCAGCAGGCTCTTTTCGCCACCAATATGCCATTCGCCAATCACCATAGGCACATCCATATGCCCTCCGGCGGTTTCTAAGGCCTGAGCCGCAGAGGGAGCGTAGCAGTTGAACGAGAACACATCGTAATGCTCACAGCCCGCCATCTCTCTAGGACCTGCGCCCGCATAGCGCATTCCCAGATTCAAGTGTTCCGGGTCTACGGAGGATAACGCGGTCTTCAGCACCGTAATATATTTCTCTACCAGCAAGGCGTGCATGGCGGCGAAGTCCTCTTGCGCTTCCGGCGTGTCCGCGTTCAGGCGGTCCGCCGGGGTAAACAAGTCCTCAAAGCTCTCGAAGTTCCGGCCCCATCGCACGTTCACCACGCTGATATCCCGGTATTTTTCCCGTAGCCAATCCACTAATGCGCCTTTGGAGCTGAGCCTATCCGGATGGGCAAAAACCCGCTCCGCCAAATTAATATACGCCACTTTCCACTCCGGCTCATTGTTTACAAAATAGCCGATCAGATAAGGATTACCTACCAGATCGCGGAGCTGAGAGCGGGCAAACTCCTGGGTCTGGCTGTGGAATGTCTTGGAGTATACGTCCGGAAAGTCTCGGAAAATGCGCACGTCGGTGCGGGGAAACTTCTTCAATGTCCACACGAAGGGAATCTGCGCCTTTTTCAGATATTCCAGCACATTCTCATCCTCATAGTTGTTTACGCCCACGCCGATGGTGTTAAAGCCCCAGCTCTTCAGCCGGGCGGTATTGATAGCCTGCCAAGCGTCCCACCAGCCGTCCTTGCCAAACGCGCGGATCATGTTTGCTCTGGCAAAGTTAAACATTTTTCGGTCGCACCCCACGCCGACTCCATTGCGCTTGGCGAACTCCGGGATCTGGTCGGCCGTGGTCCAGGCATCCTGGTAGGCAGAATCCTTTGGATCCGGCAACCAGGAAAATAGCGTCTCCCGCCGGTCTGTGAAGCCGTAAACCCCCATACGGCTTCCGTAGCACATGCCGTTGGAGAAAAACGCGTAGCCGTCTGGGTCCACCAGCCACCAGCGCTTCCCGTCATGATGGGTGTGGAAGAAGCCTGTGGCGTCGAACCGCTTTGCCAGCCACCCGCCCCAGCGGCTCCAGCCATCTGGAAAGCCCGGGCTTTTTTGAGCTGTTTCATATTCCGCCTTCAGATAGCTTACCAGTTGGGCTTCGCTGTGAATCTTAGTATCCCATTCTTTCCCGATCCACTGGCCGAACTCGTCCACCATCGGCCCGCCCTCCACGGCCATATCCGGCAGCTCGTCTGTCAAATAGGCGTCATAAAGGGTAAGCGAGGAGAACCGGTTCCTATAGGGAGAGCGGACAATCATCTCCATCGCGTCCATCTTTTCCACCGAGGTAGGGTGGCCGTTGGCGTGGCCCTCCAACACGCCGCCTAGCAGCATATCCAGATAATAGCTCTTGGACGCCAGCTCCTCCAGCCTGACCGCCGCCTTGATCCGGCGCAAGGGGATGAGCCGGTAGGAGAGCATATGGCAGCTTTCCCCAGGCGGAATCTCCTCGCCTTTTTGGTAAAACGGAAACTGGATCGAAACCACCGAGTCCATATCCGCCAGCATATCCACAATCAACCATTTTTCCGGCGACCACCGCACCCCGGCCATTGCCGCCGTTTCTCCCTCAATCCGCATTCGCACCACGCCGTCTTGGTCCGGGACCAGCCTGACAGCCTTCCCCATCCCAGCTACGCTGCCTTGCAGTATCTCCCATTGGTCTATTGCGATTCTTTCCTGCATGTTTGCACACTTCCTTTCCCGGCTCCGGTTGCCCGGCCCACGATAAGAGAAAAGGCGGATGAGGATCTAAAACGCCTATTTCCCCTCATCCGCTTTTCAAATCAATCTATTTTGCCACCCCAAAGCTCACTTGTTCGCGTTATACCAATCGGTAATTTCTTTTTCCCACTCAGCTCCATGGGCTTCTGTCTCCCAGCGCTTCATGTACTCGTCATAAATACCTTGCAGTTCCCCGTCACTGCCGGCCTGCAGCAGGGCCACGTACATCTCGGAGATAACGGAGTCCATGTCGCTGCCATAGTCGGAGCGGGTCTGAAGAACATCCTGACAGTCCACAACACCCTCGATAATCATATTATTATGGCCCAACTCCACGCCCTCACGGGTCTGGGCATTGAAGCAGCGCATTTCGCAGCTTACAGCAGGCGGGCACAGCCAGCTGTAGCAGAAACCGCCCTCGGCCCGCTGCTTGGCGCCGTCGGTGTATTCGCCCAGATACTCATATTCGCCGTTTTCCTTGTTGGTCCACTGGAACATCTCACCCTCAACGCCCAGATACAGCAGGTCATTGCCGTCGTCGGTGCAGCAGAAATCCGCCACGCGCAGGCAGGCATCGATATTTTCAGTGCGGGCGGCAATGCACCAGCCGCCGGTTACGTCAGCAAATATGGGCGACACACCCTTTTTGCCATTGGGTCCCTCAATGGTGGCAAAGCCAAAGGTGGGGGTGACTTCCTCCGTATAGCGGCCGGGCATCCAGTTGTTGGTGGGACCTACACATTGGAACTCCATAGCCCCCGCTACGCCGTTCCACATCTTGCCAAATTTATCCATAGCCGGAATGGTCAGCCAGTCCGGTTCTACCAGGCCGTCGTTAATCAGCCTGCGGATGTATTTGATGGCTTCCAGGTAATCCGGGTGCTTGGTATAGATGGAAACTGTGCCGTCTTCCAGCACAATATTGTTCTTGTTGGCCGGAATGCCGTATGCGCCGAAGATAGAATCAAAGGACCGGGGGTCCGCGTCGGTGGCCAGGCCAAAGGTATCCTTTTCTCCATTTCCATCCGGGTCGTTGTTGGTGAACGCGTAATACACGTCGTACAACTCGTCCAGATTGGTGGGCATTTCCATCCTCAGGTTTTCCAGCCAGTCGATGCGGATATTCAGGTTATAGGCATATCCCAGCTGGCCTGAGGGCATATAATAGATCGCGCCGTCCTGATTGGCGGGAACCTGGCGGATCAGGTCGCCGGCATTGCCAAACCAGTTAGGAGCCTTGTCCTCCAGACCGGCCAGGTTATAGATCAGTCCGGCATCTACATACTCTTGGGCCTCGGTCACTACGCCCTGCACGCGGAAGATATCCGGCAAGGTGTCGGACGCAGCCATGGTGCTGCGTTTGGTGGCGGCATCGTCAGTGGGCGTATAGATCATGTTGATCTTCGTGTTGGTCGTTTCGCCCAGCTTGTCCAGTACCATATTGGTGGCATTGGGCGTATTGTCGCCATCCATCATGATGGTGACCTCAGGGGCGTCGCCGGTGTCCTCCCCAACGCCGGAAGATCCCACTTTGGATCCTTCCTCCTTAGAGCCTTCGTCTTTGGAACTTTCCGGCACTTTGGAGGAGGACTGGCCGTCATCCTTGCCGCCGCAGGCAGCAAGGACCGCTACCAGCATGAGCACCGCCAGCAGGATGGATAAAAATCGTTTCGCTTTCATGTTTTGCCTCCTTAATGGATGTTTTTTGGCTTTCTTTATCCCTTAACCGAACCCACCATCACACCCTTGGTGTAATATTTTTGCAGGAACGGATAAACGATCAGGACCGGTATAACAGATACGGTAATCACGGTCATCTTCACGGTCTCCTCTGTCAGCCGGGAAGCCGCGCTGACATCCGCCATCTCGCTGACTGTGCCGCTCTTGGCTCCCGCTGCTGCGATAAGCTGCCGCAAGTAATTTTGCAATAGCTGCAAATTGGCATCGTTCACATAGAGGACATTGTCCATGTAGCCGTTCCAAAGGGCCACGCCGTAGAACATGGCCAGCGCAGCCAGGGCCGGACCAGAGAGGGGCAACACAATGTGAAACAGCACTTGGAAGGGGTTGGCCCCGTCCAACAAGGCGGATTCCTCCAAAGAGGGTGGAATGGACTGAAAGAAGTTGCGTAGGATGAACATATTATAGGCACTCATAGCCGCGGGCAGCACATACACCCAGAACGTGTCCAGCAGGTGCAGGTCGCGGATCAGCAGATAGGTGGGGATCATGCCGCCGTTAAAGAGCATGGTGAAGAAAATCATCAAAGAGAAGAACCCCCGCCCCTTGAACCTGGGCAGCGACAACGGATAGGCTGTGAGGGCTGTGAGCAGCAAGGCAATGCCTGTACCCAGCAAGGTTTTCAAAATGCTGTTACGGTAGCATATGTACAGCTGCCTGGTACTGAGCAGCTGCTGATACGAGAGCAAGGAGAACTCTCTGGGCCACAGGAAAACGCCGCCGCTCATGGACACATGGGAGTCGGAAAGAGAATACATGACCACGTGCCAGAAAGGATAGATCGTGACCAGGACCATCAGGCCCAGGAACACGCCGTTGAGAACCTGTCCCACCCGCTCTCCGCCGGTAGCGGCGCCCAGCTTATGATGTCTTTTGTTTGCCATTTGCAGCCCTCCTTTTTAAATCAGTCCGCTTTCGGGGTCGACCCGTTTTGCGATCCAGTTGGTAATCAAGACCAAAACCAGCCCGGTAAACGACTGGAACAGCCCGGCCGCCGTGGATATGCCATACTTTCGCTCTTGCAGGCCCAGCTTATAGACATAGGTATCAATGATGTCAATTTTGGAGATAATGGCGTCGTTGCTGAAAACGAAAATCTGGTCGAATCCGGCGTACATCATTTCACCCACACGGAAAATCAGCAGCACGATAATCGTGGTGCGAATGCAAGGCAACGTGATGTGCCACATCTGCTTCAGGCGTCCCGCGCCGTCAATCGACGCGGCCTCGTAAAGCCCTTGGTCTATGCCTGTAATGGCAGCCAGATAGACGATGGTTCCCATGCCCGCTCCCTTCCATACATGAGATACCACGACCATGGTGCGCGCCGCAGACTGGCTGGCCAGCAGGTTTGGCAAGGCTCCTTCATAGCCAAACAGCCTCAGCACGTCTTTCAGCGCCCCAGCGTTAGGAGAGAGAATGGCATAGAACAGGCCGTACACCACTACCCAGGAGACGAAGTTGGGCAGAATCACGGAGGTCTGCACCAGCTTTTTCATTTTAGATGAGCGCACCTCGTTGATCATCAACGAAAGGATGATGGGAAACGGAAAACCAAACGCTAGCTTGGCAAAGCTGATAATGATGTTGTTTTGCAGCGCTCGGAGAAAGGCTGTGCGGCCAAACAGGTCCGCAAAATGCTTGAGTCCCACCCAAGGGGCGTCCATGATGTCCATACCGATTTTGAAGTCTTTAAAGGCGATGGTAACCCCGTACATTGGCGCGTATTTGAATAGCAAAATATAGACCAGACCCGGCAGGAACATTAAATAGAGCATCCAGTCCTTATGTATGGTAGAAAGAATCCTGGATTTTAGGGAGGGCCTGGGAACAGCACTCGCCCGATGGTTCGTCAGATTGCTCATTTTCTTCCACCTTTCTAAGATTTCTTTGTTCGGCTCATGAGTGTATTATAAAGCTTGCGCCGCCGATTGTCAAGATAATATTTTCGAATTTTAATAATATTTCTGAATCTTATTTTCTTTTCAGAGAATCAACGTAAGCTATTTCTAAAATTTCCCATAGAATTCTCAAAAGTTATTTGAACACGCCTTATTATACAGCACCAGCAAAACCGAAGCCTCTGTATTTCTCTATGAGAAAATATTTTTTAGCAATAGAACTTTTTTCGAAAAAAACTATTGACTTCCCCACTGAATTCCCTTATAGTATTTTTTAGCAGCTATTATGATTGGAAGCATGGCGCCTTTCTGGTATGCGCTATGTGATTTCAGCGAAAGGGTGGAGGATTTCCTATGCAAAAAGCAAAAATGGGCGTTCTGCTCATCGCCACGGGCCGGTTTTACCACCTGGGCGAGGAGACGCCGCAAGGCAGTTATCACCAGCGCAAGACCCAAGAGGTCCAGGAGTATGTGGAAGCTATGCGGGATTTTTGCACCCCGGTGGGCCTGGGCCGTCCGGCCTATACTCGAGAGGACTTGGCCGAAGCACTGTCTCTGTTCCAGCGGGAACAGGTAGACTGCGTATTTGCCGCGTTCCTCTCTTGGACAGAGGACTTCTTGTGGGTGCGCTTCCTGCGGGACATTGGCCCGGTGCCGGTGCTCTATGCCTTGCGGGTGCGGAAGTCCATTGACTTTCGCGACACTGTGGAGGAAACCGACTTCACAGAGTTTCTCTCAGCCGGCGGACTGGTCGGCACACTGGAAGGCTCCGGCAGTGTGGGGCGCTTTCAGCCGGAAATGCTGGAAACAGCAGTGGGGACGCTGCCTCAGCTCATGGAAAAAGCCAAAGCCTTCTGCGCGGCGGCGGCCATTCGGTCTCGGTTGCGGCAGTCGGTATTCGGGTTGTTGGCCTCCTATAACGAGGTCATGTGGTCCACCTATGTGGATCCCTATGCTCTGTTCCAAAAGGTTGGGCCGGAGCTGCGGTTTCTCTCGGTAGCCACTCTGGCCCAGGAAGTGGAAAGAGTCCCAGAGGACCAGGTGAAGCGAGCCTGCGGCATTCTGCGGGAGCGGTATCCCATGCTGCCCGACGTGGACGAGGCCAAGTTTGAAGCCTCTGTGCGGGCATCCATCGCCCTGGAGAACACCGGCCGCAATGTGGGCGCAGACATGCTGGTACTCAACGACGTAGATCCCGTGCTGCTCACAGAGTTGGGCCTGCGCCCGGGCTTTATCCCCACCCCGGTGGGCGGCGACGTACCCGTGGTGCCAGAGGGAGACATTGGCGGCGGCCTTGCCGTATATATTCTGCGGGAACTGACTGGAAAGCCAGTGAGTTTTATCGAACCGTTCCATATGGACCTGCCCAACAATTGCTTTGCCGGCGGACACGCCGGGCCTAACGACTACACCGACCCGGCAGGCTCTGTGATGATCGCCCGGGATGTGCGCTTTGCCAAGACGGCCTATAAAAACGCGGGCGCGCCGTTCGCCTGGTATCTCATCCCGCCGGGGCGCAAAACCATGCTGCACATCTCCCAAAAGGACGGTAGCTTCAAAATGGCCTGCGGCCTGGTGGACGCCTTGCCCGCCAAGCATTTCATCACCTCCTATTCCCACGGCCTGTTCCGTCCCGTGGGCCAGGATATGCCCACGTTCTTCCACAAGCTGATTCAAGAGGGCGTCACCCAGCACTATGCAGTGGTGGAAGGGGACTGCACCGCTGAACTGGAAGTGCTGGCAAAGCTGATGAGCTTTTCCTTTCTCCGGCTGTAGCCACAAATTTCTTCCCGGCGCTTCATCTAGTGCCCCACCATACCGTGTGCCATAAAAAACACGGTCTTTTTCCGTCCGTTGCATTTCTTTTTCTTGCTTTTTCCACAATTTTCCTATATAATATTTTTAAGTTGGAGGTCACTTTTATGAGTTACATGTTTAATCCCTATCCCTATGACGACCCGAACGCCATTAACCGCGTACCGCTTTCGGCCGGTCTGCGGAAATCTATCACCACAGACACCGCCGCCACCGCGCGCCGGATGTTGGAGGACGCGAAGAAAATCATAGCGGAAAAGGGCCGCTGCGCGTTGGGCATAGATGGCTATGCCAGCGCCCCCCTGGACCGGTTTCGGGGCCTGATAGAGCTGCTGGGCATCACAGAAGGCGTCGCGGTGCGGTGCGCGTCCACCGCCGGGCTGTATCTCTCCGAGGAGGTGCTCCACGATAAGCTCCTCCCCTATCTGCCCGAAGACCGGGAGACCGACCCGCCCCTACTCTACGGCCGGCTCTACAAAGAGGGCCTAGAGGGGCTTATGAACCCGAAAAAAATTGACGCAATGACGGCAGAGCTTCGGGAGTTCAACCAGTCCGGCCAAGGTCTGCTGATTGTGTTTGGCAACGGTGCGCTGATCAATGCCTTGCTGCCTTTCTATGACCTACGGCTGTTCATCGACATGACCCAGAAGCGCACCATTCTGAACATAAAAAACGGTTCTACCGGAAATCTGGGCTACACTGAGCGTCGGTCCCCCAACGAGATGATCCGCCACAGCTACTATGTGGACTTTGAAGCCCTCATGGCCCACCGGGGCCGCCTGGCTCAAGAGGGAAAAATTGACTATTACCTGACCGGCGACAACCCAGACAAAATCCAGTCCCTCCCCATTCCCGCGCTGAAAGAGCTGTTCGAAACCATGGTGCAGCAGCCTTTGCGCTGCCGCCCGGTCTACATTGAGGGCGTGTGGGGCGGCTTCTACGTCAAGCGCCTGCGCCACCTGCCCGAAGAAATGAAAAACTGCGCCTGGGTATTCGACCTGATCCCCATGGAGGTCTCCATTGTGGCAGACAGCGACGGCCTGCAGTTGGAGTTCCCGTTCTACTTCTTTGTGCAAATCACCGGCGAAAAGCTGATGGGTCAAAAGGCCCACCAGAAGTTCGGCGGCTACTTCCCCATTCGTTTCAACTATGACGACACCTATCACGCCAGCGGCAACATGTCCATCCAGTGCCACCCAGACGGAGACTATGTCCGCAAAAACAACGGCGAGCTGGGCCGCCAGGATGAGAGCTACTACATGGTAGTCACCGGCCAAGAGGCCAAAACCTACTGCGGCTTCCGCAAGGACGCGGATGTGGAGGAGTTCATTGAGAAAGCCCGCCGTGCCGAGAAGTATGGCGAGGGCTTTGACCACGACCAGTATGTCTACTCCGAGCCATCCCGCCCGGGCATGCAGTTCCTGATCCCCGCCGGAACCATTCATGCCTCTGGGCGCAACCAAGTCATTTTGGAAATTGGCAGCTTAACCATCGGCTCCTATACCTATAAAATGTATGACTACATGCGCAAGGACCTGGAGGGAAACCTGCGGCCCATCCATACTTACCATGGCGGCAAGGTGCTGCGCCGGGACTTCCGGGAGCCTTGGGTCAAGGAGAATCTCATTCAGCAGCCCCGCATTCTCCGAGAGGGTCAGGACTTTGTGGAGACCATTGTGGGCGAACACGATCTACTGTATTTTAGCCTGCACAATGTGCGTTTTTCCGAGCGCTACACCGATGAGGCCATAGACCGTTTCCATGTTTTGGTGCTGGTGGAGGGCGAAAAGTGCCTGATCCGTTCCCTTACAGACCCCAGCAAGTGCTTCACCCAGAACTATCTGGATATGGTCATCGTTCCGGCGGGCTTCGGACCCTATGAGGTAGTCAATGAGGGCGTAGGGGTTGTCACCATGCACAAGACCTTGCTGAAAGACGGCTTCGAACATGACTAAGCCTTGCATTTTGGCGGTAGACGCAGGCGGCACATCTTTAAAAGCCATGCTTGCCTACCCTAACGGCACACCGGTCCCTGATAGCTTTCTACAGGTTCCGGTAGATTCCCAAGGCAGCGCCGAAGAGATCGCCGGGTCCTATCGGGCATTGTCCCAGGCCTCGCTGGAGCTTTCCGGCAAGACCGGGCTGCACATCGCGGCGGTCAAGACGTGTATCCCCGGACCATTCGACTATGCCGCCGGTATAAGCCGCATGAAGCATAAATACCAAAGCGTCTATGGAACGCCAATGCGCCCCTGGTTTCAGGAGACGCTGGGTTCGGTCCCCATCAGCTTCCTCCACGACTCCACCGCGTTTCTGCTGGGCGCGGTGGCAGAGGGGGACCTGCTCCGCCACCAGCGGATCTGCGGGGTAATGATCGGCACAGGGCTTGGGTTCGCTTCCATGTATGGCGGCAAAATGAATCTAAATCCCCAGGGCGGCCCAGGAATCAGCATCTTCGCCCGGCCCTACCGGGACGGCTCCGCCGAGGAATTTGCTTCCCGCCGGGCGGTAGAGCGCTCCTATGCCAGCCGGTACCCTGGCAAGCCTATCCCTACAGTAAAGAAGATCGCGAAGCTGGCCATAGCTGGAGATTTTGCAGCAGCCCAGTGCTTTGAGGAGCTAGGCTGCTGCTTGGGCGAAATTCTGCGGAATATTTTAGCGGAAGAAGCATTTACGCTGGTGCTTTTGGGTGGGGCGATTTCTAAATCGGCAGAGCTGTTCCTACCAGGGCTTTCCGGCTCTCTGGCAGGTCTGGCCGTTGAGGTACGTCCAGCGGAGGATATTGACCTAGCGCCGCTGCTTGGCGCGGCGCGGGCATAAAGAACACACGAAGGGAGCCGAACTATGGCTGATTGCTGTTTGAAACTGAAAGAGAGAATGGGGTCCCTAACCATCAAGGAGCAGCAGGTTGCCACCTTTATCCTGGACTACCCGGAAGAGGTTATCAATATGTCCATCAACGACCTGGCCGACTCTTGCGGGGTTAGCGTGTCGTCAGTAGTACGGCTGTGCAAGTCCATTGGGTATTCCGGCTATAAGGAGCTGTGCCGAATGCTCTCTGCCGACCTACTGATGAACCAGCAGGAATCGGTGACCTATGAAGACGTCCGGCCGGGAGACTCCATCGAAGCCATTATGCGCAGCGTATGTCTGGCGGACATGAAAGCCATAGAGAGCACCATGTCGCTGATCAACGTGGCCGCGCTGCAGCGGGCCGTCGAGGCAATCTCCAAGGCCCAGCGGGTGGATTTCTACGGGGTCGGCACCTCCGGCTATGTAGCCATGGACGCGCGCAACAAGTTTCTGCGGATCAACAAGGTCTCTATGCCCTCCGCCGACTCCCACGACCAAATCTTATGCGCCGCCACCCTCAAGCCCGATGATGTGGCTGTAGCGATCTCCTACACCGGCGACACCAAGGATATTCTGGAAGCGGTGGGGATTATCAAGCGCACAGGCGCCACGCTGATCTCCATTACCCGCTATAACAAGAACCCCCTGGCCCAGCAGTCGGACCTGCAACTCTACACCGCATCGCCAGAAACCATGGTGCGCAGCGGGGCTATGGGGTCACGAATCGCTTTGCTGGCAGTGATTGATGTACTCTACACCTGCACCGCCAGCCGCAACTATGAGGACGTAAAAAAGTCCCTGGATAAATCCCGGCTCATTACCGCCAGAAAGCATATGCAGCTCAATTGAGCCTCCTCCTATACAAAAAGGAATCTTCCCCCGGTAGCGCCAGAGGAGGATTCCTTTTTTCTCATTGTATAGCTGCTCAATCGTTTTGTGTGCTTGTATTTATCCTCGATATCCCCAAACAGGGAACGCGCTTTCCAGCCTATACCTATGAGATGCTTTGCATCTCGGCCTCATTGGAATCTCACCACCCCCAGGATTTCTGGAGGGCGCCCTTCTTTGCCGTGACGGGTCACACTCGGCTTTAGGACTGGACGCAAGTATACCACATGACTTACATCTTCAATGTACTGCCGGGAAATGATGGCGGTAATACTACCCGACCCTTCAGCAAATGTTTCGGGTATTGTCTGCAATAATCGTTACTTCCGTCATACCCTTAAGGATTTCAACGTTACTGAAAGTTATACGCCTACCAGTGATAAAGAGTTGACAGTTGACTATAAGATTGACGGGCCATGACCAATTTTCTTATATGACGTTAATGAAAACACAAAACCTGCCAAAGTGGTGATTAGCTGTCTATCTTTCAAGACGCAAGCTATCCCCTTTCACAGCTTAGTTGTGCATGAAGACATGGATGGCTTGACCCGATTTAATCGAGCTCAATTGACTAATGTAGTGCAGAAACAGTATTTCTCATTGAACGGGTTTCAAGAACAGAGACTCAGTTATATCAAGGTCGAATTGAGTGCATAAGTATCAGAGATCTAACTGGGGATTATCCTCAGCTTTATCTTTACACGAGGGTGATAATAAAAATGTTTGAAGTTGTATGAGGAATGATAAGATGAACACAAAACACGATCCAGTAAAAAAGCAAAGGGTAATTTCCCGCTACAAATCCGGCGAACCTATTTCCCATATTATTCAAGATACCGGCATTCTTAGAAGTACAATTTATAACTGGTTAAAGCTATCAAAGGCCGCTGAGGACGACCGCAAGGAGCCTACCCTACTGGACTTTCGAATGCTGGAAAAGAAGGTCAAGCGGTTGGAAGGGATTATCGAAATTCTTAAAACTGCGGACTGTTCACCCAAAGATTCTCTGTGTCACCATCGATTTATTTGCCCGGAAGGTAGTTGCCTATCAATTCGGGAAATCTAACAGCGCCCATCTAGTTAAGAGAACCTTCCGCGAGGCATACGAAAACCGAAAGCCTGCACTGCTCCTGACTTTCCACACTGACCGAGGTACGAACTATAGAGCAAAAGCATTTTGTGCTTATCTAAAATCTTTGGGAGTTACGCAGTCGTTTTCAAGGGTCCGCGTCCCATATGACAACTCGGTGATGGAATGTCTATTTTGAACTTTTAGGATACATATGTCCAAGTTGATAAGATAAAGTACATCCCCGAAACTCCACCGAAATCCTGGGAAAAAGAAAATCACCTATTGCTGTCCAAACTTTAAGGGTTTGGATTTCAATAGGTGATTCAACCCGTCCTACATTGAAATCACAGAGTTTGCAATTCGTTTTTCACTCCCCACTGGGGTTGTGTAGAATCTTTGCTCAATCCCAAACAGTAAAAGTTTTAATTCTTCCTCACTTCCTATCTCAAAAGAATCTTCTGATGATTTTAATTCTGGGCAATAATCACCAATATATTTAAATACGGTTCCTCTATCTGAATCGCTGAAACTCTTCAACGTATCCTTAGCTAACGCAATCCGTTTTCTATTGGCAGTTTTTACACAGCCGGAATTAAAGTCAT
The DNA here is from genome assembly GCA_910587835.1 of uncultured Oscillospiraceae bacterium. GTDB lineage: Bacteria > Bacillota > Clostridia > Oscillospirales > Acutalibacteraceae > Acutalibacter. The sequence continues at coordinate 312 of CAJUNQ010000093.1, read as the reverse complement.
TCTTTAGTGAAATAAATGAAGCTGCCAAAAAATCATTTACCTCAGATTCGGTCGCTTCTCTATATAGTTGGTCTATTCCTTTGAACATACGTGTTATAGCAGATAATTTCTGGAAGTAAAGACAATCCTTATTTTTATCATATATGGCATCTGGTGTCTCGTTTATTGTAATTCTAGATAGTGTCTACATGAGTTAAGCACGAATAGCAGCCCAAATAGCGATACAACGGACGTGTACCGCAGCGATAAAGGCATCAGAGGTCTTAGCATAACGAGTAGCAATACCTCTCCAACGTTTCAGGGAAAGGAAGC
>CAJUNQ010000092.1 GCA_910587835.1 uncultured Oscillospiraceae bacterium | reverse complement strand
GTTATTCCCCGGTGGAGAAAGGGCTGATCGGCAAGGTGCTGGGAAAGGCGCAGGAGCTGATCCACAAAGCCGCTCAAAAGGTGCTTGCCAGAGTGCAGGCCGTTTTGCGAAAGCCGGAGGTCAGAGCTAACGCTACCAGGCAGATCAAGGAGAAAGCCAGAGAGTCCGTCCTCGCAAAGCTGGAACAGGGAAAGGCCGAGGTTGCCAGACGGGATGCGGAGCGCAGGGCGGCGCAGTCCGCAACGAGGCACAACGTGGAGCGGTGATCGCTATTACACTGACAGAGGGAATTTTGGTAGCCGCTACCGAAATTTCCTCTGTCATGTTTTTTGAAACAGGGTTGTCATGCCATTAGCCCGGTTTTTTCAAATTTGCTCATAACCACAGCAGGAGGGCGCAACAGACGCCCGATTTTTACAGATTGGAGGTATGCAAGATTGAATGAAAATGAAGAATTGCAGTCCGGGTTTCCTGACTGGCTGACGGAGGATTACAAGCTCATAGAGCCGGAGTTCTGCCGGTCGTTCCTTCGAGAACATCCCATGCGCTGCATCCGGGGGCGGTTTTACACGGTAGACGGGCTGGTGGCGGACGAGAGCAGCTTGAAGAAGAAAATCTACGAGGAAATCAGTCCGTGGCTGGAAACCAAAATCGCCAGAAAGGTAGACGAGCTTCTGAACGCCCTGCGAATGGCGGCGCACTCCGAGCCGATAGCGTTGGAGTGCGACCGTATCCATGTTGCCAACGGCACACTGTTTGTAGATGGCTGCTTCTCGCCGGAGAAATCCTACTGCAACAACCGCCTAACCGTCAGCTATCACCCTGATGCGCCGCCGCCGAAGAAGTGGCTGCGCTTTTTGGCGGAACTGCTGTATCCGGAGGACATTCCCACCTTGCAGGAGTACCTGGGCTACTGCCTGCTTCCCACCACCAAGGGCCAGAAGATGCTGATGCTTATCGGCAAGGGCGGCGAGGGAAAGAGCCGGATCGGGCTGGTGATGCGCTCCATCTTTGGGGATAGCATGAACACCACCAGCATCCAAAAGGTGGAGAACAATCGGTTCAGCCGCGCCGACCTGGAAAGCAAACTCCTGATGGTAGACGATGACATGGACATGAGCGCCCTGCCTAAAACCAACTATATCAAATCCATCGTGACCTCGGAGTGCAAGATGGACATGGAGCGCAAGGGCGTTCAGAGCTATCAGAGCCAGCTTTATGTGCGGTTCCTCTGCTTCGGCAATGGGGCCTTGACCGCCCTCCATGACAGGTCCGACGGTTTCTTTCGCCGCCAGATTGTTTTGACTACGAGGGACAGACCGGCAGGGCGGACGGATGACCCGTTCCTCTCTGAAAAGCTGATTGCTGAGCGCGAGGGGATATTCCTCTGGTGCTTGGAAGGGCTTCACCGCCTGCTGGTAAACAATTATCGGTTCACCATCAGTGACCGGGCCAGGGAGAATATCTCTGTTGTGGTCCGGGAGGCCAACAACATTGTGGATTTCCTGACCTCTAATGGCTATGTCCAGTTCAAAGCGGACAGCGAGGCCGCTACCCGTGACCTCTACGCCGCCTATAAGGTCTGGTGTGAGGACAACGCCGAGAACCCGCTTTCCCCAAAGAGCTTTTCCGGCTTTGTTGCACAGAACGCCGATGCCTATCGTCTGGAGGCTACCAACAATGTGTATATCGGCAGCGGCAAGCGGTGTCGGGGCTACCTGGGAATTGAGGTCTTGATAAAGCCGACCGCTTTATAAAAAAGAAATGAAATTATCTGTACATGCGTACAGGCGTACACAGGAGTCCATCCCTGTACCGATGTACGTATGTACGGATAGTTTTGAGTTCGCCTTTATCTTTTTATAGGCGGTCATGCCGGACTGGCCCTAAAAAGCCGGGTGAAATTCAATTCTTGTGATTTTCGTGAAAAATGTCATTCAGCGGTGAAAAGATTACACCCGTTGATGATTTACGGAACCGTGTATCTGCTTTACGGATAAGTGATCTTTCCCATGTTTCCGGCGGGTACCCCACGAAACTATGAAATGGATAGGTAGCCTTTATGACCTGGGCTTCAGCATAGCAAATCTGAGCGGAAATTACAACTGCGAAAATCTTTATCATTCCGTAAAAATGCCTTATGGAATACAAAATCAAATTCATCAGAAAGTGAGAAGAAAGTCTTGAAATCAAATCTGAGGAACGAAATCAAGGCGTACATTGTGCGTCAGGGGATGACCATGCAGGAGGTAGTCGATGTGCTGTCCGATGTGTACGGCTGGTCGGACAGCGTATCCAATCTGTCCAACAAGCTCCAGCGGGAGTCCCTCCGCTACAAAGAGGTTGTCCAGCTTGCCGATGCGCTGGGCTATGACATTCAGTGGGTCAGGCGCAAGGTTGACTGACCCAACAGACTACGAATTATGGAGGTACTTGATTGAACAATTTTGAAAGCTATGTGTACGAACCCATTGACCTGTGCGCCTGCTATGAGCCAATGTTTGAAGCGCCCGCCGATTTTGTTGAGGAATGGTACAGGGAGCATGGCCTGAGAAACCCCTTCTCCTGCAAGGTGACACGCAAAATCGGTAACACCTGGTATATCATCGAGACAGAGTGCGCCGGGGACGAACCGCTCCCCAGCATGATGCACCGCCTGATTTTTTCGGATAAGGGGGCGGTTTGATGTCGACAAAACGGGAAGATCATGCTATCATAGAGCCATGCACTATGGTACTGTCAGCTGACCCACAGAAGAAAGGAGAAGACAACGTGGATCAGCAGAAAATCACGATTTTGTACTGCCGTTTGAGCAACGAGGATTTGGTGGATGGGGAGTCAAACTCGATTGCAAATCAGAGAAGCATCCTCAGCAGCTACGCCGCTTCCCACGGTTTCACGAATACCAGGGTGCTGGTGGACGACGGTTATACTGGGACGAACTTCAACCGCCCCGGGGTCCAGGAGGGGCTTGCCCTGGTGGAGCAGGGCTTGGTTGGCACTTGGATTGTTAAGGACATGAGCAGATTTGGCAGAGACTATTTGCAGGTCGGTCGGTTTACGGAAATCGTCTTTCCGAGCTACGATGTGCGGTTCATCGCCGTCAATGATGCGGTGGACAGTGCCAAAGGAGACAACGATTTTACCGTAATTCGCAATGTTTTTAACGATTTTTATGCCAAAGATACCAGCAAAAAGGTTCGCGCCGTTATGAAAGCCAAGGGAACCAGTGGCAAGCACTTGGGCGGTCCGCCCTACGGCTACCGCGCCGACCCGCAAGACAAAAATCATTGGATATTGGACGAGGATGCTGC
>CAJUNQ010000091.1 GCA_910587835.1 uncultured Oscillospiraceae bacterium | reverse complement strand
CGAGATCTACACTCTTTCCCTACACGACGCTCTTCCGATCTGCCAGGCTGCGGCCAGGTAGCGCTCCAGGCGCTTGAGGTTGAAGTTCTGGTTCATAGACTGCATGACAAACACCCAGTCGCAGTTGGCGGCCACCGCCTGCTCCCCGCCGGTGAGGGGGGCCCGGCGGAAGAAGTAGGTCCTGCGGGGCAGGGTGCGAAGGATGCGGCTGTCCCCTGCGGGGGACCAGTCGATGAGTACGAAGTCCCCCACCGTGGGGAACTGCCCGGCGCCCGCGTAGTAGGCGCCCTTTTTCAGCCGCCCGTAGCCCTCCCCGTGCTCACAGACGAGGGCGCAGCGCTCCCTGTGGACGGCGGTGATGCGGGCCGGGACGCCCTGGGCGTCCTCCGGCAGAAGGTCCGGCGTGAAGCCGTAGTCGTTTAAATTCAATCGTTTGTTCCTCCATATTGATTTCTTCGGTGTGCTTTCTGGTAATAGCAGTCATCCGGCATTCCTCCTGTTACTATATATTTGCCCCATGTTCGTGGCAGCCAGCCACAGGCGAGGGACATCTCATTGCCTAAGTTGTATAATGGAAGCGCTATGGCCTGACGTATTCCTCCAAGAGTTTCGCGCTCGAATGAAAGTCAGCCAGCCGGCCTTCCATTGTGCAACGTTCGATTTGCGCAGGTTGAGCAGCCGTAAGGGTCTCTCGTGTCAGCGAACAGATAGAATCGGCAATGGGAAAAGGACGGCCTGCCATTGCAGTAACACACCAGGAGGAGACCATATGTTCGCTGTAGGTGTCGATGTATCCAATGGGAGGAGCACAGTTGCCGTGCTCCAGACCAAGACAAGCGCCCTGATGAAACCTTTTGAGATTCCGCACACCGCCGAGGGATTTGCGAGTCTGGCCGGGAAGCTGGCCGGCTTAGACGGCGAGGTTCGAATCGTCATGGAACACACGGGAAGGTACTACGAATCGTTCGCGAGAGCCATGCACAGCGCGGGCTTCTTCGTGTCCGCCATCAATCCGCTTGCCATCAAGAATTACCAGGACGGGATCAACATCCGCAAGGTGAAGACGGACAAGGCGGACGCGATGAAGATCGCACGATTTGCCCTTGACAAATGGGAAATCCTGCCGCAATATACCCCTATGGATACGATTCGTTACGACCTCAAGACCATGCACCGCCAGTTCCAGCTGTCGAGCAAGACCAAGACCGCACTGAGCAACAATCTGGTCGCGCTTTTGGAGCAGAGCTACCCCGGTGCCAACAGATACTTTGACAGCCCTGCGCGGCCTGACGGCAGCCAGAAATGGGTGGACTATGTGGACACCTTCTGGCATGTGGACTGTGTCGCCAGGGTCAGTCAGAACGCCTTTGTGGAGCGATATCGGAAGTGGTGCAAGCGTCACGGCTATAACTTCTCCCAGCAGACGGCCATCGACCTGCACACAGATGCCCGGCAAAAGTTTGCGCTGGTGCCCAAGTCTGACACCTGCAAATTGCTGGTCAGGGAAGCGGTTTCCCAACTCAACGCCGTCTCCCGCACGGTGGAGACCTACCGCACCGAGATGGACCGGCTGGCCTCCCAGCTCCCGGAGTATGAGACTGTCATGGCCATGACCGGCGTCGGCAAATCCATGGGACCCCAGCTGATGGCTGAGATCGGGGATATCCGCCGCTTTCCCCACCAGAAGTCCATAGTAGGCTTTGCTGGCACCGACCCCATCAAGGATGACTCCGGGGACAAGGTGTCAGACAGCAAGCCCAGCAGCAAGCGGGGCTCCCCGCACCTTCGCAAGACGCTTTTTGTCATCATGAGTATTCTGCTCCAGCTGCACCCCCAAGACGACCCGGTGTATCAGTTCCTCGACAAGAAACGTTCCGAGGGAAAGCCGTACTATGTCTACATGACCGCCGGAATGACCAAATTCCTCCGCATTTACTACGGAAAAGTCCGTGACTGTCTCAAAGAACAAGGTCTCTGGGAGCAGACCCCCGACGCGCCTGGCATGGCTGACTGATGCAGGCCGCTTTACGGCCTCCCGACTGTCGCAGGGCGCTGTCAGCACGACTTGTTAAGAATGCCACTGGCGCGGTGTGCTCAATCCTAATACACTGCATAAAATTACCAGACCGGCGCTGGCGCGGCGGTCTATTTGTAGTTCCCCTCACCGCCCTTCCTCTGCCTGCAAATAATCTGCCATCAACTCCATTTTGGGGCTTGACTTTTTATTCGCAGGCTTGTATTTTTTGTAAGAAATTAGCCAGAAACGGCCTCCTCTGACATGAGCAGCTCCTCCAAGTTCCCCAGGCAGGCCCCCAGGGCTTCTAGGGTGGAGCGCACCCACTCCGGCACGTCGGTGAGGTCGAAGCGGTAGTCCGCCTGGGCCACCGTCACCGTGCCCTCCGTCTCCCCCGGCCAAGCCTGGAGCTTGACTCCAGCGGGGATGCCCGCCTCCTGCCGGACCTCCTCCGGCACCTCTATGGCGGCGCGGG
>CAJUNQ010000090.1 GCA_910587835.1 uncultured Oscillospiraceae bacterium | reverse complement strand
GGACGCTCCTCAACAGGCCCAGACCGGCGCCGGGGCAATCCCCCAAGAGGCTCTGTCCCCGCCCCCGCTCCCGGATCTGACTGTACGCGTCTTCCCCATCAGCAGCTCAAAAAGCAAGCTAAAGGCCACGGCTAACGTCAACATTGCCGGGGCCTTTGCTGTAAGGGGATTTCGTATCTTTGACTCCAGGAACGGCCTGTTCGTGAAAGAGCCGGAGCAGAGCTACATCAAGGAGGGCACCGAGCTGACCCGCCCAGTGTTCTTTCCGGTCACGAAAGAGGCGCGGGAGGCCCTCTACGGGCAGATACTTCACTCCTACGAGCTGACCATGCAGCAGGGACAGCGCCAGGATGACGCTGCGTTCACACATGGAGACGAGGACGCGCCACCCGAGCGGAACTACACGTCTCCCGTGGAGGATTTCGATTCGGAGGATGACCTCCCTTTTGACTGCGGCCCGGTCATGTAAAAGGGCCTGATTCCGCGCTGTTCGGTTAACCCTCCAAATTTCTCGCAAATTTTTGCAGGATATTTTCAAAAAACGCTGGACATAGGCACACCATTTGCGGTATGCTGTGGTTAGAAAAATTCTCAAACCACAAAAGGATGGTGTAACCTATGGCAAAGCATTTTAGGAGATATTTAGCAATGGGAGCGGCGGTCATTATGCTGTCGACCGTACCCTTTCTTGCAAATGCAGCGGCAGAGAAGTTCACGGACGTGAAACCGGGTAAGTGGTACTATACGGCGGTGGACTATGCCGTGAGCGAAAAGCTGTTCAGCGGGACCTCCTCAACCACCTTTTCCCCGGAAGAACCCATGACCCGTGGGATGTTCGTGACAGTGTTGGGGAACAAAGCCAAGATTGACCCGAAGGACTATCCCACAAGCAGTTTCAGCGATGTGAAAGCCGGTGTATGGTACGCATCCCATGTAGAGTGGGCCGCGCAGAACGGCATTGTGAACGGCACAGGGGGCGGTAAATTCAGCCCCGGCAAGAGCGTGACACGGGAGCAAATGGCGGTTATCCTCTACAACTATGCCAAGTTCACAAACTGCGACCTGACGGTCCGGGCTGGCCTGCTGGAGCAGTTCCCGGATGGGAACAAGGTGTCCAACTATGCCAAGTACCCCATGGAATGGGCCATAACCCACGGAATCATCAACGGCAGCGGCGGCAAACTGGACCCAAGCGGCACAGCCACCAGGGCACAAGTAGCGCAGATCTTCTACAGCAGCCGGGAACTGCTGGCAAACGGCGGCGGTGAGAATCCCCAGCCTCCCACGCCATCCCCCAGCCCGGATGTAACACCCAGCCCCTCTCCCGCCCCGGATGCGCCCAGGATTCCCATAACGGACGAGGTGCGGGCCAAGCTCAAGCCCAACCAGGACCCGGAAAAGATTCTGGACTATGTGCTCCATGGCAAGAACGATGACCCCACTTTCTCCTACGATGGGACTACCGCTAAGTGGGACCCCACACTGTTGAATTCATCGGATTGTGCTATCGTCCCAGCGGGAAGCTGGGAAAATGAAGAAAGCGACTCCCGTAGCTCGTCTGCCATAGGCAATCTCATCCAGCAGACACTCACCCGCACTGCGAGCGATCGTTTCTTCATCACGGCAAAGGAAGAAGACGGATATTTCGCCTTACTCTACCACCCAGCAGATAAACCTGACAGTCAGAAAATGCAGGAAATAAAAGCGGCGCTGAACCTGACCCGCCCGGTTCAGTATGACCGGGGCCTCTGCTATGAGGGCGCTGGCTGGGCAGGCCCCATGCGCTGGGAGCAATACAGCGGCGCACAGGGGATCGCGGAGAAGATCGAATACTACCTGCTGGAGCTGCATCCCTACACAGACAGATACTATCTCACGGAACCGGAGCCGGGAGTATTCTACCTCCTGTACTGACGGTTAACGCCAAGGGCCTTCTGAAAAACAGAAGGTCCTTTTTTTGTGCTATCTTTTAACACTTATAATAATTATCAGAAAGGAACGAGATATATGCAGAAAACAATGAAACGAACTCTGGCCTTGATTCTGGCCGTTATGCTCTGCTTGAGCGGCCTGCCTTACTCTGCCTTTGCCACAGAGGCCCCGCCGGATGAACCTCTCTCCTCTCAGGCCCCGCCCAGCGAGGCCCCCGCAGAGAGCAGCCAGCCCGAACCCAGCGCCGGGCCGGACGTTGCTCCCCAGCCAGACCTGGAGGCCACACCAGGACCGGAGAATTCCCCGGAACCTGACGCGGCAGCGGAGCCCAGCCCCGTCCCCCTGGCGGAGGCAAGCCCCAGCCCGTCCCCATCCGCCCAGCCGGACAGCCCCTATGAAACCGAGCTGGCCCAGGTGGACGCCACGCAGATCTGGTCCTCCCTTCAAAGGGCCAGGACCAGGGCCGCCGCGGGAGCGGGCACGGCTGGCGTCCTCCAGATGGGGTATTACTGTTTCAAATCAGATGTGGGAACCTTGACTACATTGGGAGAATATGTGAGCCAGATGCCCGCCAAGACCATGCTCATTAACGGCACCAATATAGCGGCGTACTGCCTGGAGCATGAAAAAGGCGCGACAGGCGGAACCCCCTATACCTGGACAGACCTTACCGTAAACGCACAGGATACGGTAGGAACCATCATGGCCCTGGGCTTCCAGTGGAACGCGGCGGACTTTTGGGCAGGCCCCAGCGACAATGGCGACAAGTGGGCTGTGACCCAGCTGCTGATTTGGGAGACCATAAACGGCCATGCCTTTATGCAGGGGGACGGACTGTTCGGCGTGGAGGCCGCGGTGGACGAGGATATGGAAAAGTGCGCACCCCACGCTTACAATCCCACCAAGTTTTTGGAATACTACCGGGATTTCAAGAAACGGCTTAACGACTACATGAAGGTGCCCAGTTTTGCCAGTAAAGAGCCTGACCAAGCCAAAGTTATAACCATGAAGTGGGATGGCAGCAAATACAGTGCCACAGTTACAGATGCCGATGATTTTCTGGTGGGTGTAATTGACAGCAAAGAGGACGCTATGAGAATAAAAGCACAAATCAAGGCGTTTGTTTCCAGTGCGCTTAAGCTGGAATTGTCCGAGGAAAAAACGCTTATTACCAACTCGGAAAAGCGGGCCAGATTCTTAGGCTATGATATTTCTGTACGCCGTTCATTGGCGACCAAAAGGGATAAAATAGGGAGACTGCGCCGGTTCTTGTACGGCACTGTCTGCCTGGAAATGCCTACGGAAATTATGCGGAAAAAGCTGTTGGAATATGACGCCATGACCATTGAGAAAACGGTCTATGGCAAGGATAACTGGAAAGCAAAATCCCGTTATTATCTCAAAGATAATGACGATTTGGAAATCCTTGACCAATACAACAGCGAGATTCGTGGGTTCCGAAATTACTACCGTATCGCAAACAATTCCTCTTATGCCGGTTCTTTTGGGTATATCATGCAGTACAGTATGTTCAAGACTTTTGCGACGAAATACCGCCTGAGTATGCGCAAGACTATCAAGAAATTGCGCATTGGCAAAAACTTTGGAGTGCATTTCACCACCAAGAAAGGGAACGCAAAAACACGTTTGTTTTACCATGATGGTTTCGCTAGGGAAAAGAAATCTGGCGATTCCACTATAGATTTAATTCCCAATACGGTGAGATTCTCCAGTAAGACCAGTTTGATGGATAGGCTTTCCGCGCGGCAATGCGAGCTGTGCGGGAGAACGGATGTGGATATTGAAATCCACCACGTTAGAAAGCTCAAGGACTTAAGGGGCAAGACCTATTGGGAGCGCTTTATGGTTGCGAGAAACCGCAAGACCCTGGCGCTCTGTAGGGATTGTCATACACTGTTGCACGCTGGAAAACTGAGTTAGCAAGTGGAGAGCCGTGTGCGCTGAGAGGTGCAAGCACGGTTCGGGGGCGAGCGTTTGGAAACCTGCCGCAGCAATGCGGTAAGGCGCTGGGCGTTTAGCCCACACCGCAAACATGGCCAGTTTGAGTTCGCCGCGCCCGCCATCCTGTTTGCCTGTCTGGTGTTCACCCTGACCGCCCCCCTCTATATCTGGGGCGTTGTAGGGATATAACGCCATGATCGGGCATATCGAGGGAAGGGCCAGAGGGCCTCCTGAAACACAAGCTCCATTATTCTATTTTTAATAAATGAAAAGAGAGGTTAAAATCAATATGAATTTCTACGAAAAAGAACTCCGCGCCATGTTCGAGCGCGACCATACCATCAAGGATAAGCAGTTCGCCGGGCGGGTGCTGCTGGGCCGTTTGGGGGACAAGCTGCTGGTCAAGGTGCAGTTTATACCCTCCCTGTCCGCAGACCATTACAATGCCCTCCAGGTCATCCTTCTGAACCGGGGCAAGGGCTTTGTGGACAAGGAGAACTTCCTGTTCCGGGACCTGATCGGCCCCCAGCGCCGGGAGGATCTGGGCGAGGTGGAGCCCCATGTATGGGAATACGGCGGCAATCCCGCCTGGTTTATCCCCATCACCGAGGCCCAGCGCCAGAAAATTGCGGACACGGTCCTGGGTTACATTCGGCTCTTCCAGAGCGAGAACGGCTGATCCATGAGCATACAGAAAAAAGGGGGCAATCAAAATGTTAGACTGGCTGGGAGGGCTCATCGGCAGCTTTGGCGGAGCCTTGGGCAATGTGTTCTCCACCTTTGGGGAGGGCATTGTGGACTCCATCTGGGACGGGCTGGTGGAGTGGATGCTCAAGTCCTTTTACGGCACCATTTCCGATGTGTTCACGCAGATCGGCGGCATGGGGGCGGAGATATTCGATTTGGGCTGGATCGTGGCCTCGGTCCGGCTGTTCGCCTGCCTGGGCTGGACCCTGTTCGCGGTGGGCATGATCGTGGCGGCGTTTGACCTGGCGATTGAGTATCAGAATGGCCGGGCCAATGTGAAGTCCACGGCGCTCAATGTCCTCAAGGGATTTTTCGCCGCGAATCTGGTGACGCTGGCGCCGGTGGAGCTGTACAAGTTCTGCATCAACCTGCAAAATGTTTTTCTCAAGGATCTGGCCGGGAGCTTTGTGGGGACGGTGGATTTCAACCTGGGGGACGTGGCCCTCAAGGTGCTGACCGGTGTGTTCGGGGGACCCACAGGGCTGGTACTCAACGGACTGTTTCCGCTGTGTATGCTGATCGGGCTGTCCTACTGCGTGTTAAAGGTGTTCTTCTCGAACATAAAAAGAGGGGGCATTCTCCTGATTCAAATGGCGGTTGGCACCCTCTATCTCTTCTCTGTACCCAGGGGCTACACGGACGGGTTCAACCAGTGGTGCAAGCAGATCATCGCCCTGTGTCTGACCGCCTTTCTGCAGACCACGCTCCTATTCCTGGGCCTGCTGACGTTCCACGACAATATGCTTTTGGGGCTGGGGGTTATGCTGGCGGCGGGCGAGGTGCCGAGAATCGCCCAGCAGTTTGGGCTGGACAGCTCCGTCAAGGTCAACATGATGAGTGTGGTTCACGCTACCAGCACCGCGGTTAATATGACCCGCAATATTGCCAGGGCGACCGGCTAAAAAGCAGTGGATTTTTACCCGGAAGTCTGGTATAATGAAAAAGAAAAGGGGTGAGCTCTATGAATGATTATACAATTAACGAGATGAAAGAAATTGTTGCGCCCATTGCGCACAGATATGGCGTAGAGCGGATATTCCTGTTTGGCTCCCGTGCAAGGGGAGATAATACGCCGGGGAGCGATATTGACCTTCGGGTGGATAGAGGAAGGGCACGGGGATTTGCCCTGGGCGGTTTGTATGAGGACTTATCCGAGGCGTTTCATGTAGATTTGGATCTGCTCACCACTGGCAGCCTGGACGAGGACTTCCTCCAGAAAATCAGACAGGAGGAGGTGCTGCTCTATGACCAGCAGGGAATGTGAAATTCTGAAACATATTCTCTCGTATTGTCGGGAAATAAGCGAAACTGTTGCCAGATTTGGGGATTCTCTTGAATTGCTACAGGCAGACTTAGATTACAGGAAGTCTGTAGCGATGAGTGTACTTCAAATCGGGGAGTTGAGTACGCATCTGTCTGAAGAATTCCGTTCGGAGCATCCGGGTGTGCCATGGAGAGATATCCGGGGGATGAGAAATGTAGTTGCCCATCATTATGGCAAAATGGACGAAACGCTCTTGTTTGAAATCGTCCATCAGGATGTTCCCGAGCTGGAATCGTTTCTGGAAAAGCTGCTGGCCCAGCCCAACTTATTTGATTCCGAGCAGGAGCCTAGTGACAGGCCATCCATGACAATTTAAGCTGCATACTGTATGAAAAAAGGCGCTGGAAACGGCGCCTTTTTTCATGCGGAGCGGTTTGACGATAACAAGCGGTTCATCAAGCAGCGTCTCCGGGAGGAAGAAAACCCGGCAGTGCGGCAGGTCCTGGAACAGGAGGGCGGCTACCTGGAATCCAAGCAGATCGAGATGTCCACGGCCCGGCAGTTCCTGTTCGTCCTGCGGTTCACCAAGGGAGAAAAGCCGGAGCAGGTGTTCCAGGCCATTAACCTGACGGAGAAGACCATCTCGGAGCAGGGCTTTGAAGTGCGCCGCATGGACCGGGAGGACCTCAAGCGGGTGCTGGGGCTGTACTTCGGCACCAGCATGACTGGCGAGGCGGTGGAGGACGTGGACGGCATCAAAAACTTTAACTTGGATAGGAGGCCCGATTCTTGAAGAAAGGTATCAAAGTACTGATAGGATTTGTGCTGGCCATTGCCCTGGCGGGTTCGGGATTCTGGCTGGTGCATCGGTTCATTGAGTCCAAGGAGCAGCAGGCGAACTTCCGGGAGCTGGCGGAGTCGGTGCTAATAGAGCAGGATGTATCATCACCTGCGCCAGAGGGTACGCCCACCAAGCCATCGTCAGAAGAAACTATGAGTCCCGCACAGGCCACACCCGCCCCACGCCCAGCGCCGGAGGTTCTGCATGATTTGGGTGCGCTCAAGGAGAAGAACCCCGACTGCACCGGCTGGATCAGAGTGCCGGGGACGGACATCGACTACCCTTTCATGTGGACGCCGGAGGACCCGGAGCGCTACCTCCGGCGGGACTTCTACGGAAATTACTCCGATTATGGGGTCCCCTTTTTAGATTACCGCTGTGACCTTGCCAGCGACAACCTCATCCTCTACGGCCACAATATGTTCGACGGCACGATGTTCACGGATTTGTTGTGGTACCGGGAGCGGGAATACATGGAGGACCACCGGCAAATCATTCTGGAAACGCCGGAGGGTGCGCGGGAGTACCGGGTGATTGCCGTGTGCCAGGCCAACTCGGTGGAATCAAAGTTATACCGGCACATCAATTTTACCGATGCGGCTGGCAGGGCTGACTTTCTGGACGCTGTTCGAGAGGACAGCGTCTTTTTTGCTGGCGCGGACGACAGGGCCGAACGGTTCATTACCCTCTCCACCTGTGATGTGTCCCGGAGAAATGGCCGGGTTGCTGTGGTGGGCGAGCTGGTACAATAATATGCAAAACCAACAGGAGGCTATATGTTTCAGAAGAAAAAGAACAACAGCCCGGAGCAGTTGGAGGCCATCGCGGTCAAGGATTTCTTTGACATGATTTTGCCCGGCGTGATGAAGTTCATGAGCGACCACTACATCTGCGGGGACGCCTACTGCTGCGTGTGGGCCATCCGGGAGTACCCGCCCAGCACCGAGGCCCAGGCCATCCTCTCCCAACTGGCCGACCGGTCCAACATTACATTGCGGGTGTACAACCGGCTGGTGGACAGCATGGAACAGAGGAAGATCATCCAGAACGCCACCCGGCGAAATAAGCTCATGTCCGGGGGCACGGATGTGCAGGAGACCCTGGAGGCCGAGAACAACCTCAAGGATGTGATTGAACTGCTGGCCAACCTCCGCAAGAACTGGGAGCCGCTTCTGCACTGCGCGGTGTATATGGAGTTAAAGGCAGTTTCCCTCCAAAAGCTGAAGGAACTCCAGTCGGACGTGCTCATGGAGCTGACCCGCTCCAAAATCAACATTGACCGGCTGAACCTCCGGCAGAAAGAGGGATTCCTCTCTGTTACCCCCTTTGGGGCCAACCAGTTCGGGACCCAGTTCGAGCGGGTGCTGCCCGCCTCGGCGGTGGCAAATCTGTACCCCTTTAACTACTCCGGCAAGACCGACCCCCATGGGTTCTACCTGGGCCGGGACAAGTTCGGCACCAATATCCTCACCGACTTCGACCGCCGGGCCGACGACAAGACCAACTCCAATATCCTTATTTTGGGCAACTCCGGCCAAGGCAAATCACACTTGCTCAAGGGCATTGTGTCAAACCTCCGGGAGTCTGGGAAGTCCATCATCCTCATGGACGCGGAGTCGGAATACCAGGATTTGACCAACGCACTAGGCGGGTGTTACCTGGATTTCATGACCGGTCAGTACGTCATTAACCCCTTGCAGCCCATGAAGTGGGAGGGGGACAATGACCGGGAGGTAGACGACGAGAACACCCCGGAGACCTTCCGCAAGACCAGCGCCCTGTCCCGGCATATCTCCTACCTCAAGGACTTTTTCCGGGCCTATAAGGATTTCTCCACCATACAACTGGACACCATTGAGTTCATGCTCCAAAAGCTGTACCGCAGGTTTGACATGGACGACCACACCGATTTTTCCCCTCTGCCCCCGGACCGGTTTCCCACCATGTCGGATTTCTATGACTTGCTGGAGGACGAGTACAACCTCTACGACCAGAAGAAAAAGAACCTGTTCACCGAGGAAACCTTGCAGGAGATATGCTTGGCGCTGAATTCCATGTGCGAGGGGGCCGAGGCCAGGTTTTTCAACGGTCATATCAATATAAAGGATGACAAATTCCTGTGCTTTGGGGTCAAGGACGTGCTCAACACCAACAAGAGCCTCAAGGGTGTGCATAATCTGCGCTCGGAGTTCGCGCGGGACATCTTCGCGCAAGACCTCCACTGTATCTATGAGCAGCAGACGGAGTACCGGGACGAGCTGCGGGAGCAAAGTAAGGAGAAGATTGGTGAGATCGTGGAGCGGATCAACACCGGCCTAATTGTTGATCCGCAGCTTAAGCAGATGTTGCTGGAGCTTTCCGTGCGGCTGAAACGGCATAAGGGGAAGAAAGTGTACGGTTATCTCTCAGCCGGGACGAAAAAGCTGGTGGACAGTATCGTGGACCAGCTTGCAAAAGACAGCAGAATAGCGGAGCTATACGGCCTGTGGTACCGGCAGCGGGATGAGATTTTTAAGACTTACACCTCGGAGGAGTCTGAGCGTCTGCCCCTCTCGCAAAACCAGGAGTTCAAACCCATCCGCAACGCTGTGGTCAAGGCTGCGTTGGGAATTGACTATCAGGAAGAAAGTGTGGTGGAACGCTCCGAGCCTGATACTCAAGACTATTTCAGCCATGAGCAAGGCACACCGAATTTCTGGTGGACTGAGAAGTACAAGCGGGCAAGGCAATATCTCTATGGTTCGGCTGACTCTGCTCCTAACCCTTCAAAGGCAATAGAATTGCTACAGAGTGAGGCGGCAAAAGGCAACGGTCTTGCCATGTATGATTTGGGGCTCATGGCTAGAAACGGTTTCGGCTGCGCAGAGGACAGTGAGCTTGCCCAGAAGTGGTTCCGCAAGGCCCTGGCCGCCTTTCGGCAGGAGGAATCCAGGAGTAAAAAGCCGGGCTACTGGCAGTACCGCATCGGCAAGATGTACGCTATGGGCTACGGCGCCGAACAGGATTACAGAAAGGCTGCTGGCTGGTATGAGAAGGCGGTGGACGAGGACAATCCCTTCGCCGCATACGCTCTCGGCTGTATGTACCGCCGGGGGCAGGGCGTGGAAAAGGACGAGGCGCAGGCTGTTGCATACTTCAACGCCGCCGCAGCCCATGGCAATGAGTACGCCCGATATTTTCTTGACTCCTTGAATCAAACGCCAGAGCCGCAGGGCTGGTCTGTCACAAGCTCCGCCCTCTCCCTCATGCGGCAGACAGCGGGTATTTTTCAAGACCGTCTACGTGAGCTGGACACTCATTACCCGCACCAAGTAGACCGCAAACTCATGAGCAAGATAGCAGACAAAAAACTGGCCCAGGGCCAGAAATTGGGAGGATAGAATATGACCGCAAAAGACCGCTACAAAGCCGGGCACACCGATCTGGTGTATTGGCTCCGCTCCCGTGGCGAAACGCTGAAAAAATCTGGCTCTGAATGGGAGTGGAAATATCAGGGAGAGCGTGTCACTGTACGAAACCATATCTGGTTCGACCAGTACACCCAGGTGGGCGGCGACGCCGTGAAGTTCCTGCAATACTTCTATGGGATGTCCGAAGAAAGCGCCGTGGCCGAACACCTGGGCTGTTCGGTTTCCGAGTTGGATGATGTGCCGGAACGCCTCCGGCCCGCGAGAAAATTCATCCCACCCAAACAGGAAGAAGAAAAAATCGAACTGGTGCCACCCGCCGCCAACGGTAATATGCGGCGGGTTTTTGCATACCTCTGCCAAACCAGGGGCATCGATCCGGAGATGGTGTCGGCGTTCGCCCATGCCCGCCTTATATATGAGAGTGTCGACAAGCACAACGCTGTGTTCGTTGGCATGGACGAAAAGGGTTGGGTCAGGCACATCCACATGCGGGGTACGCTCACCGGTGCCGGGTTCCGGCAGACCCTGGCTGGCAGCGAAAAAGCCTACAGCTTTCACCACACCGGCGCGGGGCCACAGTTATATGTGTTCGAGGCCCCCATTGATATGCTGTCGTACATCAGCTTGTACCCAGATAATTGGAAGGAAAACTCCTATGTTTCCCTATGCGGGGTTGGCAGCGCTCCTATCCAGCGTTTCCTGGAGGAAG
>CAJUNQ010000089.1 GCA_910587835.1 uncultured Oscillospiraceae bacterium | reverse complement strand
TACGGGGGACCTTCCCTATACGGCACAAGACATCTTTCATAAGATTCACTCTTTCATGCGTGGTCTTCAGCATAACCCCCTGCGGGTTTCTCGGTTCTTCCTTCATCCTCGCCTTTCCTATCTTTCGGAGGGGAAGTAATACTGGCTGCACGACTGCGAGGAGTGCTCCCGGTGTGCCCTCCATCTGGAGGTCGCCTCCCAACTGGAGGAGGGTCCCATCCAGGATGAGCTGCTGGACAGAGCGGTGGAGATCATGCGGGAATATCTGACCGCCCCTCGCTTTGACCACGATATCTCCCAGCACATCGCCCTGTGCCTGGATGCTCTGGAGGCGCGCTTCGGCCCCCAGGCAGAGCAGGAATTGCACCGGCGTTTCGTGGACTGGATGGTGTTCGAGACTGCGACAGAACCGGCATTGCAGGACTACGCCTATACCAGGTGGAGCAATGCCCGCCTCCGGGCCCAGTGGCAGATCCGTCTGCTCCGGGCATTCCTGGAGCGACACCACCAGGCGGAGAAAACCCAAAAATGTCTGGATCTGTGGGAACACCGGGTGGATATCATACAGTGGCCGGAACCATCACTGCAAAGCCCGCAAATTCCTCTCCAAGTTCCGCCACCTTCAATAGGCTTTTATGCTCCATCCAATGGTCGAATATGGCCTTAGTAAAGTATCCTGAGCCATAGCGCTCGTCGCATAGGGGCAGCATTTTTAGGAAATCCTTTTCTTCCCCATCTCGAATCCTGAAATCCATACCCATCATTCCAGATTCAGAATATCTGAAAAGCCCGTAACTTCAAAAATCTCCATGATGGTGTCATTGGCGTTTTTCACCACCATCTTTCCTTGCCTGTTCATCACCTTCTGGGCGCTTAAAATGACCCGCAGCCCTGCGGAGGACAGGTATTCCAGGCCAGCCAAATCCAGGGTTAAACTGGTGATGCCCCCAAGGTTCCTTTTCAGCTCTGCCTCCAACTGGGGGGCGGTAGTGGTGTCCAGACGGCCCTGCCTGCATGGAAAGGCTCAGCTTTGTGTTAATGCGGGCCATAAGCAGGCTTTTTACCGCCGAGAGCAGCAGGGTGCTCAGAGACACGGCCACGAAAAACGCCGCCACAGTCCCTAGTAGCCGCATACTCCCCGACTCCACCACTGTAGAGAACAGCAGGTTGTTGAGCTTCGGGCCCAGCATACCCACCAGGGTAACGGACAGTGTGGCAAGCGCTATGAGCACCAGGTCTGCGATGGAAAGGGCCTCTATAATATAGCGCGCAAGGTCGGGCATCCCCAGCTTTTTCAGGGGCAGGGGCTTGTAAAAGCAGATAGCCTCCTCGGAAATCAGGCCCTCATTCTTTTTATTCAGCTTGACCCTCTTACCCGTGGAAGCGTCCAGAAAGCTGTAGCCGGAAAGCCCGGTGGGTATCAGGGCGACCACACTGCCGTCATCGGTGCGGGTGCCTTACATAGCGCCTACGGCGTCCTTATACCAGCCCTTTTCCAGTATGACCGTGCGCCGCATAATGCCCGAGGGACGCATCAGGTATTCCAGCTGCTCGTTTAAGTCCCGCAGGCTCTCCGGGAGTTCCTGGGGCTTAACGGAGTAATACTTCAATATCTCGTGGATGGCGTCCTTTGCCGCCTGACCGCCGTTCCCCAGAGCGGCCGATACCTTTTGTCCCATGACGATCCCAGCCATTTGGGTGAAGGCCCCCTGGAAGGCGTCGTCATCGTTCTGCATCCGCTGCTTGATTTGTTCGTCGAACCAACCCATAATATTCCCCTCCCTTCCTTATTCGCTGCTTACCAACTGGGCGTATAGTCCATTTTTTGCAAACAACTCCTGATGGGTGCCACGCTCTACCACCTTGCCCCGGTCCATTACGATAATCTCGTCGCAGTCCCGGATGGTGGAGAGCCTGTGGGCCACCACGATGCAGGTGATTCCCCTGTCTTTAATGGACTTCACCACTTCATACTCCGTCTTGGCGTCCAGGGCGCTGGTGGCCTCGTCCAGTATGATAATGGTGGGGTCCTGGGCCAGCACCCGGGCAATCTCCATACGCTGTCGCTGCCCGCCGGAGAAGTCCTTGCCGCCCTCAGTGAGCTTATAGTCGTAGCCCCCGTCCCGCTGCATGATGTCCTCGTGGAGCTGGGCGTCCCGGGCGGCTAGGATCATCTCAAAATCCTCGATGGAGTCGTCCCACATCTTGATGTTGTTGCGGATGCTGTCCTCAAACAGGATGATGTCCTGGTCCACCACCGCCAGCGAGCCGGTGAACACGCTGCGGTCGATGTCCTTCATGGGCTTGCCGTCAAAGAGTATCGCCCCGCTCCAGGGCTGGTACAGCCCGGAAATGAGCTTGGAGAGGGTGGATTTCCCGCAGCCCGACGAGCCCACAAAAGCCACCCGGCTGCCGGGCTTCAGGGTCAGGCTGTCCGGATCGTTCGCGTACCGGCTCAGCCTGCTGGTGATGTCCCTCTCCAGACAGGTGCTGTGCGGCTCGGCCCCTATGGGGTTGTCCCAGCAGTCTACCGCGCTGCTCTCCAGCCGCAGGCCAAGGCCCTGGGCATAACTTTGTGCATAGCCTATCCAGTAGCCGATGTCGAAAGAAGTCTCCTCTAAGACCGGCTCCGGTATAGGCGTGGGTGCTGGTGGCTCCGGCGTAGGGGCCAGAGTTGGTGTAGCCGCTGGTAGGGGAGTGGGAGTTGCTTTCACGGTAACTGTCAGAGAGTCATCCGGCTTGGTATCAGGTTGCTTTGGCGTAGACGTGGGGTCTACTACCTTTGACGGTTCAATGGGTTCTGCGCCTTGCGTGTAGGAATTTTCTATACCGAAAATAGGTGCCTGTGAACTTTCTTGTTTCGTATTGGTAGCATGATTTTGCTTGTCGCTTTCATTTTTAGTAACGGTCTTTTTGAATATTGATACTGCCGGTTTGAAATTTATTCCGGCGATGATCTGCTCAAGGGTGGCAGTCATGTCGACAGCGTCACGGTCGTTTTCTGAGGCTGATTCACTTTTTACCACAAGTGTCTGCGGTGCAGGCGCTGGGTCTGGAGGTATCGTTTGACACCCATTGACGCTTACCAAGAGGACTGTGGTCAGCAGGGCTGTTAAAATTTTCTTCATGGATCTCATCCTTTCTTGGAGTTTTTCTTGACCACAAGGATACCACAAGATTTTGAGAAGTCCAGACCAAACTCAAAGAAATACCCACTAAAGATGCTTTTGGATCTCTTGTCCCAATTGGGCAGAGCGCGGGTAGGAAACAGGTAATGCTTTGCGGTTATCTTGATTTTTATCAACGTCTTTCTCTTGAAAATGGAAAAGTCGGCCGCTTGTTTGTGACGACTAACTTTCGGCGTCCGGCTATGTATTTTTGCACTATTCTGTTGTTGTGAGGGTTCACTTCCTGCCGGAAAGCCAAAACGCCCATTTTACATCCACGTTTCGTGACTTTTGAACTCCAGCCCTTTGAGATGCAAAAAACCGCGTAGTTACGCGGTTTTTTGCCCAAATATCTTTTTGGTTTTCCTAGGATGGTGGGGATAACAGGACTCGAACCTGTGACCTCCTACGTGTGAAGCAGGCGCTCTAACCAGCTGAGCTATACCCCCGAAGCTTGTTCATTATAGCATGGCTGGATGGAGAAGTCAAGGCTTTTTTTGAAAAAATTACAAAATCTGCACCAGCACTGCGTTGGATACCAGGAAGCCTTCTGGGGTCAGGGAGAGTCGGCCGGGCTCTTGGCGCAGCAGATGGGGCGGGCAGCGTTGGGCGCGGGCCTCTGTTTGCCGGAACCGCTCCGTGCCCTGGCCGGGGAAGCGGGCCTGAGCTTCTGTCAGGCTGAGCCCCTGGGTAAGCCGCAGGTTCAGCATGGCGAACTCCTCCCAGCTGCCTCCGGGGCCGTCGTCCTCCGGGGGGGAGCCAGCCAGAAAGCCATCCAGGTCGCGGGGCCAGTGGAACCGCCGCCCGCCCCAGAAGGAGTGGGCCGAGGGGCCCAGCCCCAGATATTCATGGCACTGCCAGTAGAGAAGGTTGTGGCGGCTCTCATAGCCTGGGCGGGCGAAGTTGCTGATCTCGTACTGAAGATAGCCCAGTTGGGCCAGCTGGTCCACACAAAAGAGATATTGGCCGGCGGTCTCGTCCTCCTGGGGCAGGTCCAGAGCCATGCGGGCAAAGGGGGTGCCGGGCTCCACCTTCAGCAGGTAGGCGGAGAGATGCTCTGGTTCCAGTGCGGCGGCAAAGGCAAGGGAGGCCCCCAGGCTCTCGTGGGTGCTGCCGGGCAGGGCGAGCATCAGGTCGAGAGAGAGATTGTCGAAGCCAGCGGCCCGGGCAGCACGGACGGCCTCTGCGGCCTGGGCGGCGGAGTGCTTGCGGCCCAGCAGCCGCAGCTGAGCCGGGTCGGCAGACTGTAGGCCCATAGAGAGGCGGTTGAAGCCCCCGGCCCGGAGCTGGGCGAAAAAGCTTCTGTCCAGGCCGGTGGGGTTGACCTCACAGGTGATTTCCGGGTGGGGGGCCAGGGGGAAGCGGCGGCTGACAGCTTCCAGTACATGGCAGAGCCAGGGGGCGCCCATCAGGCTGGGGGTGCCTCCGCCGAAGTAGACAGAGGTGAGAGGGGTGGGGCAGGTGGGGGCGTAGTGGTCCAGAAGCAGGGTAAGGCGGTGGGCGTAGCGGGCCCCGACGTTGGGGGCGGGGGGGAGGGAGTAGAAGTCGCAATAGGGGCATTTGCCCGCGCAGAAGGGGATGTGGATGTAGAGGCCCCGGGGGGGAGATGGCATGGCGGATTCATCCTTTGGTTGGTGGATTGAAAAGCTGGGAGGGTCAGTTGACAAGGCAGGAGCAATCGGTTACAATATAAGGAAAGGAAAAAACGCGGGCGAACCAGTCAGAGCGAAGCGCAGGCCGGGGAGCGCGAATGAAAAGTTTCGTCAACCTTTTCAAAGGTTGCAGGGGTTTGGGGACAGAGTCCCCAAGGTCTTGACCTTGACCTTAAAACGGCGGCGCAGAAAGTCAAAGCGCGAGGCACGAGTTCGCTCCCACAACCAAGTTTGGGCCGGGGCAGAGCTGCGCCGCCGTCGACTTGCCGCAGGCAAGTCGGACTTAGCGAGGTCGACCGTAGGGAGACCAGCGGATGGCTAAAGAGCTGCAAATTCAGAGGAAGCAGTCTGCCGGTATTCCCGCCAAGAGAGGCAGAGCCCCAAAAGCAAGTAACGCTATTTTTCTATCGGTGGACTGTACGCAGCCAGCGGATTGAGAGAAGCCGGGCCAGCGAGCGCAGACGCGCAGAACTTGCGCGGGTGCGGAAGGTTTGCGAAGCAAAAGCTTCCGAGCGTCCTGGTTCGCAGGGGGTAAATGCAGAGGGAGAGGCTTTTGGGTTCGCCCCTGTAGACAAGGCCGAAACAAACCCGCGGCGTGTTTTTTCTTCCAACAGTCAGTCAAGTAGTATATTAGCATATTATATCACGCATGCCGGAAAAGTCAACCTCTCCGGCATGCAGGCTGTGCGCATGGCTCCACCGTCTGTAAAAAGACAATGAGGCTTTGCGCGTCATCATTTTATACGCGCACGCCCGGCGTTCAAGGAGAATGATATATGGACAGAAGTAAAATCCGTAATTTCAGCATTATCGCCCACATCGACCACGGCAAAAGCACCCTGGCCGACCGTATTCTGGAACAGACCAAGGCCGTCCCCCTGCGGGAAATGGAGAACCAGCTGCTGGATAACATGGACCTGGAGCGGGAGCGGGGCATCACCATCAAGGCCCATGCGGTGACCCTGGTGTACACCGCGAAAGACGGGGAGGACTATGTCTTCAACTTGATCGATACCCCCGGCCATGTGGACTTCAATTATGAGGTCTCCCGTTCTCTGGCGGCGTGCGAGGGGGCTGTGCTGGTGGTGGACGCCTCTCAGGGCATTGAGGCCCAGACTCTGGCTAACACCTATCTGGCAGTGGACGCGGGACTGGAAATTGTCCCGGTAGTGAACAAGATCGACCTGATCAGCGCGGACCCGGACCGGGCTTGCCATGAGATTGAGGACGTGATTGGCATTCCCGCAATGGACGCACCCCGGGTGTCGGCCAAGAACGGGCTGAACATTGGGGACGTGATGGAGCGTATTGTCAGCGATGTGCCCGCCCCACAGGGAGACGAGACCGCTCCCCTGCGGGCCCTGATCTTCGACTCTTACTACGACTCCTATCGGGGGGTCATCGTCTATGTGCGGGTGATGGACGGGGCCCTCCGCTCTGGGGACACCATTCGCATGATGGCTACCGGCGGGGAGTTTCAGGTGGTGGAATGCGGCTTTTTGCGGGCCACCTCTCTGGAGCCCGCCGAGGCCCTTTACGCCGGAGAGGTGGGCTATATTGCCGCCAGCATCAAGGACGTGCGCCAGGCCCGGGTGGGGGACACTGTCACCCTGGCCCAGCGGCCCGCAGAGGAGGCACTGCCCGGCTACCGGGCGGTGCAGCCCATGGTGTTCTGCGGCATTTACCCTGCCGACGGGGCCCATTACACTGACCTGCGGGACGCTTTGGAGAAGCTGCAGCTTAACGACGCCTCCCTCACCTTTGAGCCGGAGACCTCGGTGGCGCTGGGCTTTGGCTTTCGCTGCGGCTTTTTGGGGCTGCTGCATATGGAGATCATCCAGGAGCGTCTGGAACGGGAGTATAACCTGGACCTGATTACCACCGCGCCCAGCGTGGTATATAAAATCACCAAGACCAACGGGGAGGAGCTGTCTATTGACAACCCCACCAATTACCCGGACCCCTCTGTCATCCAGAGCGCACAGGAGCCCATTTCGGCGGCTCACATCTACGCGCCCTCAGAGTATGTGGGCAGTATTATGGAGCTGTGCCAGGAGCGTCGGGGCGCCTTTATCGACATGAAATATATTGACACCGACCGGGTGGACATCCACTATGAGCTGCCCCTGAATGAAATTATCTACGACTTTTTTGACGCGCTGAAGTCCCGCACCCGGGGCTATGCCTCTTTTGACTACGAGCTTTTGGGCTATCGGGACTCGCAGCTGGTGAAGCTGGACATTCTGCTCAACGGGGAGACAGTGGATGCGCTGTCGTTCATCCTTCACGCGGAGAAGGCCTACCCTCGGGCCAGAAAGATGACGGAGAAGCTGAAGGAGAAGATTCCCCGGCAGCTGTTTGAGGTGCCTATTCAGGCCTGCGTGGGGGGGAAGATTATTGCCAGGGAGACGGTGAAGGCCCTGCGCAAGGACGTGCTGGCCAAGTGCTATGGGGGAGATATCACGCGGAAGAAGAAGCTGCTGGAGAAGCAGAAGGAGGGGAAGAAGCGGATGCGTCAGTTGGGGACGGTGGAGGTGCCCCAGGAGGCGTTTATGGCGGTGCTGAAGCTGGACGAGTAAAGGCGAGCCAAAAGGAGAGCAAATTACGCGGTCCAGGTGCGTTAGGCACCTGGCGGATTCTTAAGGCAGAGCCTGCGAGTTCACTTCGTGAACTCGGCCGCCGGAGGCGACCTTGACCTTAAAAAGGCGGCGCAGACAGCAAAGAAGCGAGGCAGTACCTCGCTCCTAAATCTCAGTACAGAACGGGGCAGAGCTGCGCCGCCGACTTGCCGCAGGCAAGTCGAACTTAGCGAGGTCGACCAGAGGGAGACCAGCGGCCTGTTAGCAGCCGGTAAATTCAGGGGAAGGGGCTTGCCGGTACTCCTGTCGAGAAAGGCTAAAACAAAAAAGAAAATAAAAACTATTTTTCTCTCAGTACGCCGCCAGGTAAACCAGCAGAAGCCCAGCGAGCGCAGACGCGGCGTCCTTGCGCGGGTGCGGGTTCTTTTGCGGAGCAAAAGGACCTACGGCTTGCGGAGCAAGCCGGCGAGCGTCCGGTTTCTCCCTCCCGTTCGGAAAACAGCAAGCCAAACCCGGGCGTCACGTTTTTCTTGCAAAGTCCCGGAGTTTTTGGTAAAATAGAGAAATGGAAGACAGCATTGCTTGATAAAGAGAAAGGACGATCACCATGCAGCACAGCGAAAAGACCATGGACATGATAACCGGCCTGTGCAAGACCCGGGGCTTTATCTTCCCTGGCAGCGAGATATACGGCGGCCTTGCCAACACCTGGGACTACGGCCCCCTGGGCGCAAGGCTGAAGAACAACGTGAAGGACGCCTGGCGCAAGCGCTTTATCCAGGAGCGGCGCAACAGCTTTGAGGTGGACGCGGATATCCTGATGCACCCCCGGGTGTGGGAGGCCAGCGGCCATGTGCAGAGCTTTTCGGACCCCCTTCTGGACTGTAAGGAGTGCAAAATGCGCCACCGGGCCGACAACCTGATTGACGATTTTGACCCCGAGGCCCATGCCGACGGCATGACCAAGGAGGAGATGTTCCAGTATATCAAGGACCACAGCATCCCCTGCCCCCACTGCGGCAAGCACAATTTTACCGACATCCGGGAGTTTAATCTGATGTTCCAGACCTTCCGGGGAGTCACCAATGACAATAAGTCGGTTATCTACCTGCGCCCGGAAAACGCTCAGGGGGAGTATGTGAACTTTTTGAACGTGCAGCGCACCATGCGGGCCAAGCTCCCCTTCTCCATCGGCCAGATCGGCAAGGCTTTCCGCAACGAGATCACCCCCGGCAACTTCACCTTCCGCACCATTGAGTTTGAGCAGATGGAGTTCCAGACCTTCTGCAAGGAGGGCAGCGACGAGGAGCTGTACGCCTACTTCAAGGAGTATGGCAGAACATTCTTTGAGGACCTGGGCCTGCCGACGGATAAGCTTCGGTTCCACGACCACGAGAAGCTGGCCCACTATGCCAAAGCCGCCTGCGACATTGAGTACCTGTTCCCCTTTGGCTGGGGAGAGATTAACGGCACCCACAACCGCACAGACTTTGATTTGACCCGCCACCAGGAGTACAGCGGCCAGAAGCTGGACTATCTGGACCCGGAGACCGGCGAGAAGTTCATCCCCTATATTATAGAAAGCACCTACGGCCTGGACCGCACCGTGCTGGCCCTGCTGTGCGAGGCCTATGATGTGGAGATGCTGGACGAGGCGAAAAACGACAGCCGGGTGGTGCTGCGCCTCAGCCCCGCTCTGGCTCCCTACAAGGCGGCGGTGCTGCCCTTGTCCAAAAAGCTCTCTCCCAAGGCTCTGGAGGTGTACGACCAGCTTAGCGGCCATATGATGACCGACTTTGACGAGACTGGCTCCATTGGCAAGCGCTACCGCCGGGAGGACGAGATCGGCACCCCCTTCTGCGTGACCGTGGACTTTCAGACCGTGGGGGACGAGAAGACCCCTGCCGACAACTGTGTCACCGTGCGCGAGCGGGACAGCATGGCCCAGGAGCGGGTGCCCATTGAGGGCCTGGAGCGCTATTTGAAAGAACGGGTGGGGGAATTCTGAAAAAACCTCCAAACCAGTAACCATTCCGCTTCTGTCTGCGTTTTCGCTTAGTAGAGCTGAGCAAACTCATATGTCATAGAAAGGTGTGAGGGATATGTTGAAACGATGGAAGCTCCCCCTGCTGCTGGCCCTGCTGCTCACCCTTGCCGCCTGCGGCGGGGGAGGGCAGGAACTGTCCTCAGCCGACAGCCATGCCTCTTCCGAGGCAAGCGCACCGGCCGGTGGGGAGGAGGTTTCCGCCGGAACAGAGGAAGCCGCCGAAGGCGAACCCGTCCCCGACGGAGAGGGCCTGCTGACCGAAGAGGAAATCGCCTTGTATGAAAGCCTCTATTTTGCGGAAGATAAGAAAACAGCAGAAGCCCTGGGGCTGACAGAAGAAAAGCTGAACCAAAAAGTTATGGGTATGGTGCTTTTGGACGACAAACGGAAAATCGCCGGCGCGGAATGCTGGGTGACGCTGCTCTTCTCCGAAACGGAGCCCAAGGGGCTGTACGGTGTGCTGATTCAAGCGGGTATCCCGGACACGGAGCAGGCGAGAGAAACCGTGATGGCGATGTATGAGCAGGCAGTGGCGCTGTATGGCGAGCCAAACACCTTTGAGGGCTATGTGGACAGCGCCCGCCTCTCCCAGCGGCCGGAGGGCTTTCAAAGCGCTTACGAGACTTGGAGCCTGGGGGAGAAAACGGATTTGACGCTGACCTACAGAAGCGCGGAGGGGTCGGAGGATTCGGACGACATGGACCTGATCGAGCTGACTTATCAGGTGCGCATTCTGCAGGACGGCCAGCCCATAGACCCGGCAGCCTCAGAGCCTGGGGAGGATTGACTCAGCCCATTATTCTGATTTGAACGGGAGGCCGATATGAAAAAATCGAAGAAAAGCTATCTGACATCCATTCTGGCTGTCTTCTTGGCAGCGGCGCTGTTCTTTGCCGTGGCCCTGCCCGCCGCTGCCGAGGAGGGGGACTCCGGCTATCAGGACGTGGGGCCCAGCGGAGACGGGGAGCCAGGGGACGTGGAGCCGGACCCGCCTCCGGTAGTGGAGGACCCCACCCCGCCGCCCCCCGAGGACCCTGTTACCCCGCCCCCGGAGGAGCCTACGCCGCCTCCTGTTGACGAGCCCACTCCGCCGCCGGAGGAGCCCACGCCCACCCCGGACTGGGGGGAGGAGCCGACCCCTGGCCCGGAGGACCCCACGCCGGACCCTGGGACAGAGGAGCCTACGCCAGAGCCCACTGAGGCGCCCCCTCAGGAGCCTACCCAGGCGCCGCCGCCTCCGGCCGGGGGCACTACAGGAGGTGGGAACAACACCAGCTCCTCTGGTACGACCCACCGCACGCCCATTGGCTCGGGCTCGGACATTGCCCAGCCCTCTTTCTCCCCTCGGAGCACCGCGCCGCCCATCACCAGCTCCTCCTCTGCCTCTGAGGAGGACCCTGCCAACCGGGAGCCCCGGTATATTACCTTTGCCCGGGTCACCCAAAAGACTAACTCCATGTCCCGGGTGCTATACTACAGCGGCGCGGGCAGTATTGGGGTGGGGGTGCTGGGACTGCTGATTCTGCTGGTGTTCATTATCCGCAACCGGCGGATCGACGCCCGGAACGAGCGGATTTTTGAGGAGATTGCCCAGGCGGAGACCCGTCAGCCTGCCCCCCTGCGGGGCCGGGAGCCGGAGGACGGATATACCGGCAGCGGGTATCTGCCTGTGGAGCAGGCCCCTGCCGGCGAGGGCGCGCTGTATCAGTCCGGCAGCTACGACCAGCCCCATGCCCAGGACTATGCCCAGGGCTACGACGCGCCCCCTCCGGCTGTCCACCGGCCTGAGCCAGAGGCTCTGACTGTGCCGGTGAACGGCAGCGTCTATACCGAGGAATTTGACATTCCCCGGCCCGCGCCCCCCTATCAGGCCCCGCCCCCTCGGGAGGAACGGGCTCCGGCCCGGCCCAGCGGCGCACCGGCGTTGACTTCTATGTACACCGAGGAGTTTTTGCTGCCAGAGGATATGGCCCAGCCTGGTATTCCTGCTCCCGCAGCGCCCCCAAGACCCGCGCCCCCGCCCCGACGGCAGCCTCCCGCCCCCCAGCCCCCTGCCAGAGACAGCAGCTATGACACCACAGAGCTGCTGCGGGAGATTCTGCACGGAGACGAGGACAGATAGAGGCCATTAGACAAGATGTCCTAACAAAAATGAGCCCCCAGGGACAAACCCAGGGAGCTCGTTTTTTTGTTGGATGGGCGGGGTAGTTGTTACAGAGAGGAGATGAGGCGTTGGGATTGTGGGTGGGCTCTGCCGGCAGTGCCTGTATCGGACTGGGAGAACGAGAGCGTTGGTTTCAGCAGGCAGTATCAAACCGCGACGGAAAGCCTTGCGGTCAGTGCCCGTCAGCACTGGCAAGCCCGTGCGCTCCGCGAATTGGGTCCAGCATCACGTTGGGAGTGAGGAACGCTGCTGTCAGCATGTAGTGTCAAACCGCGACGGAAAGCCCTGCGGTCAGTGCCCGTCAGCGCTGGCAAGCCAGTGCGCCCCGCGAATTGGGTCCAGCGTCACGCTGGGGATGAAGGACGTTGTTGTCAGCGGGCAGTATCAAACCACGACGGAAAGCCCTGCGGTCAGTGCCCGTCAGCGCTGGCGTGCCAGCGCGCTTCGCGAATTGGGTCCAGCGTCACGCTGGGGATGGAGGACGTTGTTGTCAGCGGGCAGTATCAAACCGCGACGGAAAGCCCTGCGGTCAGTGCCCGTCAGCGCTGGCGTGCCAGCGCGCTTCGCGAACTGCCTGCGGGGGGCACCCCGCGACCAACGAATTGCATGTGGGGGTAGATGATGGCCAGGCGGTCGTCGGGGTAGGTCTGGTCAAAGAAGGCCTGAACTGGGTTTTCGGCGGGGACGCCGTTCATGCGCTGGTATTGGCGGTAGACTGCGCCTGCGGACACGGCCATGTCGACCAGCATAAACAGGGTGAATGCCGCGGTAAGCCAGCGGCCCAGCTTTTTGGGCACCCGCTCCAGCCAGCGGGAGACCACCGGGTACAGGTCCTTTACCCAGACCAGTCCCAGCACACCCCAGAAAACCGAGTACATCAGGTTGGTGCGGCCGCCTACATTCAGCATGGAGTCGCTGTACTCCCAGGAAACGCTGCCAAAGGCCAGTTGTTGAAAAAGACTGCACAGATATTCAAAGCTGGCCCCCAGCACCATGCTGGCCATGAAAATCAGCACGTCACGCTGGTGGTACATTTTGCGCAGGAACAGGGTGATGACCACCGCCCCAAAGCCGTATACCAGAATGAAGGGGCCGTATACCACGCTGACCCGCAGCTCGAACTGGTGGGGCGGCATGATGAGGGCGTAAATCGTTTCCAAGGCCCAGCCCACCACGTTGCCTGCCATGAATATCCAGAATAGCTTTTCGTAGCACAGCATGTAGGCAAAGGGCTTCTCCTGGCCAGGGGCCAGGTGCTCCTCATAGGCGGCAATGGCGGCTTGGTTCCGGCGTTCTATGGCGTCCTTTGACTTGCGCCGGAACACATGGATGCTCTCCTGCAGTGCTTCCAGCTGCTCGTTGTACCGCAGAGAGTGCAGGTCGGGGAAAGCCCGCAGCAGTCGGCGGTGGAGTTGGTTGGCCCGCAGGCTCTGCTCATACTTCTGGCGCAGCTGGGCGGCGTCCTGGCGCCAGAGCTCGGCCTGCTCCACCAGGTCCTGGCCCAGCCGGTCAGAGCCCTCCTTCAGCCGCTGAGAGACAAATTCCAGCATTTTCAGCTTGCGGTTCAGCCCGATGATCGCCGCAACGGTCACTGCCAGGTCTGCCAGCAGCAGCCCGCCCAACACCCCCAGCAGCACCCAGCCCAGGGTTGGGGGAATGCGCTGGGTGAGCCGGGCAGTGGCCGGCGCCACAAACCGCACCACAATGGCCCCGGCAAAGCCCCACAGCACCGAGAATTTCAGACAAATGTAGCCGTTGAGATTGTGGGGCTCGTCAGAATAGTCCCACCACTTCTGGTGAAAAATCTTCTCCAACAGCCAGCCCGCCAGCCATTCCAGGGCCGAGCCCACTGCCATAGAACCGACAATCAGCGCAGCCAGACTGCCCTGGAAGGGCTTCATGAGAAAGGCGATAGCCGCCACGCCCACCCCGTAAATGGGGCAGACCGGGCCGCTGAGAAAGCCCCGGTTGACAAAACGCTTCTCGATGGCCGCAGCGTAAAGCACCTCGCCGCACCAGCCCAGAAACGCATAGATGAAGAAGCACCAAAGATAAGTATATGCCATGTGGACCCGCCTTTCGTGATAGGAGCCTGTACCGGATGGCCCGGTTCTTGCGGCCAGTTCCGCTACCGACTGGGCGGCAAGGTCTTGCCGGATAGCCAGCTTGCCTGGGGCTCTGTGCTTGGATGTGGGCGGAGTCATGCCCAAAAACCGGCGCAGGCCCCATTGGTACAGGTTCTGAGTATGTCAAACACATGACAAGAATTTTATCAGATTATATCTCTCTTGTAAAGAGGCGGGAGGCTTTCAAATTCCTTAAGAATTTCCGGCAGGGCCTCTGTCAGGTCTGTGGGCAGCATGGCCCGGGCAGAGAGCCGTCGCTGGCACAGGTCGCCGGCCCTGCCGTGAAGCCAGGCCCCAGCCCAGGCCGCGGAAAAGGGCTGGACGCCCTGGGCCAGCAGGGCCCCCACCACGTCGGCCAGTACGTCGCCGCTGCCGCCCTTTGCCATGCCCGGGTTGCCAGTGGGGTTCAGGGCCAGAGCGCCGGTGGGGGAGGCAATGACTGTGGCCGCACCCTTGAGCAGAACGGCGGCGTGGAATTTTTCCGCCAGCTGCCGGGCCGTGGCAATGCGGTCTTCTTGAATTTCTGGCACGCTGCGGCCGGTGAGGCGGGAGGCCTCCCCAGGGTGAGGGGTGAGGACCAGGGGACCGGGGGGCGGCGTAGTCTCGGGGTGGCGGGACAGGTAGTTGAGAGCGTCCGCGTCCAGGAGCAGGGGCTTGGGGTTCAGGGAGAAAAGAATGGGGCAGAGAAGTTCCGCCAGCCCGCCCAGTCCACAGCCAGCCACACAGGCAGTGCAGGCCTGGTGGGCGGCGGTGAGCTTTGCCGCTGTCTCAGCAGGTTGGGCGGGGTCGAACAGAGTGTAAATGGCCTCGGGCACAGCCGCCGCCAGAATGGGGTAGATGGAGGCCTCCGCCACAATGTGCAGCAGGCCCACCCCGCAGCGCAACGCTGCCCGAGCCGCCATAATACAGGCCCCGGCCATGCCATAGCTGCCGCACACCAGCAGCAGACGGCCCTGGGTCCCCTTGTTGGCCTGAATGTCTGGCGGGGGGAGAAGGGGGCGGACCTGCTCCGGGCCGGTGAGCTGAACGTTGGTGCGGGCTTCGTCTACCAGAACAGGGGGAATGCCCACCGGGCGCACAAGGACCTGGCCGCAGAAGGACTTGGCGGGGTAGCTGTGGTGGGCGGGCTTTTCCACAGTAAAGGCCAGGGTGGCCTGGGCCCGAAAGGCCCCGGGGCTGGCCCGGCCGGTGTCGCACTCTACGCCGCTGGGCAGGTCGGCGGAGAGCTTAAGGCAGGAGAGATGCTCTGTCATGGCAAAAACCTGCCGGGAGACAGGGTCGAGCTCCCCCCGGAAGCTGAAGCCGAAAACACAGTCCGCCACTGCGTCTGCCTGACCGAGGACCTTCTGGACAGTGGAGGACTGGGGGCTGGACAGCACGGTTACTGACTCCGGCAGACGCTGAAAGGCCTGGGCGGCCAGTGGGGTGGCCGGAGGGCCATGAAGGAGGAGCACAGTGCAGAACATTCCCCAGCCGGCCAGATGGCGGGCGCAGACAAAGCCGTCTCCGCTGTTGTTACCCTTGCCGCAGAGAAT
Organism: uncultured Oscillospiraceae bacterium; assembly: GCA_910587835.1. Lineage (GTDB taxonomy): Bacteria > Bacillota > Clostridia > Oscillospirales > Acutalibacteraceae > Acutalibacter. The sequence continues at coordinate 43,242 of CAJUNQ010000089.1, read as the reverse complement.
GACAGCCTGTTTGCCGGAGAGGGCGGGGAGGCGGCGGTGGAGCTCCTGGGCCAGGGCGAGGCCGGCGTTTTCCATGAGGGATGAGAGGGGGATGCCGGCGCGCTGGGCGGCGGCTTCCAGGGATTGGGTGTCGGATTTGGTGAAGAGGTACATGGGGGACTCCTTTCGGGGAGGGTAAAAGCGGCCATCGCGGGCAAAAGAGCCAAAGCGAAGCAGAAACAAGGCTGCGCGAATGAAAAGTTTCGTCAACCTTTTCAAAGGTTGCAGGGTGTGGGGCAGAGCCCCACGACCTTGACCTTAAAACGGCGGCGCAGTAAACAAAGGAGCGAGGTACGAGGTTACTCCCTCAACCAAGTTTGGGACGGGGTAAGACTGCGCCGCCGTGGTACCTAGCGAGGTCGACCGCAGGGAGACCAGCGGACGGTTAAAGAGCTGTAAATGTAGGAGAAAGCAGTTTGCCGGCACTTCTGCCAGGAGAAGCCGCCTGTTCCACAATCGACCTGCCTGCGGAACAAGCGGAACCAGCGAGCGCAGACGCGCGGTCTTTGTGCGGGTGCGGAAGGTTTGCGAAGCAAAGCTTCTTCCCCTTGCGGAGCAAGGGGGCGAGCGTCCTGATTTGCGGGGGGCGTAGATTGTTGGTGTTTCTGTCGAGGGAAGCCGGAGCAAAGAAAAAGAAGTGTTATTTTTAAGAAGTCGAAACCCAAAAAGAAACAAAAGCAATATTATAATTTCTTCCTCTTGACATTCTCCCCCAGTCCCCCTATAATAATAGCAGCAAATGGTCTTCGGGGCAAGGTGAAATTCCTGACCGGCAGTAAAGTCTGCGAACGAAGCAGGGCGGCAGCGCCCGTGCTTCGCCGAACCGGTGAAATTCCGGTACCGACGGTGAAAGGGGCTGTGCAGCTGGCGCGGCCCCCCAGTCCGGATGGTAGAAGATCCCACGACAAGCCTGGGCGGTTATGGCCCTGCTTTGCCGTGCCGTATCCTGCCGAAACAAAGCCCCTGGCAATGCGCCGGGGGCTTTTTGTCTGGACCTTTGCCAAAATCTGAACTCGGAAAGGGTGCGTAGCAATGCAAAATGTCAAAGAGAAAATCAGCAGGAATGGGGGTTCCCTCAAGAGGGGAAGAGTGAGAAAGCTGGCGGTGACCGCCGTGCTGGGGGCCGTGTCGGCAGCGTTGATGTTTGTGGCCTTTCGGGTGCCGCTGATGCCCAGCTTTATTCAGCTGGACCTGTCGGAGCTGCCTGCGCTGATTGCGGCCTTTAGCCTGGGGCCTGGCAGCGGGGTGGCGGTATGCCTTATAAAAAACCTGGTGCATCTGCTGGTGACCACCACCGGCGGCGTGGGGGAGCTGTCTAACTTTTTACTGGGCGCGGCCTTTGTGCTGCCGGCTGGGCTTGTCTACCGGTTTCGTAAGGACCGGGTAGGGGCGCTGCTGGGTTCGCTGGCAGGAGCAGCGCTGATGGCCCTGGCCAGCCTGCCCAGCAACTATTTCATTACTTACCCCTTTTACGCCATGCTTATGCCTATGGAGGCCATTCTGGACATGTACCGGGCGATTAACCCCAATGTGCAGACCCTGATGGACGCGCTGGTGTGGTTCAACATACCCTTTACGTTTGTGAAAGCGATGCTGAGCGTGGGTGTGACGTTTTTGATTTACAAGCGCATTTCGCCTGTGTTGAAGGGGAAGAGCTGAAAAGCAGTATTGTTTTTGTTGCGGCTTCTCTCAGTGAGGGCGAAAAGGAGGGGCTTCTCCCTCTGAATGGACCGGCCGCAGATCATGCGCTCGCCGTCTTGCTCCGCAAGCCGTAGAAGCTTTGCTCCGCAAACCTTCCGCAGCCGCGCAAGAGCCGCGCGTCTGCGCTCGCTGGGTGGGGTTCTCTGAATTGACCGGCTGCGAACAGGCCGCTGGGAGAAAAAGTAACCCTTTTTTTGTCAGTCTATCTTGACAGGAGTAGAGGCAAGCCGCTTCCTCTGCGTTTGCAGCTCTTTGGCCGTCCGCTGGTCTTCCTGCGGTCGACCGTGCTAGGCTTGCCTCTGGCAAGTCGACGGCGGCGCAGCTGGTTCCTGTCCTGTGCTGAGAGTTTGGAGCGAGGTTAGCGCCCCGCTCCTTTTGCTCCCGCGCCGCCTTTTTAAGGTCAAGGCCGCCTCCGGCGGCTGAGCTCACGAAGTGAACCTGTAGACTCTGTCCCTGGACCGCATAATTTTTGACTTGCACCTACTTTAGCAGCTTTTCATAGTGGAAGCTTCCCATGGCCCGCCGCAGCAGCACTGCCGCCAGGCCCGCGCACACCAGCCCAATCCCCAGCAGCAGCCACCCGCTGATTAGCAGCACCCCCGTGAACTGTCCCACAAACAAAAACAGCACCGGCAGAATGAGGAACACCGCCCCCTGCTGGGCGTCCTCCACGCTCTGGGCCTTGGCCGAAAAGCGCACGATTAAGGTAATGGCAATCAGCGACACCGCCGGAGACACCAGCAGCAGGATCAGCAGCCATTTCCAGTCCGGCGCGGCCAGAGAGCCCCCAAGCAAACAGCTCTCTACCTCTACCACGGCCAGCATGACCCCAAAGGACACGGCGGACACAGCTATGCTGAGAAAAAACGCCGCGCACACCTTGGCTCTGAAAATTTGTCCCAGCGACAGGGGAGAGTACAGAAGGGTTTCCAGGGTGCGCTTTTCCTTTTCGCCCACAAACGAGGTGGCAGACATGACAGACGAGGTCATTATGGGAATGAGCAGGAAAAACGGCGGCATCAGGTAGTTGAGCAGCAGCTCGGCCAGCACCCGCAGAGGCAGCTCGCCCTGAACAGAAACGGGCAGCATCTCCACCAGCCGGGTCAGCTCGGCCTGCTGCTCTGGTATAAAATGGGTCAGCAGCAGGAACATGCTGGGGATAAAAATGGTGAGCACCAGGGGCACGATGAACAGAACGGAGAGCATACGCTTGTTCGCTGTAATGCCCTGGATATCTTTTTTGATAATGGCAAGCATAGAGCGGCTCATAGGTTGGCCTCCTTCTGGGTGAGGGCGAAGTATACGTCCTCAAGACTGGGCAGCTGGGTGGAGAGCTGGTAGAGCTCGCCGCCGTTTTCTATCACGCTGCGGGCGATTTGGGGCAGCTGGTCCTCTGAGGAAAGGGGGAGCAGGTATTCCTCCGGCGCGGTGCGAAAAGGGACAAAGCTCTCTGGCGCGGCCTTGGCCCGCACCCGCGCTGTCATCCCCTGCCCAGAGGCCTCCCGCAAAGCGTCCAGAGCGCCCAGGGCCAGCAGCCGCCCCTGGGCCATCAGCCCATACCGGGTGCAGACCTCCTGGGCGTAGCGCAGCTGGTGGGTGCACAGAAACACAGTGGTCCCCTCCTCCTCTGCCAGACTGCGGATGAGGCGGTGGACATTCTGGGCGCTCTCCGGGTCCAGGCCAGAGGTGGGCTCATCCAGAAACAGGATTTTGGGCCGGTGCATCAGCGCCCGGGCCAGAGACAGCCGCTGCCGCATACCAGTGGAGTAGGTAGCCAACCGCTGGTCTTTGGCCTCCGCCAGCTCCAGCTGGGCCAGCAGCTCCCCGGCCCGGCTGCGGCTTTCGGTGACAGAGAGTCCGTAAAGGTCCCCGAAAAACAGCAGATTCTGCATACCGGTGAGATTGTCATACATCTGGGCGTGCTCGGTCACCACCCCAGAAAGGGCGTGGACCTTCTCCGGCTCCCGGGCGGGGTCTGTGTCAAACACCCTGCAGGAGCCCCCACTGGGGGCAAGCATCCCTTCCAGCAGCTTGACAGTGGTGGTCTTTCCCGCGCCGTTGGGCCCCAAAAAACCGAACACCTCTCCGGGTTCCAGGGTCAGGCTCACAGCGTCCACTGCCAGCTTGCCGCCGGCATAGGCTTTGGTCAGGCCGTTCATGGCGACTGCGTTCATAAATATTTTCTCCCTTCTCTTTCCAGGCTGTGCAGGAGCTCCTGAAAGCGGGGGTCCTCCCCCAGCTCTCCAAAGGCCGGGTGTTCAGCCAGAGTATGAAAAATGTCCCGGCGCACCGCCGCCTCGTCCCGAGGGGGCTGGCTGCCCAGGGTCAGCTCCTGTTCCAGCCAGCTGTCCAGCAGGTCAAAATAGCTGTCTCCCTTCAGGCTCAGGGGGTAGATGTCCGACAGGGCCAGGCGGCGGTATTTTTCCAGCAGCTTCAGGGCTTTGTCCGGCTGGCGGCAGCGCAGGCACTCCTGGGCGGCGGTCAGAAAGAGGGACAGCTGAAAGCCCGGGTGCAGGCGGTCCAGTTGAAAGGCCTCCGCCACTGCCAGCAGGCGGCAAAGGGTCTCCTCAAAGGCCGGGCCCTCTGCCGGACAGAGCCGGAGGTAGGCCAGCTGCTGGCTCAGCAGCTCCAGCACAGTCTGGTACATGCCTGCCTGCAAAACCCGCCGGGCCTGCAGCGGCTGGCCGGTCATCTGATAGCCCTCGGCCAGCAGGGGCTCCAGGCACAGCCGCAGGCTGACCTGGGGCTCCAACAGCTGAACCGCCTCCTCTCCCCGGCCCAGCCGCAGCAGACAGAAGCCTTGCAGCCCCAGGGCCTGGCTGAGCAGAGAGGCGCTGCCCCCCAGCTCCTGCACCCGGCTCAGCAGGGGCAGGGCCTCTTCCAGAGTGGCGAGGACCGCCTCCGGCTCTCCTGCCTGAGAACAGTGGTTGACATAGAGGCTGCCCAGCTGTAGCAGCAGCCGGGGGCAGGCCCAGTATTTTTTTGCCAGCTCCCGGCAGCGGTCCATCACCTGGGGAAAGGGGCGGGCGGCAAAGTCCTTTACCAGCTCCTGGCAGAGCCGCCGCAGGTCCTGGGTGGACAGCTGGGGCTGGTAGTCCATGAGCTGGTCAATGGTCACATGAAAAAAGGAGGCCAGCCTGGGGAGCAGGGTGATGTCCGGGTAGGTGGCGCCGGTCTCCCACTTGGAGACTGCGGTTTTGGACACCCCGGCAAAGTCCGCCAGTTGGTCTTGGGTGACTCCCAGCCTGCGGCGGTTTTCCAGAATGGCCTGGCCAATGTTGATTTCTTGCATACATTCACCTCGCTTGAAGCCTGTATTCACAGCCGCCGGATGGGCGCTGGACATTTCTGCCCGGCAGGGAAAGAGAGCATGGAGGTTCACAGCGGCTAAATCCTTGTCGTGTTCCAGATGTTTTGACGCGGTCCGGGAGGAAGGAGGCTGTGCTCAGCCGGCGTGGGGGCTGTAAATACGGGTCCTGATATTCTATAGTATAGGCCGGTTCCTCCGGAAAGGCAAGGGAGCGTCAGGGGATTTTGGTTGAAAAAGTTGCTTGGCAGGCAACTGATGTAGAGACAAAGCAAAAAAGCCCCCAATCGGGAGCTTTTCTTTGCTGTTATCCTGCTATTATCTCAACAAATCGGCGTGGGTGACCTCTCCGCCGGCGTCCAGCTCTTGTATAGCGGCATCATGAAGAAAAAAGCCCATTTTTTCCCGCGGTCAGCCCCGCGAAACGAAAACTGCAAAAAAAATTTGAATTTCTTTGCGTTTCCTATGGAATTTTTCGGAAATTCTTGGTATAATCAGTGTGTAATCGGAGAGATGTGATTTTGATTCCGGTTGAACATTCTTTAGGAGGTTGTTACCAATGAGCCACAAGTATGTTTACCTGTTCAGCGAAGGCGACGGTTCCATGCGCGAGCTGCTGGGCGGTAAGGGCGCGAACCTGGCCGAGATGACGAAGCTGGGACTGCCGGTCCCTCAGGGCTTTACCATCAGCACCGAGGCCTGCACCCAGTATTACGAGGACGGCCGGAAGATCAACGACGACATTCAGGCGCAGATCATGGAGTACGTAGGCAAGATGGAGGAGATCACCGGCAAAAAGTTCGGCGACAAGACAAACCCCCTGCTGGTCTCTGTGCGCTCCGGCGCCCGGGCCTCTATGCCCGGCATGATGGATACCATCCTCAACCTGGGCCTTAACGAGGAGGTCGTGGAGGTGATGGCCCAGCAGTCCAATAACCCCCGCTGGGCTTACGACTGCTACCGCCGCTTCATCCAGATGTACTCCGACGTGGTGATGGAGGTGGGCAAGAAGTACTTTGAGGAGCTCATCGACCAGATGAAGGAGAAAAAGGGCGTGACCCAGGACACCGAGCTGGACGCCAACGACCTGAAGAACCTGGCCGAGCAGTTCAAGGCTGAGTACAAGCAGAAGATCGGCTCCGACTTCCCCACCGACCCCAAGGAGCAGCTGATGGGCGCGGTAAAGGCAGTGTTCCGTTCCTGGGACAACCCCCGTGCCAATGTGTACCGCCGCATGAACGAGATCCCCTACAGCTGGGGCACTGCCGTTAACGTGCAGATGATGGCCTTTGGCAACATGGGCGACGACTGCGGCACCGGCGTGGCCTTTACCCGTGACCCTGCCACTGGCGAGAAGAAGCTGATGGGCGAGTTTTTGACCAACGCCCAGGGCGAGGACGTGGTGGCCGGCGTGCGCACTCCCATGCCCATTGCCCAGATGGCCGAGAAGTTCCCCAAGGCCTTTGAGCAGTTCCAGGGCATCTGCAAGACCCTGGAGGACCACTATAAGGACATGCAGGACATGGAGTTCACTGTGGAGCACGAGAAGCTCTACATGCTGCAGACCCGCAACGGCAAGCGTACTGCCGCCGCTGCCATCAAGATTGCCTGCGACCTGATTGACGAGGGCATGAAGACCGAGGAAGAGGCCCTGCTGATGATCGATCCCAAGCAGCTGGACGCTCTGCTCCATCCCCAGTTTGACGCCGCCGCCCTGAAGGCCGCCACTCCTGTGGCCTCTGCGCTGGCCGCTTCTCCCGGAGCTGCCTGCGGCAAGATTGTCTTCACTGCCGAGGACGCGGTGGAGCTGGGCGAGAAGGGCGAGAAGGTAGTGCTGGTGCGCCTTGAGACCTCTCCGGAGGACATTGAGGGTATGCACTACTCCCAGGGCATCCTCACCGTGCGGGGCGGCATGACCAGCCACGCCGCTGTGGTGGCCCGGGGCATGGGCACCTGCTGCGTGTCTGGCTGCGGCGCTATCAAGATGGACGAGGCCAACAAGAAGTTCACCCTGAACGGCCGCGAGTATCATGAGGGCGAGTATATCTCCCTGGACGGCACCACCGGCAACATCTACGGCGAGGCCATCCCCACTGTGCCCGCCTCTACCGAGGGCGGCTACTTTGGCCGTATTATGGAGCTCTCTGACAAGTACCGCACCCTGCAGGTGCGCACCAATGCCGACACCCCCAAGGACGCTGCCCAGGCTGTGGCCTTTGGCGCTCAGGGCATTGGCCTGTGCCGCACCGAGCACATGTTCTTTGACCCGGACCGCATTGCGGCCATCCGGGAGATGATCTGCTCTGACACGGTGGAGCAGCGCAAGGCGGCTCTTGCCAAGCTGGAGCCCATGCAGCAGGGCGACTTCGAGAAGCTGTACGAGGCTCTCCAGGGCAAGCATGTGAACATCCGCTTCCTGGATCCCCCGCTGCACGAGTTCGTCCCCACCGAGGAGAAGGACATCGAGCTGCTGGCCGAGGCCCAGGGCAAGACCGTGGAGGACATCAAGGCCATTATCTCCGGCCTGCATGAGTTCAACCCCATGATGGGCCACCGCGGCTGCCGTCTGGCTGTCACCTACCCGGAGATTGCCGAGATGCAGACCGAGGCTGTCATCAAGGCTGCTATCAATGTGAACAAGGCTCACCCCGACTGGCACATCGTGCCTGAGATCATGATCCCCCTGGTGGGCGAGATCAAGGAGCTGAAGTTCGTGAAGAAGACCGTGGTGGAGACCGCTGACAAGATCATCGCCGAGGCCGGCGCTGACCTGAAGTACAAGGTGGGCACCATGATCGAGATCCCCCGCGCCGCCCTGACCGCGGACAAGATCGCGGAGGAGGCCGAGTTCTTCAGCTTTGGCACCAACGACCTGACTCAGATGACCTTCGGCTTCAGCCGCGACGACGCGGGCAAGTTCCTGAACAGCTACTATGAGCAGAAGATCTATGAGAACGATCCCTTTGCCCGCCTGGACCAGGAGGGTGTTGGCCAGCTGGTGAAGCTGGCTGCGGAGAAGGGCAAGTCTGTGCGCCCCGACATTGTGCTGGGCATCTGCGGCGAGCATGGCGGCGACCCGACTACCATCGAGTTCTGCCATAACGTGGGCCTGACCTATGTGTCCTGCTCTCCCTTCCGGGTGCCGATCGCCCGTCTGGCTGCGGCGCAGGCAGCTATCAAAAGTAGGGAGGCTTAATCTTTCCTTTGATTTACCGCTATCTTTTGAGCAGGCGGCAGCCTATCGAAAGGCTAACGGGCAGTATGTTCGTAAAAATCAATGGAGGGAAACAACCATTACAGCGTTGATAGACCTTGAATAGAAACTAAATGAAGATAAGCGTATCATTAGAGATAGTGATACGCTTATTTTTTTGCCAAGATTGCACATTTGAGCTGCTCACCGTTCCTACATATAATGAAAGTGAAGAAACGGAGGTGGCTCGTATGAGAGAACAAAAATTCCATATTTATCTGGATACTCCGTCACTGGCGCAGGCTATCAAAATGAAGAAATTTATGCAGGACGGAAAGCTCACAGATGAGGTTATCCAGTCCATCATGCAGGAGGAAAAGCCAAACCAGAGGGAAAAGCCCGCTTTCCGTGATGAACGGATAACAGAGTTTTTTAACCTGCGCAACCAGATTTACTGCACGGACTGTATGGAACTGATGGCACATATCCCGGATGGCTTTGTGTCGCTGATCCTGACCGATCCGCCCTATGGCATCTCTTATCAAAACCATTTTGCCAGACAGCCCCATAAGCAGCTTGACGGGGACTGTGGGATAGACTATGAACGCTTTGCGTGGGAAAGCTACCGCATTTTGCGGGACAATTCCCACGCCTATTTTTTTACCCGGTTTGACTGCTATCCCTATCATTACGACTGCCTGCAAAAAGCGGGCTTTACGGTAAAGAATTGTCTGGTGGTGGAGAAAGGGACGGTCGGCGGCATTGGCGACCTGAAAGGCAGCTTTGCCAACAACGCCGAGTGGATTATCTTCTGCCAGAAAGGGCGGCGGGTATTTCAGCAGACGCAGTTATTGGAAAACCGCTACAAGGAAGGCACACAGTTCCATAAAGGCAGGGAGCCGAGCAAGCGTTATAAGACAAGGTTCCGGGTTTGGCTGCTGCGGCTGGGACTGATCGGCGATGAGTTTAAGACCGCTCGCCATCACCTGCTGAAGAATCTGGACGGAAATATTGCATGGAAAGACCCGGCCCAGGCTGAGGCTCAGAAACAGCGGTTAGCTGAAAAAAGGCTGGCTGAGTCTGTTGCCCAGGCCATGGAGCAGGCTCCTACGCCTGCGATTTCGGAAGAAGATGGAACACAAGAAGAATCAGAAGAACCTCGAATGTCTATGTGAAAGGATGAGATAATTGGCTAATAAATTGTACGTTGCCTATGGCAGCAATCTCAACAAGGGGCAAATGAAATACCGCTGTCCCACGGCAAAATATGTTGGTACCGGCGAATTGCATGACTACGAATTGCAGTTCAAGGGCCGGGAGCGTTCAGCCTTTGCTACCATTGGCCGCAAGGATGGGGCCTCGGTTCCCGTGGGGCTGTGGGAGATCCAGGCCAGGGACGAGAGGGCTTTGGATATGTACGAGGGGTTTCCCAGCCATTATTTCAAGCGGGATGTGCAGGTACAGATGGGCGGTCGAGAGGTCGGCGCCATGGTGTATATCATGAATCCACGCATGAACTTCAACCTCCCCTCACCCAGCTACTATGCCACGGTGCATCAAGGCTACTGTGACTGCGGCCTGGATATTGCCGCCTTGGAACAGGCTTTGCAGAGCAGCACCCAGCGCTATTATAACGTGGCCTCCATGTATCAGCAGCAGTCCCTGTTCGATTACGATGAGGATGAGCCGGAGGAAGATGAGGATATAGAGGGCGAGGAAGAAGATGAGTGGGAGGATGTGGATGACGATGAGGACGAAAGTGAAGGGTACGATTTCCACTTTCATATGTGGGGAGTGGTTTTGTGAATCGTATAAAAGAGTTGAAACGAGACCTCGGCAGCGAATATGTGTACCGGCGGCTTATGAGCGACCGGGAAGTGTCCCGCCTGCGGCGGCAGGCTCCCCAGCACCTGGAGGATATCGTTGCCGCCAGCCTGACCGTTGGCTGCATGAAAATAAACGCCGTGCTGTTTCAGTCGGACGGCTCCCTGCGGCTGGGCTATGATGTGTACGTCAAGGACTCCCCCGGCTCCTTAGAGTGGATTTGTTTTGATTGTCCCAGCGACCGGGCCAGCCTGAAAGAATCCGATATGCTGGCGGTGCTGGACAGGGTCGTCAGAGAGAACGGCCTCTCCTATACGGAATGCTGCTTCGAGAGGCTGGAGGGGCGGCAGGTCAAACCTTATGAAAAACTTCAGGAGGGCGGAAAATGACGGCTGAAAAGTTTAGGGAATTCGTAAATGCCATCCGGCCCAACAGTGATTCGGCAGTGGCGGTCTGGCTGGAATGGGCCGATGAACTGGGGGAATATGACAGTAGCCATGGCGAAAAGCCTGCCGGTTCCTATAAAACTTCCGAGATGTTCCTGGATGAGTTCACCCAGAAATTCTCGGATATCCGGGAACTGCACGGTGACGGCGTGGCCGGAAAGGTGATTTTTCTGGCGGAGATTGGCACCTGCCCATTCCCCTGGGAGATGAAGCTAGCCGCGGAGCATCTGGCGGCAGGCGGGAGCGTCCACGATATCGCGGAGATGGAAGAATCCGGGGTGCTGGAGGATTTTTCGGATATTTTGCAGGAGGAAGGCCCCGCTATGCGGATGTGACCGGCTGTCGGCCCACAGTGTGGACGAGATTGTGCGTGGCAAGCCCCGCACAACTCGCCGTGTCGGGGCTTGTAGGGCTGGGTCGAGAAAACACTCGGCTCTGCACCGGCGCAGGCCGTGTCGGGCCTGTGTGGGCCTGGTATGGAAAGATCCTGATTTCAAGGGAAAATAATGCGGTTCAGGCAAGGTCGAAAAGCAAGCGGGAGAAAATGCAGGGGTTGCTGTTGCACCCCTGCATGGTTCACCGCGCCCGGCAATGCCAGTCGCGTCGGGGTTTTTTCGGGATTCCAGACCAGAAGGCAAAAAGGGGTTGCAAAATTCGTATTCCAAGAAAAAGGGGTTGCAAACCGGATAAACGGCGGTATTCCGCCAAATATTCCGGGGTTGCCCTACGGAAAGGAGTGTTGTAAGATTTCGGTACCAAAAGACAAATACAAGTTCGCGCTATGGCTCCATCCAGATACGCTGGAGAAGGTCAAGGAGCTATACCGGCAAGATGACTGCCGCAGCAAATCTGAGTTCATCGAAAAGGCCATCTGGTTTTATATCGGCTGTCTTACTGCCGAGGATGGCACATCTTATCTCCCCAACGCCTTCCTCTCCAACATGAAAAGCATCGTGGCCGAAAGTGATAATCGCCAAAGCAAAATGCTTTTTAAGCTGGCAGTAGAACTGGCGATGCTCATGAACGTGGTCGCCGCCAGCAATGAAATCGACGAGATATCTCTGGCCCGGCTGCGCGGGGAGTGCATCCAAGAAGTAAAGCGGCTCAACGGTAATTTCAGTTTTGAGGATGCGATCGAGTGGCAAAGTTAGTTACCAAATTCAAATATCTCAAGCCGGGCGCTCGTCAGGGGCGCGGCGGGTATGCAAAATATATTGCTATCCGTGATGGTGTGGAGAAAATCGATGACAGCAAACGGTTCGCTCCCACTACTTGGAATCAGAAACAGTTGATTAATAAGATCCTGCGTGATTTTCCTGATACAAAAGAGATGCTGGAATATGAGGACTACCTGCAGAAACAGACGGTAGAATCTGCATCCGAGTTCATCTCCCGCGCTATTGAGGACAACGCCGCTGTCGCACTGAATGCCAAGACCTATGCAGACTATATTGCCACCCGCCCTCGTGCTGAACGGTTTGGCTCTCATGGACTGTTTACGGATGATGGTGTGAAGGTAAATCTTGCAAAGGTGTCGCAGGAGCTCAATGAGTATGGCGGCAACGTGTGGACAGTGATTATTTCCCTCCGGCGTGAAGATGCAGAGCGGCTCGGCTTTGACAACGGTTCCCGCTGGCGGGATATGCTGCGCACTCAGACCCAAGCGCTCTCTGAAAACCTGCGCATTCCCATGGGTCACCTGAAATGGTTTGCGGCTTTTCATAACGAGTCGCACCACCCTCATGTGCATTTGATTGCGTACTCTACCGTGGAAAACGAGGGATATCTTACCAAGCAGGGTGTGCAAAAACTGCGCTCCTCTTTCGCGAAAGATATTTTTGCACAAGATTTGCTCTGCATTTACGAAAAGCAGACGGAGCATAGAAACCGCCTGCGCTCAGAGAGCAAAGATATACTGTCTGAAATCGTTTCGCAGATAAACGCTGGCGGGTATTCCAATCCGCAGCTTGAAGATTTGTTGTTGCAACTTGCCAGACGGCTGTCCCGCACCAAAGGCAAAAAGGTGTATGGGTACCTCAAGGCAGATGTGAAAGCTCTTATTGATTCCATCGTGGATGAGATTGCAAAGGACAATCGAATTTCCGCTCTTTACGATTTGTGGTACGAACAACGTGAAAATGTGCTGCGCACCTACAACAGCATTCAGTCTTTTGCGCAGTTAGAGAAGAACTATGGTAAAGAGGGCGCGGAAATTATCGTGGATAACGTCCAGGACATCATCTTCGGTGGTTTTGCACCCAACAGCAACTCTGCCGAGGTGCTGTCTAAGGCCCTGGGCAGCAGAACGGTGATGTCAGGTTCTGTTTCCCGCAGCAAAAACGATCCCAGCCAATCTTTGCAGATGATAGAGCGGCCACTCATGACGCCGGACGAGCTGAAGTCTATGCCAAGGGGACAATTCATCGTGATGAAAACGGGGTTCTATCCCATGAAGGTCAGGCTCAAGTTGTACTTCGATTGGGGCATCCAGTTTGATGAGCAATATGCCGTCCCGGAGAACGGCAACCGCAAGGTGGCCTATGCGGAAAAGAACGAACTGCTCCAGGCCATCATCTTGAAATATCACCCCGACTGGCTGAAGGAAGATGATACACCGCCAGAGGATGCACCCGCTAGTGGGCCGGAGCAGGGCGCACCCTCTCAGAAAAAGCATAAGCGTCCGCCGCAGAAGAAAAGGTCGGACGGTGGCAAGGGAAAGCCTTTCAAGGCGGTTGCTCCCCGCAACCGGGATTTTGAACCAGAGGTAATGCAGGATGGGCCGGTTTGATTTCCTATACAAGATGGATTTGCAGCACCGGGCTGTAACTGTGTATATCTATCTGGCTGACCGGACGAATCGGAATGGCGAGTGCTGGCCTGCTATCCCCACCATCGCTAGGGAATTGAAACTGTCGCAGTCTACAGTACGCAGGGCCTTACAGGATTTACGGAAAGCAGAACTGCTAGAAACAGAGCAGCGCTACCGCACCAAAGAAGGCAAAAGCAGTTTGCTTTTTCGCCTCAAGAATATGTGAAAGGAAAACACCTGCCGCCAAGGAGCCATTGCACTCTCTCGGTGGCAGGTGCCTCCTGTCATCATGGCGGGTGTAGTGAACTACCCACGTTATAACTACACGTCAGAAAGGAAGAACTCACATCCGCGTTCGATACGCCCTTTTCCAGAGCACCACCGCCAGCGGAATCCTCGCCAGTTCCGCCAGGACGAACCCCAGCCATACCAACTCCAAGCTCCCAAAAAACTGCAAAACCAGCGCGAATGCCACCGGCAGAACAGCCTGTCTTGTCATGGTAAGTATCATGCTGTGTGTCCCCAGCGAAAACCCCTGCAGGGCCGCCGCCAGCACCAGGCTGGGAATCGACACCAGCCATGATACTGCTAGAATCCGCAGCGCGGGGACACCCAGCCGCAGCATATGCTCAGATGTTTCAAAGATGGAGAGCACCAGGGTCGGGGCCAGCTCCAGCACCGCGAAGAACACCAGGAACAGCGCTGCCGAATAGACCATCGCCCACTTGACCGCCTGGGCAATGCGCTCCATCTTCCCTGCGCCGAAGTTGTAAGCCACGATGGGGATCAGACCGTTATCGATGCCGTGAACACCTACGGTAGACACCCCGAAGATTCGGATACACACCCCATATACCGCCACCGCCGTAGAGGAAAAGCCCAGCAAAATCGTGTTCATCACCATGCCCACCAGCGAGATGAGCACCTGCACCAGCGTGGACGGCACACCAACTTTTAGGATAGCCCGCACGCTCTCCCAATCCGGGCGCAGGGTGAAGCCAAAGGGAATCTCCTTGTTCCACCGGCGGTTGATGAATATACCCGCCAGCAGGCCCACGCACTGCCCGATCACCGTGGCAATGGCCGCACCTAGGGTTTCCAACCGAGGCAAGCCGAACCATCCGAAGATGAACACCGGGTCTAAAATCAGATTTGTGATGGATGCCGCCGAGAGGGTGAACAGGAACAGGCTCGACCGCCCGCTGGCGATCACAAAGCGGTCGAACACCCACTGGCCCATCTGCCCAAAAGAGAACAGCATACAGACCGTCAGGTAGTCGCGCCCGTACTTGGCGATAGCTGCGTTGCCCCCGGACTGCCAGTTAAAATATGGCCCCACCAGCAGGAGGCACATCACCATGATGATGCCCCAGGAGCACAGGGTTATGAAGATGGACGCGTCCGCAGCTTGCGCACCTTATCCGGGCGGCGCTCCCCTAGGGCCTTGGAGATGACGGCGTTCAGGCCCACCGCATTGCCCAGGCCCAGGGCAGATACCAGGGTCTGAATGGGCGCAGCCAGGGAGAGGGCGGTCAGCGCGTCCTCGGAAACTCTGGACACGAACACGGAGTCCACGAAATTGTAGAGGGAATTGATGAGCAGGCTCAGCATCAGTGGGATGCCGGTAGTCAGAATCAGCTTTGCCATGGGCGCATAGCCCATAGGGTTTTCTTTCTGCGGGGTTTCCGTCATGCTCTGGCCTCCCGAATCAGCGCCCGAAGTAGGCGGCGATTTCCTCCATGCGCGCCTCCTGCTTCACATGGAAGGGGCAGCGGCTCTCGCAGTGGCCGCACTTCGCGCAGTCGGAGGCATTCTTCTCCAAGGTATTGTAGTGCTCCACTGCCAATACGTCCCCGGCTTTTGCCAGGTCGTAATACTTGTTGACCAGGCCCACGTCGATGCCCATAGGACAGGGCTGGCAGTGGTTGCAGTACACGCAGGTAGCCTGTATCGTTCCGAGGTACAAAGCTGCCAATAACAGAATAGTCCCTCTCCTCCGGGCGGGCGGTTAGGAAACCCAGCACCCGCTCCACATCGGCCCTGTTCCGCATACCAGGCAGCACCGTCACAACGCCGGGCTTATCCAGAGCATACTGGATGCACTGATACTCGGTCAGGGCCTGACCGAAGGGAGATGTTTTCGCGTCCAGCAGCTGGCCGCCGCTGAAGGCTTTCATCACGGAGATGGCCACGCCCTCCTTCTCGCACCGGCAGTACAAGTCCATGCGGTCGCCGGTGCTACCGATGGCGTAATCGCCCTTGCGGTAATCGTAGCCGGGGTTGACGCTGAACATCATCATGTCCAGAATCCCTATATCCAGGGCCTTCTGCGCCACCTCCGGGGTATGGGTGGAGATGCCGATATGTTTCACCCCCCCTGGTCTTTCAGCTGCTGGATGTAGTTCACCACGCCGTTCTTCTGCACCTTTTCCAGATCTCCCAGCTCGTCAATGCAGTGGATAAAGCCAAAGTCTATGTAGTCGGTTTTCAACTGACCAAGCTGCCAGTCCAGCGACCTTTTGGCGGTTTCCAGATCCATCGTCCAGCCGTATTTTCCAGTGGTGTAGTTAGCCCCGAAGTGGATCTGAAAATAGAGTTTCTCCCGCAGTCCTTCCGCGGCCCTGCCCATATAGGTAAAAGCCTCCGCGTGGCCCGCCGCCAGGTCGATATAATTCACGCCGTTCTCAAAGGCATAGCGGATGGCCTCCACCGCTTCCTTCTCCGGCGTGCCGCCGATACTGGCCGTGCCGAACCCGATTATGCTGATTTTCTCCCCGCCGTGAGGTAAAGCGCGATAATCCATGCTGATACTTCCTTTCTGGATTTATTTATTGCCTGGCTTATATCTCTATTTTGGACACTCCCCGCTGAACTTTAGCTGTTAATATCAAAACAATAATCGACTATCCTCTTTACCCACACATATTTCCCATATTCTCCAATATATAATGCCCGCCTCAATGACTCAACCGCCCGCTTATATGCTTTCTCTGCCGCACTATGCCCATTATAGTTCAGCAGCACCGCCAGTTCTTGAAACGTCATTCCCTTTCCATTTGAGTTGCCAAGCCCCAGGTATTGTTGAATAAGTATACGCTCCCGGGGCGCCGATTCATCAAGTGCCGTCTGGATACACTCAGACAACAATTCCTGTTCATACACTTTAGCTGGGCCAGCCTCAAAACAGGGAACACTTTGCTCCCATTGCTCATCTAAATGCGACTTCCTGAAAAATCGTATTGAAGTCCCGCAACAGTCCCCGCGCAACTTTTTCAGATACATCCATCTCCCGGCAAATCGTCAAAAGCAAATCTTGGGATGAAACGATCTCTTTCTCCATCTGAAACTTGACTACCAGAAAGTTCATTTGCCGCAGTTGTCTATACCTCGCCGTAGGTATCGCCATTGGCAAAGACACTTTTGCCATGAAACTACGCATTGCTTTGCGGATAAACGATGTGGCGTAAGTAAGAAACATTACCCCCTGGGCAAGGCTATAACCCGCCAGCAGCATCCAGAATCGCAATGCTGCCCTCCTGCACAAGGTCTTCAATTACATCAGGATTATTACTCAACCGCCGGGCCAGCTTGTAAAGATACTCCTGATTGTTCTGCAAAAGTTTTTCGATAGAATCAGCATCACCATCTCGGAGGTGCTCAATCAACTCCTCATTCATCATGGCTACCGCAACCCACAAGCCGTCTATCCGCCTCTGCATAAACAGCCTCTTGTTCCATGAGCCGAAGATATTCCTTCATCGCAAATGGGGTCTAAACATTTCTGTTTCCATGCTGGTTTTATAGCATTGCCACAAAGACTTTTCAAAACAATGCTTTATAACTGTATTCAGATGCACATGCCACTTTGTTTTCCCAATGCGATAGTGCTATAATAAGTGCAGCAAGGAACACTTAAAGATCCCTGATTTTGTCAAACAATAACGCAGAAAAAGATTTCCAGCCATCAACTTTTTCCCGCTGTCGATTGTGTAGTATATAGAAAGACGAAAGGAGGAGATCTCCGCGGTGTGTGCGTTTTCCAGAGAAGAACTGACCAATCTATACCAACGGCACTTTAAGATGGTCTACCAGATTTGCTTGATGCTGATGAAAAACGTGCCCGACGCGGAGGATGCCGCTCAGACCGTCTTTCGTAAGGCGATGGAACAAACCCAGCCATTCCGTGATCCGGAGCACGAGAAGGCATGGCTCATCGTCACTGCTCGGAACGAGTGCCGTAACCAGCTAAAGCATTGGTGGCGCAGCCGGAGGGCGGACAGTGAGGCGCTGGACTCCCTTACATGGGAGGAGCCGGAGGACCATATGGTGTGGGAACAGGTAGCGGCGCTCTCGAAATCCCACCGGCTGGTGCTCTACCTGCATTACTGCCAGGGCTACACCACGGGAGAGATCGCCGGAATTTTAGGGGAGAATCCCTCTACCGTGCGTTCCAGGCTGGTCCAGGCACGAAAGAAACTGAAATTGAAACTGGAGGAAAATGGTTATGAAGCCACATGAGCTGAACAGAATGTTCCATGCACTGACTCCCACCCCAGAGAGGGAGAAGGCACTTCTGGAAGAACTCCTCCAGAATGACACAAGGAGGGAAACGGCCGTGAAAAATTGGAAAAGAATGGCTGTATGTGTGGCGGCGGCCGCACTGTTGACGGCATGTACGGTAGGCGCAGCGGCGGTTACATCGTTCTTTAATACGAAGAAAACAGAGATTACAGAACAATCCGTGGGGTTCTTTTCAGTATCTGCGGAAATCGCCTATGTTCCCCTGGACAGCCTGTCCGACGAAATCAAAGCGCAGGAAGGCCAGGGTCTCGAAGACAATCCCTTTTCAAACAAGACATACTTTGATTCATGGGAAAGGGTAGAGGAATTTGTGGGCCTGGATCTGATGAATAACCCGGTGCTGGACGCCGCCGCAGAGGAGATTCCTTACTCTGCGCTGGACACGCAGTTCTTCGACAGCCGGTATGTGGTTATGCACGACAGCAACCTGCGGGCAATCAACGTCCATGGGGGCTATCAGACCGGTGATGTGGGCATCCGGGTGGACTATGATATATTTACCGACCGCAGTTTAGAAGTGGAGGACGAGAGGGTGCGCGGCACGTACCTTTGGTATGATCACAGTGAAGAAAAAAGAAACGGCGTAGAGATAGAGGAGGAAACCTACACGGCCCCCAATGGACTCGAAACAGTGATCGTAAAGGAGAACCATACAAATGACGGCAGGAAAAGCGATTGCACCGCAACCGTTTCCCTGAACGGTATACGCGCAACGATAGTCACATGCTCCCCTAACAGTGTTGAGGAGGCGAGAAAAATTATGATTAAGGTTCTCAACGGGTTTACCCCATGAAAATCCTGTTGCCCTGGCCATATTCTTCTGCCCCCATCTAACTTCTGAAACATCGGGTCATCCGCTTATCTTCAAAAGGTGCGCCGCAGACGAGAAATCTGCGGCGCGCTTTTTTGGTGAAACTATACTAGCCTTGATGACGGCTTTAGAAGCAGCTATAGCAAGCACATTTTGTTAGATAGGTAGAAAAGTGATCTTGGCTATGGACTTCTAGCAGGCCGTGTGGTATTGTAAGGCTGCCTCAACAGGGCAAATCACAACAGAAAGCAGGTTGTGACACTATGGCGAGCATCCGTAAACGCGGCAGCAGCTACCTGCTGGTCGTGTCCACGGGCTACGCTTTCGATGGCAAACGCCGCAAGCTCCAGCAGAAAACCGTCCACCCGCCCGAAGAACTAACCCCTAAGGCCAAGGAGAAATGGCTCGAGGAAGAAGCCGCTCTCTTCGAGCGGCAGTGCAAGAACGAACCGTTGAAAGTGGACAAAGCAATCACTCTCGCGGCCTACACAGAAATGTGGCTGAGAGAGATTGCTCCAAACAAGTTGGCGAAGTCCACGCTGGCCCGGGACAAGCAGGACATCGACCGCTTCATGCCGTACCTGGGCGGCTATAAACTTACCGACCTAAAACCCGAACACTTCCGAAATCTCTACGCCGAACTTCGTAAGCAAAAGAATTCTGTGACCGGAAAGCCGCTCTCCGAATGCACCGTTGAGGGTGTCCACGCCTGCTTGTGTGGCATCCTCTCCGACGCGATGGAGGGCGGCTTTTTGTCGCATAACCCGGCCTGGCGCACCTATAAATACGCTGGCAAAAAGAAGAAAAAGCAAAATCTAGCTGACGAGGAAACTACGCAGAAACTCATTGCCACGCTGGAGGATGAAAGCATTAAGTATGAAACCTACTTCAAGTTGATTATCGCCACTGGTATGCGCCGTGGCGAGTGCTGCGGCCTGAAATGGTGCGATGTGAATTTAAAAGAGAAGTCCATCCACATCTGCCGGAACATGGTCCAAGTTACCGGCGAGGACATCATCGTTAAGAAACCCAAAACCGCTTCGGGTGACAGGTACGTCTACTTCTCTGCTGAGATGGCAAGCCTGCTAAAAGAGTACCGCACATTTTGCAAACAGGAAACCGAAGCCTACGATGAACGTAAACTTACTCCCAATGATTACATTTTCCGCAGACATGGATGGAATTACCCATGACACCCAGTAGCTTTACCTGGCGCTTCAAGCTGATATTGAAAAAGCACGGTCTGCCTGAAAATTTGCATGTCCACCGTCTCAGACACACCGCCGCAAGTCTTATGATTGCAGGCGGTGCGGACGTGGCTACCGTATCAGGCTTGCTGGGCCACTCCTAGGTGTCCACCACGCTGGACATTTACACCCATGCTTTTGACGATAAGAGTAAAGCTGCCAGTGCAGTTTTGCAAGAGAGCCTTGACATCTAGGCAGAAGAAAAAGAGTTCAAGCCCTCAAAAAAGGGGCTTACTCTTTCTCTGTATTGGTGTCCAACAACCGCTGGATTCCCTCGTCTGTATACGAAAGCAGCTTGCCGTACCGCCAGGCAATATCCTCGCGGCAGTCGGCGTACTTGCCAGCAGCAACGGCCTTTTCTTTTTCTGCTTTCAAGTCAAGGTATTCTCTCAGTACCGTTTCATCCTGATAGAAAAGCACGTTGAATTTGCCCTGATTTAACGATGTCGGAAAGAGGTCAGTCAAAAAAGATTCGTTCTCAACATAGTAGCAAACGCCGTACTTTTCACACAGCTTATCAAACTCCGGCAGAAAGCTGTCCCGCTCCTCCTTGGTGTCGCAAGGATGGGACAGCGCAATCTTCTTCACCCCGGCGCGAACCATCTCGCAAAAGCAATCCGCCGCGCCCAGTTGATATGAAAACTTATCTATCTTCACAGTAAACTGCCTCATTTCTTAATAGTTTCCTTGATAGCACAAACCTTGTCCGCCACCACCAAAATCCAGCTCTCCCTGCATTTAGGCGGCGGAAGCGTCAGCGGAAACATATGCGTTTTAATCATGTTGCGCTCCGTAGGAGAGAGGGAGAAATCACGTTCCGCATTTCTTAGCGCCCGACCAGGGTGGAAGAATCCGTGTAGACTATGCCCCTCATGCTTGGCGTGCCAGTCATAGAGAAAATAATCGTGCAGGAGCGCGCCTCGCACAAGCGCCCGCTTATTTAGGTGTTTCGACAGAAACTTCGGCAGGAAATACGCAATCTGAACACAAATCAACGCCACCGCCAGCGAGTGCGCAAACACGCTGGTGTCTCCATGCTGAATAAATCCCTTGCTTATTTTCATGCCGGGCGATTCCAGAATATCTCGGCCATAGTGCTGGACGATTATCAGCGGATTGATTTTCATTGTAAATCCTTTTTCCAGATACGGTCTTTAGCGTAAGCAATATTCGCCACACCGCCGTCCAAGCGCTGAAAACGCTCGTTCTTAGCCTTGGCGTACCAGCAGGGCCTGCCAATGCTAACAGACTCGACCGCGTCATCCGTCCCGGCCATGATCTCATCGCAGAGTTGGAGCGCGTCCTCAATGATAGATTTCTTTTCCGCTTGACCGCCGTGGCCGCCCCAAAGCAGCTCAAAAGCATCCTCAAAGCTCTGGAAGTGCAGCAGGCTCTCCTTGTATTCCTCAATGGAGGTAGAGAACTCCGTGAACAGCAAGGTGTTCCTATTGCAAGCATCGCCAGAGTAAACCACGCCCCTCACCCGGTCAAGGAAAACCACCGTCCCCCTGGTGTGGCCAGGAACAGAGATGGTCTCCAACTGAACGCCGCCCAAGTCAAAGATATCGCCGTCTTTCAGCGGCAGGGTCTTGATGGGGCTGGGTACGGTCACATCGTCCATCCTAGGCTCCACAGGCAGCGGCCCAAACGTGGCGCCGCTCTTGGCAAATCCCAGGCGCATTTCACGGTCGGAGTGCTCGTACAGCAGAGCAATGTCCGCCGGGTCGATGTAGACCTCGCCATACTCAAAGTCCGCACCGATATGGTCAACATGGCCGTGGGTATTCACCAGTGTAACAGGTAGGTCGGTCAGCTCCCGCACGAAAGCCTTCAGGCTGCCTACACCGGCCAGTCCGTCAATGAGCAACGCCTTTTCGCTGCCCTCGATTAAGTAGCTTTGCTCACCGCCCAGACCGGCAATCAGGGACACGTTGTCGTAGATCTTCTTTGCTCTGAAAAATTTGGATTCCATATTTTTTCCTCCTTAACTGTTTGATATGTCTTCGATGATTTTATCAAAAACGGATTCTCGCTCCGTTGATGTATCGTAGATTGTAAAACCATACTTCGTCAAATACTCAGTCATGACACGATTGAACGGAATGGCGTCCTGCGCGGCATATTCCCGCAATTCATCCTCGCTAAAATTGTACGTCCAATCATCCTTAGTGTCGTGCTTTTTGAAATCACGCACATATTCATCAACCGTCTTTTGGCCCTGCACCAAGCCAATCAGTATAAAGTGGTCTTTTAATTCTTCCGTTCCGTATTCCTTCAAAATGGACGCTATCTTCTCAAAATCAAAATACCCGCCTTCCAGCACAAAATGATTCCCTTCTACATGATGTGCATGGAGGTTCAGGTCACCTCTAATCCCGTCATCCGAAGAAAATAACCCCAGGAAATGGCCAATAAAAGGCGCTATATTTTCCGTTGTCTTATCCCTATTCCAGTTGAGCCGAATGTCCAGCTGCGGATACGCCGCTTGGAATGTAGCGACCAGCTTATCAAGGCTGATGACGAAATAATTGAATTTTTCGTGGAGCCGCTTCGCCAGAGTCGTTTTCCCAGCCCTGGACGGCCCGACAATAATTATATTTTTCATAGCACACCTCATGGCAGATAGTTTGAAAAGAGCGGAAAAGTTCACACTGAACTTTTCCGCTCACTGGCGCGCTTGACTGGATTCGAACCAGCGGCCCTTAGAGTCGGAGTTATCAGGCCGTTAAAGGAGAAAGCACATGATACCGGGCTTTTTGGTGGCATAGCACAAAATAGCAAGACATTTACAAGACACTGGGAGCCCTAGAAACGCCTTGAAATTTTGGTATTTTTGAGTTTTCTGAAAATAGTAGTCAAACAGTAGTCAGAGCGCCTGAAGGTCAGTCAAAAATCCAGGTAGTTCCTCAAAGAGAATGGCACAAATCAAAGACCAATTTGTGTTCTCATAGTCATGAACCAGACGGTGCCGCAGGCCGGAAATTTTCGCCCATGGAATTTGATTATAACTCTGCTTGAAATCATCTGAAAGGTTGTAGATCTGTTCGCCAATATTGTAAAGAGGAGTTGTTATCGTTCAGCGAACCGTTTCCTCTGCCATCACTTATTCTGTCGTGATTGATTCATCTTGCAGAAATGTCAGTAGTTTTTTTGTTGTGGAGCGTATCTTCTCTAGCCGCTGTTCGTCTGTATACTTCATGCAATCTGCACTCCCTCTGCAAAGATTGTATTGTAGAAGTCGGAACCAGTATTGATTTCGCACAACTCATACACATCCACATCTTTTGCGAGAGCGCGGTAAAGGTCATCCGCAATGCAAAATACATCCGTAGGCACAAAATGTTCGCCGCCGATGATAAGGAGGTCTATGTCCGATTTGCCATCAGCCTCGTTTCTGGCGTATGAGCCAAACAGAATGGCTTTCTCGGCCCGATACTTTTTGAGCAGAGGAAGAATCGCTGAGCGTATCTCTTCGCCTGTTAAAACTCTGTCCGACATCGGTTCTCTCCTCCGTTTTAACGGCGTGATAAACTTAATTAAAATATAGTATACCATAAGTTGGTAAAATAATCAACTGTCCTCAAAAATGTCGATTCGAGCAGGATAGCGGATTCTCTCGGTCAACACATTCTTGTAAAATGGCAGCACACTGGAGTACCGATGAAAAAGGTCAAAGAATTCGCAAGGCGAATTCTCAGAAAGGCAGGGAAAGATAACGAAGATTTTGGAAAAATTCTGGTACGGCAACATACAACCTAATGAGCAGGATGTAGTCTCCAACAGCAAACTTGCTAAACTGCTCAAACTTGTTGCTAAGAATGAGGAGAACCTGACCCCGATGCTCTCGGAAGATGCAAAAGCTGTGTTTGAAAAACTGAAAGACTCTCAAGATGAATTGTCCAGTATGAACGAACGCGATTCGTTTGTACTGGGCTTTCGTTTGGGGGCAAGGTTTATGCTGGAGGTTATGGATGTGCCGTTTATTGATGGATAAGACTTTTCTATTTAGATAAGTCTGTGACATTTATCGCCATAATAAATACCAATTGGATTCAGGACGCAAAGATTTTCCGATTGGGTAGGCAGCAAGTTTCTCAATAGCTCATTAACCTGGGGTTAAAGACGGGAAATAGAAAAGGCGTCGCGCCGCTGCGATACAACGAAAAAATTAAGAAGGAGCGGTTCGCCTGATAATGGAGCCGGGAAGCGGCCTCTGAGCTGGATATCTGCATAGACGCTGCGAAACAGGTTGAAAGCAGCGGGAGCCCCGTCCGTCGGCCATGTGAACCGGCCAGCCTCTCCCCGCCCTATTCGCTCATGCCCCGCTCCCCCTGACGCTTTTGCGGTAGGCTGAAGGGGTGATCCCGTAATGCTTTTTAAACAGGGTGTAGAAATAATTTGCGTTCGTTACGCCTACCTTCTCGCTTATACTACTTACCGGCAGGCTCGTATCCCGAAGCAGTTCTGCCGCCGTTTCCACGCGCACGCGGTTCAGATAGTCGTTAAAGGAACAGCTGGTGACCGCAGTGAAGATCTTGCCCAGATACGCCGGGGAGAGCCCGGCCCGCTCCGCCAGGAAGCGAAGGGAAAGGTCAGGGTCCGCAAAGTTCCTGTCGATATAGCTTTTTGCGTCGAGGGCGGCATCCTGATTGCTGCCCTTGCGCTTTAGCTGCATACTTCTGTACAGGTCGTTCAGGAAGGAGTTAAAGACCTTGCGTAGGCTCTCCACGTTCTGGCACTGGTCTATTTCATTCAATCCTTCCGCAAACTGGGTAAAGGTGCCTCCGTCCTTTTCAAAGAAAAATGAGAACCCGTCTAGGATTGACATAAGAACATGGCGGAAGTAAATTTTTGCCGACTGGAAGGAGACGTTTTGCGTGGCCGTAAGGGCAATGTCAAACTCCGCCGCACAGGCCTCCATATCCCCGTTGCGCAGAAATTCACCCAGACGTTGGTTCATCCCTGTATAATACTGCTCGGAGCTTATGGGGTCGCTGGCCTCCGAGTAGTAGAATACCTTGCCATACTGCACGGCGCTTTGGGCATTGATGGCGATCTTCGCCTGCTCATAAGCGATATTAACATTTTCCCATGAGTCCACCACATTGCCGATACATATGGTGGTGCCGAACTGGAATTCCTTCTGCATGGTGCTCACTATGGTATCCAGCCCCTCGCGTATGGATGGGCCCAAGGCCTGCTCCTGCAGGCCCAGCAGCAGGAGGAACCTGGTTTCACTAAGCCGCAGGAATTCCCGGCCCGGGGCGGAGGCCGTGAGCTCAAGCGTGATGTTTTCAAGGGCATAGTAGCAGATGAACAGGTTTTCTTCAGCCCTGGAGTCAACTGGCACGCATTCCATCAGGATCACCGCGTAGTAAGGTGAGGTAAGGGAGATGCCCAGGTATTCGTACACCTGCTGTGAGGACATGACCTTTTCCTTATTCCCAAAGACGATATAGCGCACGTACATGTTCCTGGACTCGTTATAGGAGGCGATAAGTCCCTGCTCCAGGCGGTCGGCCTTTGAATACATCTCCGTAAAGGCATTTCTCAAAAGCTCCAGCTCACTGCTCTTTTCCTCCTTGGAGCCGCTGTCTACGAAATTCTCATAGAGCTGTCGAATGGGCCTGTAAAGAGAGCTGGAAAGACTTCTGGAGAGGAAATATCCGAAAAGCAGAGTCACCAGGGTAAGGCTCAGGGTCAGAGCCGCTATGGTTCCAAGCCCGGTAAATATGGTTGAGTACGGCAGGACGTTGTAAATTGTCCACCCCGCCTGACGGGCCGTGGAATATGACACGAACCTTACCGAGCCGTTCTCCCATATTGAAAACGAGCCTGATGACCTGCCGTCCTGGGGGGCCGAGAGCAGTTCTCCGGGGTCTTCGCTGAATACCGAGGTGAAATTCGCCTGCCCGTTTTGGGCGGTCATCTCCGCCACCATGCTGCCTGTGCTGTCCTGCATTACGATGCGCTGCTCCACGGCGGAGGTGCGTATCGGCAAAAACGCCTGATAGAAATAGTCGTCGTTCACGTCAATGATCACGAGGTCTGTGGAGCCGTCGGGCTTCAGCTTTACAGGGAAAACGAACGAATAGACCATCGTGCTCTTTGTGGGCTGGGTATTGTAATTGCTGCCGATCATACGCAGAAAGCAAGCGTAGGGCCGGCCCTCCAAAAGGGCATACAGGTTCTCAACGTCCAGCGCTGTGCCCATACCGGCGCTGGCACTGGAGACAAAACGGCCGCTCAGGTCATTGTATAGGGTGACATAGCGCATATATGGGTTGGCCGTGCGCCATGACCGCAGCTTGATGCCGACAGCCGCCTCCTGAAGACGGTTCGTCTTGCCGGACAGCAGAAAAGAGGCGGTATCTGAGTCCGCTATGGCCTGGTTGACGACAGCCCTCATAGAATT
This sequence comes from uncultured Oscillospiraceae bacterium, assembly GCA_910587835.1. Lineage (GTDB taxonomy): Bacteria > Bacillota > Clostridia > Oscillospirales > Acutalibacteraceae > Acutalibacter. Next base: position 16,869 of record CAJUNQ010000089.1, on the reverse strand, counting down.
ATACAGGATATCAGTAGAAGCGCAGGCCTGCTCCAGCTGGGCGACCGTATATTCCGTGGCTTTTGCGACCTGGATGCTCGTATACAGGAAAAACAGGGATACCGTCAGCACCAGGGCGATACAAAGCACCGCCATGAAAACGGTCCAGAGGTATTTGCGGCTGAGCACGTTCCTTTTTCCGCAGGATTTCAAAAGGGTCATAAGCTATCTCTCCGATATCTTCGATATGATACTGATAGTTTAATATTTTTGAGTGGAAAAAGCAACCCTTCATTCGATATTCTTAAAAAACAGTCCCAAACAGCCCTTTTATCTTTGAAAAAGGGCGTGAGACGAATTATTTAGAGAGCGTGTGTTTTTTTGAAGTGGACGGAGTTGGGGAAAAATGTCAAAAAATTTCCGTGAGAGTTAATAATTGGATAAATGCGTAAATTGTTCAGTTTACAAAAGGTACGAGTGAGTATATAATCACATTCATAATTAATCTCAATAGAGAGCCGCAGTGGGCGCCACACCCGCAGCGGCCCGGGAAGGATGATGAGGTCAATGAGCAAGCTTACCGCGGCAAAGGAACCTCGCCGCAGAGTTAACCCAATCAAGGAACTGTGGAGAAACAAGTTCCTGTATTTTCTGGCTTTGCCGGCAATGGTATACACCTTCATTTTTTCATACCTGTCTCTGCCGTATATCGCCATAGCCTTTGAGAAGTTCAATTATAAGACCGGCATTTTCAGCCAGTTCGTGGGCCTGAAGAATTTTGAGTATTTCTTCAAATCCAGTTGGGCCTGGACTATCACCAGGAACACCCTGATCATCAATATACTGTTCTTGGTCATCGGCACTGTGTGCGCCGTGGCTCTGGCCATTATATTGAACGAGGTATCGGCCAAAGGGTTTTTAAAAGCCTCCCAATCCGCTATGCTGTTCCCCTATTTTATCTCATGGGTCATCGTCAGCTATATGCTTCAGGGGATTCTCGGGACGGAAAACGGCCTTATCAACAATATAATCGTATCTATGGGCGGCGAAAGGGTAAATTTCTATTCCCAGCCAAGCTACTGGTACCCCATCCTTCTGATACTCAATATCTGGAAGACCACCGGCTATAACGCCATCGTCTATCTGGCGGCCATCACAGGCATCGACGAGGGCCTGTACGAGGCGGCCTATATTGACGGCGCCACCCGCTGGAAGCGCATACGGTACATAACCCTGCCGCTGCTGACGCCTACCATATGTATCCTCACCCTTATGTCCGTGGGCCGCATATTCTACGGCGACTTCGGCATGATGTACGCGATAATCCGCGACAACAGCTCGCTGATGCCTATCGCGGAGGTCATAGACACCTATGTGTACAGAACCTTTAAGAATACCGGCGACCCCAGCCTGTCAATGGCGGTGAGCCTGTACCAGTCCATCGTGGGCTTTATACTGGTCTTCACCTCCAACTGGATCGTCCGCAGGAAATTCCCCGAAGGGGCGCTGTTCTGATATCGATGATACGGAGTATTCTGCTGAAATCATTATAAAAAGGAGTTTTGCCATATGGCCTCTGACGTTATAAAAACAGGCTCGCCGCCTGAACGCTCTAATAAAATCCAGACAAGCAGAAACGAGAAGGTGGGCCGGTTCTTTATCTACTTTTTTGTAGCTCTGTTCGCGCTGGTATGCGTGATACCCTTTGTTCTGGTAATTATCGTGTCCCTCACCGAGGAGAAATCCATCACCATAAACGGGTATTCCTTCTTCCCCAGCGCATGGTCGGTAAGCGCCTATAGGCAGCTGTTCTCTCGCTCCTCGTCCATTCCCAGAGCCTATCTGGTAACGGGCTTCGCCACGGTGGTGGGAACGTTCATAGCCTCCCTCATCACCTTCGGCGCGGGGTATACCCTTGCGAATAAGCAGTGCCGCTACCGCAACGGCTTGTCCCTTTATTTCTACATAACCATGGTCTTCTCCGCTGGCATGGTGCCCTGGTACATGATCTCGAAAATGGTAGGCTGCTATGACAATATCTGGGCGCTGATAGTGCCGTCATTGATGTTCTCTCCCTTCAATATGTTCCTTGTCAGGAACTTCGTGCGGGAGGTGCCGGATGCGCTGAACGAGTCGGCGCGCATAGACGGCGCGGGTGAGGTCAGGATAGCCTTTACCATATACTTCCCGCTGTGCCTGCCCGTGCTTGCCACCATCGCGCTTTTCTATGCCATCGGGTATTGGAACAACTACTTTAACTGCGTGATGCTCATAAACGACCAAAAAAACTACAATCTGCAGATGATGCTTTTGAAAATACAGTCTGAGATCACCGCCATGTCAAAGGTGGCCCAGGGCGCCACCCGGAGCAATCCACCGCGGGAGAGCTTCAAGATGGCCACCTCCGTCATCACCATGGGCCCCATCATACTCCTGTATCCCTTCCTCCAGAAATACTTTGTAAAGGGCATGGTGATCGGCGCAGTAAAGGGCTAATGCTTAACAGAATCAATTTTCAGAAAGCCCATGGGCTTTCTGATCCCGGAATATTCCGGGATCAGGCCCTACCGTTTTACCCCGGTTTTTACAGGCTTAAAGCCTGATGAAAACAATAAATTCTATGAAGGAGACGAAACACATGAAGAGTACAAAGAAAATCATCGCTCTGTTTCTGGCTCTGGCCATGATGGCCGCCGTGTTCGCGGCCTGCGGCAGCGATGACAGCGGCAGCAGCAGTAGCAGCGCTCCCAGTAGCAGCTCCGCCGACAGCGAGAGCAGCAGCGAGCCTGAGAGCTCCGAGACCGGCAACGACGACGACGGAACGGTCCACCCCTGCCGTATCGTACAGCCCGGCACACTGCCCGCCGAGTATGAGCAAGGCATCGCCGACGTCAACGCCAAGCTGAAAGAGGACGGCGTGAACGTCGAGGTGTCCGTACAGCGCATCCCCTGGGATTCCTATGCCGAGAAGCTGAACCTGATGCTTACCACCGGCGAGGAATTCGAGCTGCTGCACGTCATGCAGGACGTCAAGAACCTGTCGGCCATTGCCGGCATGGGCGCCATCATTCCTCTGGACTCCCTGCTGGAGAAGTACCCGGACCTGGTGGCTAAGTTCACTGAAAACGAATGGCTGGGCGCCGTATATAACGGTGACCACTACGCGGTCCCCTGCTCCTGGCACAGCTTTGACAACACCATGGCCTACATGACTCTGCGCACCGACGTGATGAAGAAGGTGGGCTATAACGAGTTCCCCGCCGAGAGCGTAGACGACGTTATCGACCTGATGAAGAAGTCTCAGGACTACATCCTGGAGGAGACCGGCATCAAGGCATATAACTGGTTCCATCAGAATCAGGATACCGCCCACTGGCTCCACCGCACATACGATACCTATCCCTTCTACGTAGAGAACAGCCTGGGCCTGATCATTGCCCGCCAGGACGGCACAATAGATTCCTTCTATGAATCCGAGGAGTTCAAGCAGGATTGCGAGGTCTACCAGAAGATGTACAGCCAGGGCCTTATCAACCCGGACATCCTGAACCTGGATTCCCAGGTGAAGTACGACCAGGCCAAGCTGGGCGCGTTCCTGCCCTCTCAGACCTTCGACCCATCCGAGGAAAAGGTCATCCCTCAGAATACCGAGCTTACCGACGTCACCTGCGACTGGGTCAAGATGTGCCCGGACAAGCCCGACATGGTCTACACCTTTGTACAGAACCTCAATGCCATTTCCTCCACCTCTGAGGACCCCGAGTCCGGTCTCAAGTTCCTCAACTGGCTCTATGCCAGCCAAGAGAACCATGACCTGTTCCATCTGGGCCAGAAGGACAAGTATTTCGTGGACGAGGGTGAGGGCCTGTTCTCCCGTACCGACGCTATGAAGAAGGACAGCGATCCCAACGGCGACGCCCTGTTCTGGCTGGATACCTGGATGACCGGCTACATGCCCTTTATGCGTTATGACGTTGCCACCACTACCGACAACTACCTGGATTACCAGAACTACAGGTCCGAAAACTACGTTGTGTCTCCCATTGCAGGCTTCCTGTTTGACGCCTCCAATGTTACCACCGAGCTCACCAACCTGCAGACAGAGATCATCGCCTCTATCTATCCCATCAAAATAGGCATGGTGTCCTATGACGAGAACATAGGGCCCGCCATCGAGAAGCTGAAAGCGGCCGGTCTTGACAAGTACCTTGAAGAGTATCGTACTCAGTTCAAGGCCTATCTGGAGGCCAATCCCGATGTTATGGAGATAGCAAAAGGCACCACAAAATAAGAAATATATGTATAGATCAGGGCGTGGGCAGTATAGCCCACGCCCTGGTCTTACTGTTAGAGGAGAAAATATATGATTGATCTGCTTGGATTCGGGGCCGTAGGGGACGGAAGGACGCTTTGTACCGAGAGCTTCCGCAGAGCCATATCCGCTGCGAAGGAGGCGGGCGGCGGGGTGAACGTGCCTGTCGGCGTGTTTTTGACGGGTACTATCGACCTGCAGGGGGTCTCCCTGCATTTGGAGAGCGGGGCTGTTATAAAGGGCTCGCCGAACCCCGCAGACTACCCCGTCATGCCATTTTACCACAACGAGCTGGGGGACCTTAGGGCGCTCATTGTATGTCTGGGCGGCAGGGGCGTTTCCATCAGCGGGGAGGGCGTCATAGACCTTAACGGCTCATCCTTTTTCGACTTTACCCGGCCCATAGTACCAAAAAGCCGCTTGCCCTTTACAGAAGCCCAAAAGCGGGAGTGCACCGTTGAGTACGATTGGCGGCCCACCCAGTCTCTATTCTTCCACCAGGTCGAAGATGTTGCTGCCAAGGGGATCACCTTGCTGGACGCCCCCTGCTGGACCCTCACCTTCAGCGAATGTACCAACGTGAAGGCGCTGGACCTTACAATCGACACCAGCCTGAATGTGCCCAATGACGATGGCATCCATTTATGCAGCTGCAGCGGCGTCATGGTCTCCAACTGCCATATTTCCAGCGGCGACGACTGCATCGCCATCTCAGGCATCACCAACTGGGCAAAGCCCTGCGAGAACATCCTGATATCCAACTGTGTGCTGCGTTCCTGCTCAAAGGCCCTGGTCATGGGCTATGTATACAGCCATGTCCGCAACGTGCTGGTGGAGAACGTCATCATACAGGAGAGCAACCGGGGTCTATGCTTTATGTGCAACCACCGCGGAGGCCTTGTGGAGAACGTGCGCGTGAAGAATATGATCATTGACACCCGCGTGCGGGCGGGCAACTGGTGGGGTAACGGCGAGGCGCTGTTTTTCATGGCGCTGAAGCATGACGGCGCCATACCCCCGGAGCAGGACCCCCACAGGGAAACGCCGGTGAATTTCCGGAATATCGTCATAGAGGGGGTCAGCTGCAGCAGCGAAAACGCCGTCGGCGCGGTGGGAGAAGGTCCGTGCCCCTATGAGGACGTGACGCTGCGGGACGTAATCGTTGCCAGAAAGCCCTCGGAAAATATGGCGCTTAAGGGGAACGTATTTGACGTGGCCCCTGCTGGGGACGTGATAGAGGTGCCAGAGGACTGTAGCGTATATCTCAGAGGCGCAAAGGGGATAGCCCTTGAAAATGTCCGCGCCCGGCCCTTTGAGGGTCGGGATCAGCGCATTATCCGGGAGCTCTGGGAGGGCCTGGGAAAACGCCAAAAACATATTTAGGTGGTGGCATTGATGCTGTATTTGGATAAGAACAGGACGCCGCAGGAGCGGGCGAGAGACCTGCTCTCTCGGATGGATCTGAGGGAGAAGGCCGGACAGCTGGCCCAAAAGCTGTTTGGGTTCCGGTGCTACAGCTTTGAGGGCGGGGAGCTCTCCCTAACCGAGGAATTCAAGGATGAGGTCGAGCGGTGTAGTGGTCTGGGAACTCTGTACGGTCTGTACCGGGCGGACCCCTGGTCGAAAAGAGGTCTTACAAACGGGCTTTCCGGGGCCAACGCAAGGCGCGCCTACGATATGGCCCAGCGCTGGGTCATGGAACATTCAAGATTCGGCATACCAATGCTCCTGAGCAGCGAATGCCCACACGGCCACCAGGCCCTGGATGGGTATCTGCTCCCTGTGAACCTGGCGGCAGGCGCCGCATGGAATCCGGAGCTTTTGCGCAGCGCCTACAGGGTGTGCGGGGAGCAGCTCAAGGAGCTGGGCGTGGACTTTTCCCTGATGTCCATGCTGGATATGCTGCGGGACCCCCGCTGGGGCAGGAGCGAGGAGTGCTATTCGGAGGACCCCTGCCTGTCCGCGGCTATGGCCAGGGCCGCCCTAGAGGGCTGCCAAAGCCAGGGGGTAGTGGCAGTGGCAAAGCATTTTTGCGCCCAGGGGGAGACCACGGGCGGCGTCAACGCCAGCGCGGCCCGTATCGGCCCCAGGGAATTAAGAGAGATCCACCTGCCCGTGATGAAGGCCTGCTGCGAGGCGGGCGCGGGAGGGGTGATGGCCGCCTATAATGAGATCAACGGGGTATTCTGCCACGCGAACCGGGAGCTGCTGCAGGATATCCTAAGGGGCGAGCTGGGCTTTGCGGGCCTTGTGATGGCTGACGGCATAGCCATAGACAGGCTAGACCAGCTTACCGGAAGCTCTGCCGCCTCGGGCGCTCTGGCTTTGAGCAGCGGCGTGGACGTGGGCCTTTGGGATGAGGCCTTCTCCCATCTGGAGGAGGCCGTGCGGCAGGGGCTGGTGCCAGAGAGTGTTTTGGATAAGTCCGTGCTTCGGGTGCTGGAGCTGAAGTTCCGGCGCGGGCTTTTTGAGAAACCCTATCTGGAGCAGACCCCGCCAAAGACATTCTCCTATGAGAGCCATCCGGAGAGCCTGGAGCTCTCCCGCCAAAGCCCGGTGCTGCTGAAGAACGACGGGGTCCTGCCCCTTAAGGCCGAATGCTCCATCGCGGTGATAGGCCCCAACGCCGCCTGCATCTATAACCAGCTGGGGGACTACACCCCCGCCCAGCGGCCCGGGACCGGCGTTACCCTGCTGGAGGGGCTGCGGCAGGAGCTGGGCCGCGAAATACCCTTTGAGCAGGGGTGCACGGTCTGCGGCGGCGAAACTGACGGCATACCCCGGGCCGTGGAGCTTGCCAAGGAAAGCGATGTGGTGGTCCTGGCCCTAGGCGGGTCCTCCAGCAGGTTTGCCGGAGCGGTTTTTGACTCCAATGGGGCCGCCGTGGTGAGCGGCAGGGTGGAGATGGACTGCGGCGAAGGCGTGGATTCCCCCAGCCTGACCCTGCCGGGAGCCCAGGAGGAACTGGCGGAGAGGATATTCGCGCTGGGGAAGCCGGTGGTGACCGTAGTGATCGCCGGCCGGCCCTATGCCATCCCAGAAATTTGCGAGAGGTCCCAGGCCGTGGTCTACGCCTTTTATCCGGGCCCGATGGGTGGGAAAGCGCTGGCTGAGATATTGCTTGGCAAGCTGTCGCCCAGCGGACGGCTGCCGGCCTCGCTGCCCAAAAGCGCCGGGCATCTCCCGTGCTATTACAACTATAAGAGCTCGGCCGCCCCGCCGGAGGTTCCCTGGCTGTACCCCTTCGGCTATGGCCTGTCTTATACGAGCTTTGCTTTTTCGGAGCTCAGTTTTCCGAAAGAGATCTCAGTACAGGAGCTTCGGCAGGGGAAAAGAGCGGAGATATCCTTTACAGTGGAAAACACCGGCGGCATGGGCGCCTATGCCGTTCCCCAGCTTTTCCTGAAAAAGCCCTATGGAAGCATAGTGCACCGGGCAAAAGAGCTAAAGGCCTTTGAAAAGTTCTTCGTCCCCGCGGGTGAAAAGCTCCGCCGCACGCTTACCCTGGATAAGTCCTCCTTCTCGTTTTACGGCCCGGAAATGCGGCTTGATATTGAGACGGGCGAGTACCATCTCATGCTGGAGGAGGGCGGAACGGTGGCAGGGCGCGCCGTATTTTATGTAACGGAATAAACCATAACTTAACAGAAAGGGCCTGTATAAGGTGTCAGCTATGAAAACTGTTGGATTTATCGACTACTATTTGGACGAGTTCCACGCCAACCACTACCCGGGATGGCTTAAGGAGGTCTCAAGGGGAGAGCTTGAGGTCAAATACGCCTATGGGAAGATTGATTCGCCCCTGGGCGGCATGACGACGGACCAGTGGTGCGAAAAGTACGGCATCTGGCGCGTGGGTTCCATAGAGGAGCTGGTGGAAAAGAGCGACTGCATAAACGTGCTCTCGCCGGACGACCCGCAGATGCATGAGGAGCTCTGCGAGCTTCCCTTAAAGAGCGGGAAGCGGGTATATGTGGACAAGACCTTTGCCGAGACCAAGGCTTCGGCCCAGAGGATATTTGCCGTCGCGGAGGACCACGGCGCCCCCTGCTTCTCCGCCTCGGCCCTGAGGTTCGCCTCGGAGCTGCGGGGACTTTCCGAAGAGGGGATAACCGGTCTCGTAAGCGTCGGCCCGGGCCCCCTTGACAATTATTCCATCCATCAGATAGAGCCCATCATCGCGCTGATGGGGCCGGACATAAAGCAGGTGTGCTTCACCGGCACAGAGGCCATGCCTGCTCTGACGCTGGAATACAGCGACGGCAGGCGCGCCCACTTTTCCCACCACGGCTGGGACTGCCCCTTTGCCATGACTGTGGACCTTAAGGGGGAGAAGACCCGCCGCATAGAGATACAATCCGACTATTTCCGCCTGTTCATGGAGGATATGGTCAGGTTCTTCCTGGGCGGCGAGCCCCCGGTCAGCCACCAGGATACCATTGCCGTCATCGCTGTGCGGGAGGCGGCCATCAAGGCCTCACAGGACCCGGGCCGGTGGGTTCGGCTATAAAACGTTAAAACACGAATGGCGCCGCATAAACTGCGGCGCCATTCGCGTATCCGGGCTATCCGGTCGTCTCTGACTCCCAAAGCCGTTTCTGCTGGGGAGAGACTGTCTTCAGGTCTCTCAATGTATATGGGATACCAAGGGCGTCCCACTTGGACTTTCCTATGTCGTGATAAGCCATAACCTCCACCCCAAGCAGACATGAATGGTTTCTTTTCAAGGCGCGTATCCCGGCAAAATGCTCACTGGTATCGTTAACGCCGGGTATCACTGGGCAGCGCAGGATCGCCTTGGCCCCGGCCCGCTCCAGCCTTTCCAATGTGTCCAGCACCGGAGCCAGGGGCGCGCCCGTCCATCTCAGATGGGCCTCTGGATCGGTATGCTTGCAGTCCAGAAGGAAAAGGCCCGTAAGGTGCAGCAGCTCCTCAAGATACTCCCCGGCTATGAGCCCGTTGGTCTCAATGGCCGTGTGATAGCCCCTCTCCCGGCAGGCCCCAAGAAGCTCTAAGAGCAGCTCCCTGTGGAGAGTGGCCTCGCCCCCCGAGAAGGTGACGCCCCCGCCGGAGCTCTTATAGTATTTGGCGTCACGGTCTATGATGTTCATTACGGCCTGCGCGGTCATGGGCTTGCCAGAGACCTCCAGCGCGCCGTTGGGACATCTTTCCGCACAAAGGCCGCAGCCGGTGCAGTTCTCCCTCAGGAACCGGCGCTCTCCCGCCTCCAGGATATGTGCGCCGTTGGGGCAGACGGTGCAGGCCCCGCAGGAAACGCATTTCTCCCTTCTGTACAGGAGCTGGGGTCCGGCGGAAAAGCTCTCCGGATTGTGGCACCAGGCGCAGCGCATATTGCAGCCCTTGAAGAAGACGGTGGTCCTTATCCCCGGGCCATCGTATACGCAAAAGCGCTGGACGTCAAAGATCAGGTGCTGATTGTTACCCGCCATAGGTGGTCCTTTCTATTATCTCCCGCTGCACGATGGGGTCCAGGGTGACGAATCTTGCGCTGAACCCGCCGATGCGCACCATAAGGTTCTGGTAATTCTCCGGGTGCGCCATAGCGTTTTCCATGTCGTCCTTACCGATAACGCAAAGGTTCGTCTGGGTTCCGCCGTTCTCATAGAAGGCTTTCAGCACCGCCTCAACCTTGCCTCCGGCGTCCCTGAACAGCTCCTTTGTAAAGCGGACGTTGTTTATCACACCCACGTGCTTCGTATGGTCGAACTTCGACATGGAATTGAGCAGCGCCGTAATGCCGCAGGCGTCCGCGCCGATGGACGGGCCGTTGCCGTTGGCCATAGGAGCTCCGCGCCTGCGGCCGCAGGCGGAGGCCTCGCAGAAGCTGCCCCACTCCGCGCTCATGGAATTGTTCACGCTGACGATATTATAATGACCCAGCCCGGCCTCTTTCCCGGCGGCAATGGTCATATCGGCCAAGTCGCCGAACACCCGGGCGGCCATTGAGTCGGCCTCGTCGTTGTCGTTGCCGTACTTGGGCGCCTCCAGGCAAAGCCTGCGGATATCCTCGTGCCCCTCAAAATCGCAGTCCAGTATGCGCACCAGCTCCTCAAGGGTCAGCAGCCCCTGCCGGTAGACCAGAGCGTTGATGGCGGTAAGACTGTCCGCGCAGCTGATGATGCCGAACATTTCGCTGGAAGCGTTGAGATATCGCACGCCGCCCTCAAAGACCGCCTTGCCTCTGGAGATACAGTCGTTCAAAAGCAGGCTCAGGTGTAAATAGGGCGCGTTCTCACCGGCAATCCGGTAGTTGAGGTATTTCTGCACTGTAAACCGGGCGATAACGGGCCGGAGCTGGTCCATCACGGCCCCATAGAGCTTCTCAAAGGTGTCAAGCTCCGAGAGCTCGCCGGTCTTGACGCCGCACTGGACGTTATGATACTTGTCAAGGCCGTTGTGAAGCGCCATTTCCAGGGCTTTCAGCGCGTTTATGCCGTTGTTCGGGGTGCCCACGCTGAGACCGGAAAGGACATACTCCCCGCAGCCAAAGGGGACATACTGCTCTGCTTCCTCCCGGGAGACGCCGTAGACCTTTTGAACCGCGGGCACGTTGGTATCATCAGAGTAGATGATGGGGAAGGTGGTTCCCTCGGCGTTCACCTCCATGGCCTTGCGGAACACCTCCTCACTCATGCCGCTGTAGTACCGCAGGGTGAGTTGGGGCACAGTTTCCCTGAACCTGCGGGAGGCCTCCATTATTACTATGGCAAGACGGTCCGCCTCTTCCGGGTGCTTGCGGCCCACGCCTCCGATAATGACCCGGCAGTCGTGTATCTTGTCGATCTCCTTGAAATGCTTATAGAGATAGAGAACGGTCTGTACGCCCTCCTCCTCAGTGATCCTGCCCTGGTCCACATCCCTGGCGTACAGGGGGCCCAGGTAGCCGTCCATGCGGCTGTAATTCATCAGGTCGCAGCTTACGGAATAAATCCACATAAGCTGGACGCCCTCCAGAAAAGTGGCGGGCGGGGCGTGCTGGATGTTCTCCAAGGCCTCGGCGAGATCCAGAAACCTGCGGCGGCAGTCCCGCTCCTTGGCGTCGGCCGCCAGGGCCAGAGCCTGCCTGCGATACCTTTCGCAGGCCTTTCGCAGGCTCTCTATCCACATCTTAAGGGCGGTATAAAAGGAGGAATCGCCGTTGACCGCCTCCGCGCCCTCTATCTCGCTGATAAGGCCGTCTAAGCCCAGGCGGATCAGCTTGTCAAAATCCAGGTTCGTGCCGGCTACACGGCAGTCGCAGTTGCCCACGCCGGGGCCCTGGTATCCCTTAGGGGGGATATATCCGAAACGGCTGGCAACGGCCACGTCAAGCTTGCGGGCGGTGTTTTCCTCGTGCCAAAACGCCCGGACTGCCTGCAGCTGGTAGGTCTCCTGCGGGCTAAGCTCCTCCCTAAACTCCTGCATGGCACAGGTAAACTCGAAGTCCTTGAAATAATACGTATACCCAGCCCCCAGGGCGGAATAACCCCCCGTCTGTGAGCTGAAACCCACAAAGCCGTGGTCGTATCTTCCAGCTATACCGTCGTTCTCGTCCATGGGCTCAAGAATATGCTCCAGTTGCATATCCAAGCATTTGGCCTCGCGAAGATAGATGTCGTGACTGTTCTCCTTGTAGAGCTTTGTGAACTGTAAAGCGTCCCGAAGCTTTTGCAGACCGCTTCTTGGCATATTGCGTTCCTCCATTCTCTTTTATTGATATAATCAGCTTGAAATTTGCCCGGCCTTGGCCTATAATGATACCAGCGCGTAAAACAAGGAGGAATCGGCCGTGGATGACGGTATCACCCAGCTCCGCTTTACGGAGGATGAGATGCGCCGCAGCGGCGGGCAGGCGCTGCACCAATTCGGCGTCACCTCGACCTATAAAACCCATACCCATGATTTCTATGAGCTGTTCCTGGTGCTGCGGGGCGGGGCCGTCCACGCGGTGAACAGCCGCACGCAAATGCTCACGGAGGGCTCTCTGGTTCTTGTGCGCCCATGGGATATCCATAAGTATGAGGCGCTGGAAAAGGATGAGTTCGAGATTGTGAACATCGGCATCCCCGAAAATGTATTTCTGCGTATATGCGGGTATCTTGACGTAGAGCGGGACGTTTTCGACCGGTCTCCTCTGCCCCCAAGCAGAACCCTCTACGGCTCTGTCCTCAGGGACGCCGGGAAAAAGCTGCTGGAAAGCGGGGCTATGGCGGAACCCGAAAAGGGCTACCGGCATATGCTCAGTGTGCTGCCATACATGGTCGGCCTATTTTTTACCGCCCCGGAGGCCATCAGCAGGATGCCGTCGTGGTTTTTAAGGCTTACGGAGCAGATGGATCAGCCGGAGAATTTCATTGCCGGGCTACCAAGGCTCCTAAGCCTTGCGAACATCTCTCAGGAGCACCTCACCCGATCCTTCCGGCGGCATCTGGACATTACGCCCACCGCCTTTATCAACGGGAAAAGGCTGAGCTTTGCCGCAGAACTGCTCCTGACAGAAGACATTCTGGTGGTAGACCTGTACGAGCGCTGCGGCTTTAACAGCCAGAGCTACTTTTACCGGCTTTTTACCCAGCGCTACGGCTGCTCTCCGAAAGCGTTCAGGGAGATGTACCGGGACAGATTTTAACGCCTCTGGACATATTATACACATCGATGTCTGCTTTTTCCACCACCGGGTTGACGGGATTATTCCACTATATTGACCTTATTGAAGCCCAAAAAGTTCGATGAGCTGCTTTGCGGTATGGCGTATAAGCCTCCGGCAGACCCGATTTAGTTTCCAAAAAAAGCATCGGTTCTTCGTGAAAGCAACAAACAAATTTTTGGCCGGCTTTTGGGTCACGGTACAGCGGACCCTCCATCCCACCAAGATGCTTTTCAAAAAAAGCGGCGCTCCTTTCCATATCTTGGGCATATTTGTTTGGCTGCTGCAACAAGGCCATATTTTACGGAAGGCACTGATGACGCTACAGTCATAAATTTCGCCTAGCACTTACAACCGCCTGCTTTGCCCGGATATACTCCCCATAGCTACCAGCATAGAGCGCCTGCCTCAACGCCTCTACCGCCTTGCGATACGCCTTTTCTGCTGCGCTATGCCCATTATAGTTCAGCAACACCGCCAGTTCCTGGAATGTTATACCGTCATCGTGGGCGCCACCAAGCCCCTGGTATTGTTGAATCAGCATACGTTCTCGGGGAGCTAATTCAGCAAGCACTATCTGGATACACTTAGCCAACAACTCCTGCTCATACACTTTAGCCGGGTCAGCCTCTAAGCAAGGAATGCTTTGCTCCCATTGCTCATCTGGTGCGAGTTCCTGAAAGATCGTACTGAAGTCCCACAGCAGCCCACGCGCAACTTTTTCAGACACACTCATTTCCTGACAAATCGTCAAAAGCAAATCCTTGGGCGAAACGCTCTCTTTCTCCATCTGAAACTTGGCTACCAGAAAGTTCACTTGCCGCAGTTGACTGTGCCTCGCTGTAGGTATTGCCATTGGCAAAGACATCTTTGCCATGAAACTTCGCATGGCCTTCCGAATCATTTGAGTCGCATATGTCAGAAATAATGCGCCGCGCCCCAACTCATAACTGTCAACCGCATCAAGAATTGCAATGCTGCCCTCCTGCACAAGATCCTCAACCACATCAGGATTATTACTCAACCGCCGGGCCAACTTGCAGAGATACTCCCGATTGCTCTGCTAAAGTTTTTCAATAGAATCAGCATCTCCACCCCGGATGCGTTCCACCAACTCCTCATTGGTCATGGGTGTCACCGTTCCCGAGCCGTCTGCTTACCTCAGCATAGATGGCATCCTGCTCCATAAGCCGGAGGTACTCTCCCTGAGCAAAATCATTATCAAGCAGCGCATGGTCACGCAGTTCCTCACAAACCTTCAACGCCTCCTGTCGCACCTCATCAGAAATTTTTCCGCGCTGGTGGTGCTTACGGATTGTACTCGTCCGGGTTTTGAAGATTTGAAAGATAGGGTGATTAGCATTCTTTTCTTTCTGCTGGTTCATCGCGCCGTACTGGCGGCAGGTATAGTGCGGGTTCTGTGGAGCCATGCCGTCGCAATACTTGGGCTTGCGAGCATCGGTAGTCAGAAAATATCTTCCGCAGTTCTGACACTTACTGGGAGCGTGGCCATGGTGCATACCGTTTAGCAAGTCATAAACAAAGAAGTCCATGTAGCTGTCAAAGAATAACCGGTTGACAAATACCATTTCGCCGTAATGCTTTGGGTCTCGGGCGAAGCAATAGGAAGATCTCATATTGGGCGAGTATGTAAACGGTTCTACGTTCGGAATATGAGCGCTCGCTATTAGCTCCTTAAACTTAGGATGGTTAAACGCATCATGCACGCCCATGGTAAAATACGTTTCAGTACGTTTATCAAGATGACTTAGAAAATTATCAACAAGTACTCTGGCAGGTTCCATGAAATGGTAAACTGCAAATGGAGCAGCAATCGCTGCCGATAAATACTGTATAAAGAAATCTCGCCCACGTCCCGGATTAATCAGATCGTTCAATGTCTCCCCCGAGAGCATCACTTCTGGAACAAGCATCTCGTCCTCCATGTTCCAAAGAGAAAAAGGTTCGATCGCAGACAAATCGGTAATGATACCGACCAGGAATTTTTTCAGCATAGGGAGCATTGTCTTAAGAGCATCCCTATCAGCACAACTCACGCCGGGGAGTATGGCCAGTAGATCCTGTGCCTTTCCTGCAGAAGCAACAATGAATTCGTTAGATACATTGAGTATTTCCGCGGCGAAGTGTCCGGCAGGATATTCTTTCTCATTGAAAAATATTTTATCTTCCCAGACATCGATAGTCGCGCGGAACATATCATTTTGCTGTTTTATCCCCATGGGCATGGTCTGTCCCCTCCTGTCCCATATGGCAAAAACCACTGTCCTGCAATATTCACATTTTATCACTTTCTGCACAATAATACAAGTAGAAGGATGAAATCGAGTGCCGCGCTCGGTTTCGTCCTTACTTTATGTGGAAGGAGGTGCGCTGATATGGACGGAATAAACTTCCGCGATATGAATATTGCTCCCACTTTTTGCGGAGCAACCAACTGAAAGGAGGGTTTCAATGACCAAAAATCAACCCGAACTACGCCTGATCCGAATGTCCGAAGTCGAACTCCAAGAGGTGCGCTGGCTATCGTACCCCTATATTCCGCAAGGTAAGTTGACCATCATCCAGGGCGACCCCGGCGAAGGCAAGACCACCCTCGCACTATGGATCGCCGCCATGTGCAGTTACGGACAGGCGCTCCCCGGAATGGAACAGACTACACCCATCAACATCCTTTACCAGACCGCTGAGGACGGTCTGGGTGACACCATCAAACCCCAGCTCATGACCGCCGGTGCCGACCTCAACCGCATTATCTGCATCGATGAAACCGAGCGTTCCCTCTCCCTTTTAGACGAGCGCATCGAAAAAGCGGTTAAAACTACCAGCGCCAAGCTGCTGATTCTCGATCCGCTCCAAGGCTACCTAGGCCGCGACGTTGACATGAACCGCGCCAACGAGATCCGCGATGTCCTCAAGCGGCTTACAATCACGGCCGACCAAACTGACTGTGCTGTTGTCCTGATTGGGCATCTCAACAAAGCTGTAGGGGCCAACAGTGCCTATCGTGGACTCGGCTCCATGGACTTCCGTGCCGCTGCTCGGAGTGTTCTGCTGGTGGGCAGAATGAAAAAAGAGCCGAGCATCCGCGTCATAGTTCACGACAAATCCTCTCTTGCTCCCGAGGGGAAGTCGGTAGCGTTCAGCATTGAGGACAGCACTCCGCGCTGGGTGGAGGGCTACGAAAAGATTACCGCCAGCGACTTGTTGAACGGCGGGCCGACAGATTCAAAGGTTGACATGGCTGAAAAACTGATAAGGGACAAGCTGAGCGGCGCGGCTTCAGCGCCAGCCAGCGAGATGTTCCAGGCGGCAAAGCAGGCAGGTATCTCCAAGCGGACGCTGAAAATTGCCAAAGAAAATCTCAAAGTTGATTCAGTAAAGAAAGGGGAGAGATGGCATTGGCAACTGGCATGTTGAAGGGTGCAAGGGTGCAAAAGGTTTTGGTTGCACTCTTCTATCTTGTGTCAACAGCGCATGACAGGCTCTACATAGTGTGTACGCCTGTGAAATTCTTTGAAGTTCTCTGCACCCTTGCACTCTTGCACCCTTGGGTTCAGGCACAACCACAGCCGAGCGACAGCAGCCCCACATTTGGCCGGTGTCGGCCCCGTGTGACGGTTTTAAAGGCTGGGTGGGGTAGGAACCGCAGTCCGCCAGCGAGGGGCGTGTTGGGCCACACAGGGGTGATTCTGAGAGTGCAAGGTCGCGTGGAGCAGATATTTTTTCTTTTCTGCAAATGCCCTAAACTTGGAATCCGCAGCTGATTGTGTCCTAGATAGTGTCTACACAAGGTAGAGGAATTGTGATAGAATGGAAGCATCAAAAAAGACAGGAGAGGAAAAGATGGATGCTTCCTATCACAGACATGACATAAGCGATCAAGTGTGGTCGTTGCTGGAACCCCATTTAC
>CAJUNQ010000088.1 GCA_910587835.1 uncultured Oscillospiraceae bacterium | reverse complement strand
CTTTCCGGCCCGCGATGCCAGTTCTGCCACCCATGTCACCCGCAACCGCCCTAAAAAAGCCCGCTGGTCCAACCAACCCCCAAACCGCGACTACGAACCCCGCTACCCCCTCCCAGTAGGGCTGGCGTGCCAGCCCGCTTCGCGAATTGCCTGCGGGGCACCCGCCGCGAACCGGGTCCAGCGTCACGCTGAGTTCAACTGGTGTCAAAACCACCTGCAACCGCCAAAAAGCTCTGCTGGCCCCACCCATAACAAACCGCGACCACCACCCCAGCTGTTCCCTCGCCGCAGGGCTGGCGTGCCAGCCCGCTTCGCGAATTGGGTCCAGCGTCACGCTGGGCGTCACGCTGGGGTTAGAAGCGGAAGTAAATGAAGTAGTTGTAGGCGGCGCTGAGGATGTAGATGATGGAGAGCAGTAGAAGGGCGAAGCATAGAGCGTTCTCCACTGTCAGGGCCAGGGCAGACCTCAGGTTGGGCCCGCCCTCCCTCAGCCGGGCCCAGCGGGCCTTCACCCATGGCAGCACCGGGAACGCGCACACCAGCCCCAGCGGTATATAAATCAGCCCCCGCACAATGGACGTGTCCGCCGCAATCATGGCTGTAAACTGCGTGGGCACAAAACCAAACATGGTCCCCAGTACCCCCGCCATCTGAGTGAAATCTGTAATGTTGAAAATGACCCAGCCCAGAAGTACAAAAAACATGGCGTAGACCCATTGCAGGGCCTTGGGCCATTTTGCCAGGTATTTGCCCAAAAACAGCTTTTCGGCCAGCAGAATCACCCCGTAGTACAGGCCCCACAAAATGAAATTCCATTGGGCCCCGTGCCAGAAGCCTGTCAGCCCCCATACCGCCAGCAGATTCAGCACCCAGCGGCTTTTTTTCACCCGGTTGCCCCCCATGGGAATGTAGACATAGTCCCGGAACCAGGTGGACAGGGAAATGTGCCAGCGCCGCCAGAACTCTGTGATGGACCGGGAAATGTAGGGGTAGTTGAAATTCTCGAGAAAATGAAAGCCAAACATGCGCCCCAGGCCAATGGCCATGTCGCTGTAGCCGGAAAAGTCGAAATAAATTTGCAGGGCATAGGCCAACGCCGCCAGCCATAACATCAGCGAGCCGTATACCTGGGGGTCTCCCTGATAAATCAGCTGGGCAATGCCGCCCACATTGTCGGCAATCAGCACCTTCTTCGCCAGGCCCACAATAAACCGCTTGGCTCCTGCCGTTACATCGGCCAGGCTCTCCCGCCGGTGGAGAATCTCCTCCTCAATGGTCTGATAGCGCACAATGGGCCCGGCAATCAGCTGGGGGAAAAAGCTGACATACAGGGTCAGATAAAAGAAATTCCGCTGCAGGCCCGTCTCCCCCCGGTACAGGTCAATGACATAGGAGAGAATCTGAAAGGTGTAAAAGCTTACGCCAATGGGCAGGGCAATGCGGGGCACAGGCAGCGCCTGACCCAGAAGCCCCCCCAGATTGTCGCAGAAAAAATTCAGATACTTAAACACAAACAGGTTGCCCGCCAGCAAAACCACAGCGGCCCAAAACACGGCCCTGCGCCCCCTGGAACAGCCCCGCTCCTTCAGCCGCTCCATCCACAGGCCCCCGGCATAGGCCACAAAGGAGGCCAGCAAAAGAAGCGCGATGTTTTTCGGCTCGCCCCAAGCATAAAAAACCAGGGAGAACGCCAGCAGCACGCTGTTGCGCCACACCCGGTTTTTGCCCGCATAGTACGCCAGCGCGCACAGGGGGAAGAACAGATATAAAAAGCTTAAACTGCTGAAAACCATACTTAGCCCTCCGGGAGAAATTCCGGCATGGTGAAAAAGCTGCCGCTGCCCACAAACAGCACCATGTCCACTGCGTTGTCCTGCACATACCGGCTGAAGGCAAAGGTATGCCCCATGTCATGCTCATAGTTGCGCAGGTCTACCGAATAGGTTTTGTGAAAGTGGCAGGCCAGCAGCTTCAGCACCGCGTTGTCGTAAGACTCGCCAATGACCAGAAGATTTTTCCGGTCCTCCCGGCCTGTGTCAAAGACAATCTCCCCCGGGTCTCCGCCATAAAAAGCCGCGTAGGAGGCCCTGTCGGCCGTTCCCGCGAAAAAGGCCTCCTGCTGGCCATAATCCTCCGCGGGCTGGCCGTTGATGTGAATCTCCATCTCCGGAAAGGCAAAGCGGTAGGCCTGAAAGTCCTCGGTGAAGACCTCCTTGATTCCAGAGGCGGCTGCTTTCGACCCGCTGAGCCGGTAGGGAAGCGTCAGCTCCTCCGCCGGCTCCATCAGGGGCTCCTCCACCCCCAGCAGCGCCCCCAGCTGGACATAGCCCTGGTAAGAGCCCCGGTGGTTCCAGTGGTGGTCGGTGCGGTAGAAGCAGTCCCGATACCGGGAGAAGCTGGAGATTTCAAACCGCCCCAGCCGGTCTGGGGGCAGCGAAAGGCCCGCTTGCAGATATTCAAAAAGCCCGGCCTTTTCCCCGGTCTCCAGGTTCAGGTCCGAGTCCTTTTCTACATAGTAGACATAAAAGTCCAGCTCCGGGCAGCGGTCCATCAGGGCGTTGAGGCCCTCTGCTTTCGCGTCCAGCTTTTCGGTGGACGCGGCCAGGTCGTAGGGGCGGTAGACCAGGTAGTCGCCGCCAAAGACCACCGCGTCTCGCAAGGCAATGTAGCGCTCCGGGTTTTCCCTGAGAAAGCCCTCTACCATGCCAAAAAGAAACCGGGAGCTGCCCTCGTTGTACAGCCGTTTGAAGGTCTGGGCCAGCAGCGCCTGGTCCGAGAGGGCGTCCTCCGCCCCGGCCTGAAAGCCGGCGTTCAGCACCGTCTCCACCTCAGGCTTCGGCATCTGGTTGGCCTTGCGGTTTTCATAGTCGTTGAGCTCCTTGGGCCAAAACAGGGTTCTGCCCAAACCGGCCAGAAGAAACAGCCCCAAAAGGGCCAGAAAGCCCACATTCACCATTTTTTCCAGCAGTTTCAAAGCAAAGCCAGCCCCCTCTCCGCATTTAGAATAATTATACACTGAGAGGGGGCTGTGTGTCAACCTTGAGAGAGGCCGGGGGTTTTGCCGCCCGCCGCAGGTTTCGCTGCGCTTGGGGAAGGCGGGCGCTGTTCTCTATGCCGCCTCCCGTTTTCCCTCCCGGGGTAGACAGCGCCAACGCCAGAACCCCCATAATGACCCACCACTGGCCGGGCTGGTCCTTCTCCTCCTCCGGCCCGCGCCCGGAAAAGGGCGAGGCAATGTCCAGGGTAAAGCTGGCGGTCTGGGTGTAGGCCGTCCCACCGGCGTCCTCATAGCAGTAGGTGACAAGGCCTGTGGTCTGGCCGTAGGGCATTTCGCCGCCGGTCAGGGAGGTGACTGTCACCTGCAGGGGCTTTTCCCCCGAGGCTCCCCCTTCCAGGTCCCCCAGATAGGCTGTGCCGCTGGGCAGCAGGCCGTCGGCCTCCAGGGTGGCCCGCACATGGTAGGCCTTGGCGTGGCTCAGGTTGATGGCCTGCACATTCACCTGCACCACGTCGGACACCACGGCCTGGGCGGGCAGCTGCAGCCGGGGAAACTCCATCTTCAGGGGCTGGCTGACGTTCACCCTGACGCTGACTGCGCCTGCCCCGGCAAGCCCATTGTGGTAGGCGAAGTCATAGCTCAGCCCCATGGTGTACTGCCCGGCAGGGACGTCGGGGCTGACAGCGTACTCCTGCACCAGGTCCACGGTATCGCCCGGGGCCAGAGCCTCCCAGAAAAAGCTGTCGGTGGGGCTCAGCAGCGTAAAGCCCTCCCCCGGCGGAGCGGCAGTGGCCAGAATATTCTCCATGGTCTCAGCACCGCTGGCGTTTTTCAGGGTGACAGTCACCCGCAGGCTCTCCCCCGCGTTGACAGCCAGCAGCACGCCGGCCTGTGTGTCGCTGTAGCTTTTCTCGCCGTTGTCCTGGTTGTAATAGAAATCCACGCTTCCCTCAAAGCTCCACACCGGCACAAGCAGGCCTGTGTCAAAGCTGTCCTTTTCGCTGATGCGGGAGTAGCTCAGCCGCACCCTGTCAATGGCGGCAATGCGGCTCTCCTCCGTTTGGGCCAGGGTAACGGGCAGCATTTTCTCAAAGGTCTTCAGGGCCGCGCCCTCCACCACAGTCTCGGTGATTTCCAGGGGGGCGTGGTAGTCAAACCCCACAACGCCGCTGTCGTTGACCCGGAGCTCAATAAGCTCCCCGGGCCAGAACTGCTTGTTGAACCGGCCTCCCTGGTCCCGGTTGTCGGCGTATTTTCCCCCGCTGGACTGGCTCAGGGTCACGCCCTCGATCTGGCGGCGGTAGTGCAGAATGTAATATCTGGCATAGACGGCCTTCTCTGCGCTTCCATAGTTCTGCATGTCCACCAGCTCGGTGTAAAGCCCGCCTTCATCCAGAACAAAGTCCCTTAGCCCCAGCTCCGCCAAAAGGTCCCCGGCAATCCTTTGGGCCTCCTCCTGAGACAGGGCCGCGTCCGGGTAGAGGGGCTCAAACTCCATGCTCTCCGAGACGCTTATGCCGCCGGTGAGCACCGGGGTGGTCAACCCCTTCTCCTGCCAGAAGGCCTCTATTTCTCCGGGGGCAAAGCCCCGGAAGCTGTCTTTTCCCATCTGCTCCGCCTGGGCCAGGCCGCCGCCCCCACCTTCTCCGGGTCTGAGGCCGCGGCCTCAGACAGCAGCTTCTCCATGTCCTTGTGGGCCACAATGGACCCCTCGGGGTTCTCCTGGCAGGCGGCCAGGGGCAGGGCCAGCAGGGCGCAGAGCGTCAGCGCGGCCAGTTTTTTCACGGTTGGTTTCAGCATGGCGAGCCTCCTGTAGCGTTTTTTTACCCGGCCGGCCCGGCGTTTGAACCGGACGGCAGCGTCCCCCGGAACCCGGTCCGCCGGGTCTCAGGGTCTTTTGTATAGCATACAGGGAAAGGATACATCAAGTATTCATGAGGATGTAAACATTTTGTAAGCGGCCCAAAGTGTGCATACAAACCAGAGGGCCATGCAGTCCGCCCGTAAACCGCCAGTACCAGAAACGACCGCGGGCAGCGTCCCCTTTCTGTAACGAAAACAGCCGTTTTTGCTGTGAAAAAAGACAAAAACGCCCCGCTTTCCGCCCTAAAACGGCCCATTCTGACCTTGCACAGGCGCTACTCCTCCCGGCTCTCCTGGCGCAGCCGGGCCCGGACCCAGCCGGCATAGCCCATCACCCGCTTGATGCGCCCCCTGGCCTTTTGCAGATGGCGGCACACCGTGGCCTTGTTCAGGCCCAGCTGCTGGCCAACGGCCTCCATGGTCATGCCCTGAAAATAGTAGAGCTCCACGCACTGCCTCTGACGCCCGGTGAGCTCCCGCTCCACCACCAGGCGCAGCAGGTCCACAGACCAGTCCCCCGCCTCCCTGGGGCCGCCGCCCTGAGCGGGGATTTCCCCCTGAGCCTGGTCCAGATTCAACAGCTTTTCTTTCACAAACATCATCCCTTCCCGCCGAGAGGCCGTTACTGAGGAATGAGGGCTTGTTTGAAAATAGAGAAAATGCCGGATTTTTGACCCAAAAGGAGGCGATTTCAAGGAGAAAACCGCAAGCTGCACGCAGCTCTTTGGCAACTCTCGCCATTGACGAGGTTTTTCCACCCAGAACGGGACTGCTTATGGGCAAAAAGACGGTGTTTTTGATTTTTCAAACGAGCCCTATTCCTTTTTCTTCGCTTTGGAAAAGTCTATGGTCAAATCCGGCGAAGCCTCTACGCCCTCGCTGTTGGGGCTGGTTACATAGTAGGTCTTGTCGCTGAACAGAGGATAAAAAATATAGTAGTTCTGTAGATAGCTCTCCAGCCCCCGATACTCTGTCAGTCCGAATTGCAGAGAGTGGAGCAGGCCGTCATACTCCTGGTTCTTCATCAGCGTGGGGGTCGAGCTGCTCTCAAAGGCCTTGAGCACCTGGTAGGGCGTGGTGCCCCCTGCCCGCAGGGTGTAAATCGCCGCCTGATAGTCCCCGGCGGCAATGCGGTTCTGATACTCCGCGTCCCCAAGAGGCTCAATGTTGTAGGCTGTGCCCAGCTTGCTGTTCCAAGAGACCAAAAGGCCGTTGGCAATGTTTACCGACTCCTCGTCGTCCGGACAAATCACCGTGATCTCCGGCATCCGGTCCTCCTCCAGCTTAGCCAGCAGCACAGGCATCAGGCTCTGGGTCACCCCGTCGTCCTGGGTGGCAAACATCTGCGCCCCGCCCGCATAGTAGGGCCCCCCGTCCCAGCGGACGCAGTCCGGCATAATGCCAAAGGCCTCCCCCGCGTTCTTGTCCATGCGCCGGTCCAGCAGGTCCTGGCGGTCGATGGTCTTGACGAAAATCTCCCTGGCCTCCTTGTGCTTGAGCACCCCTGCCTCCGGGTTAAACAGCAGGCCCGTCACCGCGTCGTCCAGCATCTGAATGCCGCAGCCCTGCTCAGCGGCAGCCTTGGCCGCGTTCTCCGTCAGGGTGGTCACGTCAATGGCCCCTGTGGTCAGGGCTGTCACCGGGTCCTGGGTCAGAGCGTCGTCATAGTCAATGAGATAGGTCAGGCTGGCAGGGGCCACCTCCTCCGCCTTGCGGTAGGTGTCCGAGGGCGCAAGCACAATCTTTCTGCTGCCATAGTCCATGGACCAGCTGTAGATGGTGGGGAAGGTGAAGGGGCCGTTGGTAATGAGATATTCCGACGACAGGCCGTAGTGGCCGCTACAGCTCTCAAAATAGGCCCGGCTGCAGGGCATGTAATGAGCGCCTGCCGTGAGGGCGGGGAAGTCGGGATAGCTGCGTTCCAGCTGCACCACCAGAGTGCGGTCGTCCTCTGCCCATACCCCCAGCCGGCTCTCGTCCGCCTCTCCCTGGTACACGGCCCGGGCCCCCTGGATGATGAACAAATCGTCTACCGAGGGGGTGTTGGTCTCGGGCCGCAGGGCCCGTTGAATGGCAAACAAAAAGTCGTCCGCAATCACCGGACTGCCGTCGCTCCAACAGGCGTTCGGGTCCAGGTGGAAGGTGAAGACGGTGCTGCTCTCGTTGGCCTCCCATTTTTTGGCCGCGCCGGGGATGACATTCCCCTTGGAGTCAATGCGGCAAAGACCCTCAAAAATAGAGCCGATCACCAGATAGGAGGACTGCCGGGAGGCAGTCTGGGGGTCCAGGGTGTCCACGTTCTGAGGCAGGGCATAGGTAAATTCCATGTCGCTCTGATACCCTCCGGAGCAGCCGGAGAGGGTCCCTGCCAGCAGCGCAGCCAGCAGCAGGCAGAGCAGCCGGGTGAGTCTGGTTTTCATAGAAAGCCTCCTTTCGTCCCAGGCCGGTCAGCACAGATAGCCGCCCTTCATGGGAGAGGCGGCGTTGGCGGTGAACAGGCCCAGCGCCCCCCGGCGGTAGCGGGGCTCCCGGGGCTTCCAGGCAGCCCGCCGCCGGGCCAGCTCCTGGGCAATCTCCTCCTCGGTCCGGGGCTCTCCCCCTATGCCGCACAGCCGCAGCGTCCGGTTGGGGATGTCCAGCTCAATCAGGTCCCCCTCCTCCACCAGGGCGATGGGGCCGCCCTCCGCGGCCTCGGGGGACACATGTCCAATCACCGGGCCCTTGCTGGCCCCGGAGAACCGCCCATCGGTGATGAGGGCAATGCTGGCGGACAGGGCCGGGTCGGAGGAGATGGCCTCGGTGGTGTAGAACATCTCCGGCATACCGCTGCCGCCTGGGCCCTCGTAGCGGATAATCACCCCGTCTCCCGGCCGGACGTCGTGGTTGAGAATGGCGCCAATGGCCTCCTCCTCGCTGTCAAAGGGACGGGCCCGCAGGGTGGCCTGATACATCTCCTTGGGCACGGCGCTGTGCTTGACCACCGCCCCCTGGGGGGCCAGGTTCCCCTTCAGCACGGCGACGGTGCCGTCGCTGCCAATGGGCGCGTCAAAGGGGCGAATCACATCCCCGGCGGCAAGGCCGGTCTTTTTCAGCAGCGCCTCCCGGCTCTCGTAGTAGCCGGAGGCCTTCAGGTCCTCCAGGTTCTCCCTCAGGGTTTTGCCGGTGACTGTCATCACGTCCAGGTGCAGCATGGACTTGATTTCCTCCATCACCCGGGGCAGGCCCCCGGCGTAGCAGAAGTATTCGGCGGGCCAGCGTCCTGCCGGGCGCACGTCCAGCAGGTAATGGGCCCCCCGGTGGAGCCGGTCAAAGTCCTCCGCGTCCAGCTCCACCCCGAATTCACGGGCAATGGCAGGCAGATGCAGCAGGGCGTTGGTAGAGCCGGAGATGGCCGCGTGGACCATAACGGCGTTCTCAAAGCTCTTTCGGGTCACCATCTCCCGGGGCCGGAGCCCGGCAAGGGCCAGGCGGGTAATCTGCCGGCCGGCGGTCCGGGCGGTTTCCCCCAGCTCCGGCGACCGGGCGGGGAGCAGGGCCGTGCCGGGCAGCATCAGGCCCAAAGCCTCGGCCATGATCTGCATGGTAGAGGCCGTGCCCATAAAGGAGCAGGCTCCGCAGGAGGGGCAGGCGTGGCGCTTGTAGTAGGTGAGCTGCTCCTCTGTAATCTCCCCCCGGCGGAACATGGCGCTGTACATGCCGATCTGTTCCAGGGTGAGCAGGCCGGGGCCGGCCTCCATCACCCCGCCGGTGACGATGATGGCGGGGATATTCACCCGGCCGACAGCCATCAGGTGGGCGGGCACGGATTTGTCGCAGCTGGCCAGAAACAGGCCTCCGTCAAAGGTGGTGGCATTGGCGTGAATCTCAATGAGATTCGCCAGGGTATCCCGGGAGACCAGGGAGTAGTTTCCCCCGTCATGCCCCTGAGACATGCCGTCGCAGATATCCGTGGCAAAGTACATGGCGGACTTGCAGCCGTTTTTGTCAATTTCCCCGGCAGCGGCCTGGGTCAGCTCCAGCAGATGGGCGCTGCCCGGGTGGCTCTGGCCAAAGGCGCTCTCCACCAGAATCTGGGGCTTTTCCAGGTCCTCGGCAGTCCAGCCCATGCCCATGCGCAGGGGGTCCATTTCCGGGGCAATTTTTCTCACTTCCTGACTTTTCAGCATGTCCATGCTCCTTTTCTTTTATTTTATGTTATCATTCTCCCAATATGGGGAAGCGGGAGGCTTCTTTTTTACTTTTTTGTTCTGGAAGGGGGGAAGCTTTCCTTCTGAATTGTCGGCAGGGGTAAGCCGGTGAAAAAGCAATTACCTCTCTCCCGTTTCTGTACTTATTACTCTGGAAGGATAGCTCTTTCTCCTGAATTTACCGGCAGCGAACCGTCCGCTGGTCTCCCTGCGGTCGACCTCGCTAGGTAGTACGGCGGCGCAGCTCTGCCCCGTCTCAAACTGAGATTTGGAGGCAAAGCACTACCTCGCACCTTTGCCCTCTGCGCCGCCGTTTTAAGGTCAAGACCTTGGGGACTCTGTCCCCAAACCTCTGCAACCTTTGAAAAGGTTGACGAAACTTTTAATTCGCGCACCCTTGCTCTGCTTCGCTTTGGCTCCTTTGCCCGCGAGCGGGCGGCAACTTCCTTCTCTGCGCTGCGTATATTCTTCGCCCCTGGGGCAAAAATACTCTCGAAAAGCCCGCCGGCCATCCCCGGCCCTCTGCCCCGGACGGCCCGCCTGGCTTTCACTCTAACTCCGAAAGGATGGTATCGCCATGCAGAACCAGAACAACAAAAACCAGAGCCAGAACAACCGCAGCCAGAACCAGAACCAGTCTCAGAACAACCGCTCTCAGAACCAGCGGGATCAGCAGAGCCAGAACAACAAAAACTCCAAGAACCAGAACAACCGCTCCTCCTACGACCAGCAGGAGAACAACCAGCAGTTCTAAGCCCCTTCGGGAAGGGTCCGGCCCAGCGCCGGGCCCTTTGCTTTTGGGGCTTAGAACTTGTGCCGATAGGATTTTCGCCTGGATAATCGAGCAAATTTTGCCGAGGCGCAACCCCCCAGGCAATCTCGCGATTGGTTTGCAACACAGTCAACCGTGAAATTTGCCGAATAGGCAGGCGCCAACTCCTGTTGATACAAGCTCTTATTCCTTGTCCCGGCCCCCGCGCAGCTCCTTAAGCAGCTGGCCCAGGGGCTTGTCGTCCGGCCGCATGGGCCGAAAGCCCTCGCCGGTAATCTGTCCCGCGTCGCCCACCACCACAAAGGCGTTCTTGTCCACCTCGCGGATAATGGCCTGAATCTGGTACACCTCAAACCGGCGCACCACGCACAGCATGGTCTCCCCCGGCTCCTTGCTATAGCCCCCGTGGCTGTCCAGGTAGGTGACAGTCCGGTCCAGCTCGGCAATCACCCGCTCTCCCATCTCCCGCACCCGGGCCGACATCACAAAGAACAGCTTGCCGGTGCCCGCGTCGGTGCCGTAGAGAATGGCGTCGATAATACTGGTGCACACAAAAATGTCAATGCAGGCGTACATAGCGTTTTCAATGCTGCCAAACACCACCGCCGAAATGGCGATGATCACCCCGTCCAGGGCCAGCATCAGCTTGCCCATAGAGAGCTGGGGCATCCGCCTCTCCAGCAGCCGGGCAATCATGTCCGTGCCGCCGGTGGTTGCGCCCCGCACAAAGGTCAGCGACAGCCCCAGCCCCTCGCAGGCCCCAGAGAACACTGCCACCAGAATAGGGTTGCCCCGGTAGATGGGCATAACCCCGGTGAACAGGTCGATAAACACAGAGGAGAGGACAATAGCCGCCATGGTGCGGATGACCAGCTTATAGCCGATCTCCACCACCGCCCAGATAATGATGGGCAGGTTGATGAGAAAGCTCATCAGGCCGATGGGCGTGCCAAAAACAAAGTTCAGCATGGTGCACAGGCCTGTCACCCCCCCTGGGGCGATATTGTTGGGGGCTGTCAGCCCGGTGACTGCCGACGCATACACCAAGGCCCCGGCCAGAAGAAACACCACGTCCAATAAAACATCCTTCCGTCTGCTCTGCATTCACTTTCTCTCCTCTCAAAGCTCCTTGCGGTACACCGCGTCGTGATTGTTTGCCTGAAAGCCCGGGTCGGGCCGGTAGCCCATGCGCAGGTAGAATTCCGGGGCTGTGTCCGTGGTCAGCAGCACAAGGGGCAGGCCCTGGGCCCGCAGCCAGTCCTCCGCCAACGTCAGCAGCGCCCTGCCGTGGCCCTGGCCCCGGTAGGCTGGGGCCACCCAGAATTCCCGCACAAAGCCCGCCCTTTTGGTGAAGAACCAGCTGGCAAGCTCCATGGGGCAGAACTGGATGAACCCCACCGGCTGGTCCCCCGCCATGCGCAGGAAAGCCCGGTTGCCCCGGCCGTCGGTGTTCATCTCACGAAACAGGCCGTCCCAGTCCCTCACCTCAATGCCCAGCTCCTTAAAATAGAGGGAAAAGACCTGGCGGAACGCCGGCCCGGTGAAGTCCTCCATCATGATATCCTGAAAGCCCTCCACGCTCATGCTCCCCTCTCCGCCGCCGGGTCCCCGGCGGCCTCCATCACCAGCCCGAACAGCTCCCGCACCCGGGAGAGCTCCCCCGACAGGTACAGCCAGCCGAACAGGGCCTCTAGCGCCGTTGCCCCGTGGTAGTCGGCAGCGCTGGCGTTTTTGGGCACATGGCCCACATGGGCGTTGCGGCCCCGCAGGGCCACGGCCCACTCCTCCTCTGTCAAAACCGGCCGCAGCTGTTCCAGGGCCCTGGCCTGGGCCTGACAGTTTACCAGACCGGTTTTGCGCCGGTGCAGCTTTTTTACAGGACAGCTGCCCTTTTGCAGCAGCTGCTCCCGGCACAGCAGGTCAAACACCCCGTCCCCCACAAAGGCCAGGTCCAGGGGGCTCAGCATCCGGTAGTCCGCCGGCCGGCCCAATAGCGTCTCCAAATCCTATGCTCCTTATCGTCTTATTCCTGTTAGAGCCTATCCCGGAATTGGACATGCGCAGATTGCGCAGTCAGATTGATCGTCAGATGGCGTCAAAATTTTGCAGGCAGGCTGACGCCTGTCAAGAAATTTGGACGCTATATGACGGAAAATATGCAAGCAAGATGCGTGCGGATCATTTCGGGATAGGCTCTTAGTCCGCTTTTTGCGCAGAGCTGGTTCCATTTCAAGAAGAATCCCCCAAGCCAACCTGGAGTCTGTTTGAAAACTCCGAAACACGGTCTGTTTTGGCGGGAAATGGAGCTTTGGGCGTCAAAAATCCTCGAAAGGCGGCGGCCTTTCCTGCGCTTTTTTCCTTAAACCCACTCATTTCCGACCAAACATCCTGCATTTCTCCGGTTTTCAAACAGACTCTGGCAAGGCTTTTCCACACAGAAAGGGGCCTCCCCTGGGCAAAAAAGACGGTGTTTTCGACTTTTCAAGCAGGCCTTATTCCACAAAGTCAAATTCCAGCCCGTAGATGTCCACCGTGTCCCCCTCGTCGCAGCCAGCCTCCCGCAGGGCGTCGATCACCCCGGTCTGAATGAGCACCCGCTGGAAGTATTGCAGGGACTCAGAGTCGTCAAAGTCCACCGACAGCATAATGCGCTCCAGCCAGGGGGCCTCTACCGTATAGATCCCCTCCTGCCGGGTCACGTTCACCCGGTCCCGGTTCAGCTCCTCAATGGGCTGCAGCTCCACAGGCTCGGGCTGATAGCGGAGAATCGGCGGCAGCTGGGCAAGCTCTGCGGAAATGGCGTTGAGCAGAGCGTCCACCTGCTCGTTGATGGGGGCGATGATGGGGAAGAACCGGTAGCCCTGGTCCTCCACAAACCGGCGGAAGTCCTCCACCTGCTCCTCCTCCGCCAGGTCGCACTTGTTGCCCGCCACCAGCATGGGCCGCCCGGCCAGCTCAGGGTTGAATTTTTTCAGCTCCTGGTTGATGACCCGAAAGTCCTCCCTGGGGTCCCGGCCCTCGCTGCCGGCCACGTCCACAATGTGCACCAGCATCCGGCAGCGCTCAACATGGCGCAAAAACTGGTGGCCCAGCCCCCGGCCCTCCCAGGCCCCCTCAATCAGCCCGGGAATGTCCGCCATGACAAAGGACCGGCCCTCGCCCAGAGAGACCACCCCCAGCACAGGGGTCAGGGTGGTGAAGTGGTAGTTGGCAATGTTGGGCTTGGCCTCGCTGACCACGGAGACCAACGTGGACTTGCCCACATTGGGGAAGCCCACCAGGCCCACGTCCGCCAGCAGCTTCAGCTCCAGCTGACGTTGAACGCCTGGCCCGGCAGGCCTGGCTTGGCAAACCGGGGGGTCTGCCGGGAGGGGGTGGCGAAGTGGGTGTTGCCCCAGCCCCCCCGGCCCCCTTTGGCAATCAGCTGGGGCTCGCTGTCCCAGATGTCTGCAATCACCCGGCCTGTGTCCGCGTCCTTCACCAAAGTGCCCCTGGGGACCTTGATCACCAGATCTGGGGCGGACTTGCCGGAGCAGCGGCCGCCCCGACCGTTCTCTCCCCGCTGGGCCGTGTACTTGCGCTTGTAGCGGAAGTCCGCCAGGGTGGACAGGTTGCTGTCCGCCTGAAAGAGCACATTGCCGCCCTTACCCCCGTCGCCCCCATCGGGGCCCCCTGCCGCCACATATTTCTCCCGGTGAAAGGCCACCGCGCCGTCGCCGCCGTCGCCGGCCTTTATGAATATTTTTGCTACGTCGATAAACATTTTTACACCTCCTGGCCGCGCCATGCTTTGGGGCGGCCTCTGACTAGCTATAAATACGGTAGGTCTGCAAAATCAGCCTCTTTCCCGACTCCGTTGTAAGCTCCTGGCGCTCCCCTTCCTGGAACGGGAACTTTTCCACCAGGCGGCGGCTGGGGGCGTTCCGAACATCGGCCTCGTAGATATAATACCTGTATTTTCCCAGGGCGTTCAAAGCGTCTACCACTGCCTTCAGGGCTTCATAGCCGTACCCGGCTCCCTGGGCCGCGCTTTTCAGCCAGACCCCCAGCTCCGGGGCCTCCTCCTTCAGGCCGAAGACCTCCACGCTGCCCAGAAATTCCCCCTTCCGGCTAAGGAGGACCAGCTCCAACATGTTTCCTGCCTCCATCTCCCGGCAGAAGCCGGACAGCGCCTGATTGGCGGTCTCCAAATCCGGGAAAGGGTCCGGGTACTGATATTTTGTGATTTCCGCCGTAAACTCCCGATAATAGTCCTCTAAATATATTGGCTGATAGGGCTGGATGGTCAGCCGCTCTGTTTGTATCTCCAAATTCATTTCACCTCTCCCCGCCGCAGGACGCTGCCACAAACCCGGCGATCCTCTCATAGGCTCCGGCCCAGTCCTGCTGGGGGTTTTCCAGAACCAGGCTTTTCACGGGCAGCTGTGCCAGTATAGCCAGCTCCCGGCGTTGACGCTCCTTCAGGCAGGCGACGTACCCCTCAAAGCCCTGGGCCCGGATGCTTCTGCCGTAGGCCCCGTTTTCATGGTAGGCGATTACCCCCTCCAGCCAGCCGGGCCGCTCCGGCGCGGCGGAGCGGACGCTTTGGGCAATGCTGTCGTTTTTCAGGTAGAGGACCGCGGGCTTCAAAGGGGCGGCCCGGCGCAGGATGCCGGAAACAAAGGCAAAGGACTGCTCCTGCGGCTGTCCGAAGCGCATCATGGTCTCACACATAGGATTCTGCAAAAGCACGCTGTTAAACACATACCCAACGCCTTTTTCCGCTTTTTGGACAAAGCTCTCCCATTTGTCCAGCATCAGGGGCATTTCCTGCTCCCAGGGCAGGCCGTCGTAAATTTTATAGGGCAAAAGCAGGTCCAGCTCCCGGCCGCTGAATCGGGACAGAGCCACAAGCCAGCCGTCCCCCTGGGCCCCGCCCTGCTCCCTAACCCGCTCCCCCAGCCTCTCCGGCAGAGAGGCCAAAGCCCCCCGCCCCACATAGGCGTGAAGCTCATAGTCCGCCGGGTGGTTTCCGCTGCCCTCGTCCACATATACCGCCCTCTGGCCGGCCTTTGCCAGACAATCCGCCACATACCTGGCGGTCGTGCTCTTGCCCGAGCAGGGCAGGCCCTCAATCAGATACAGCCCCGTCATATTCCTCGCCTCCTACAAAGAAAAGCTCCCTCAGACATCGCCCGAAGAAGCTCTCCATTCAAACCTATTGCGGCAGCGGCTGGCTTAGAAGCTGTATTCACAGCGGATGGGCGGCATATGGGCGGCAAAACAACCGCCAGACTGACGGCGAAAGCCCCCGCCTCTGACGAAAAATCCCTCGCCCGCGCGATCCCCCACTATGAATGACAGGCTCTTACTCCGCGTACACGCTGACCTTCTTGCGGTCCGCGCCCATGCGCTCAAAACGCACCTTGCCGTCCACCTTGGCGAACAGGGTGTCGTCCTTGCCCCGGCCCACGTTCTCTCCGGGGTGAATCTTGGTGCCCCGCTGCTTCACGAGGATATTCCCCGCCAGCACAAACTGGCCGTCGGCCCGCTTCACGCCCAAACGCTTGGACTCGGAGTCCCGGCCGTTTTTGGTAGAGCCCATGCCCTTTTTATGGGCAAAAAGCTGGATATTGATCTTCAGCATGATTTTTGCCTTCCTTTCTCCTCAAAAACTGGTTATATCTCCAAATAGCTTACCCTGATGTGCGCCGGGTACTGCTCCTCAAGCCCCTTCAGGTGGAGCTTGAGCCCCGCAAACAGGCTGCGGCACAGAGGCTCGTCCTTCTCCTCCATCCGCAGAAGCATCTCCCCCTCCTCCGCCCGCAGGGACAGAGGAGCCGCCCCCAACACCTCTGTCACGGTGTTGGCGACAAGATAGGCCGCGGAGGACACCGCCGCGCACACAATATCGGTTCCCTCGTCTCCCCAGCCCGCGTGGCCCCTAAGGCGAAAGCCCAGCAGCCGCCCGTCCGGAAGAATGAGGAAGTCGGCGCAGACCATTATGCCTTGACTGCCTCGATCTGAATCTTGGTATAGGGCTGACGATGGCCCATTTTGCGCTTGGAGTTCTTCTTGGGCTTGTAGGTAAACACCGTAATCTTCTTAGCCTTGCCGTTTTTAACCACCTTGCCGGTGACGGAAGCGCCCTGCACATAGGGAGCGCCCACCTTGGGCTCGCCCTCGCCGAACACGGCCACAACAGGGAACTCCACGGTGTCGTTCTCAGCGGCGTCCAGCTTCTCCACGAAGATCACGTCGCCATACTGGACCTTGTACTGCTTTCCGCCGGTCTCAATGACTGCAAACATTTCTTATCCTGCCTTTGCTATAGTCTCGCTGCCTCGGGCGGGGCAAAGCCCGCTTGCATACCCGCAGCATGCGGCTTATATAGCATAGCATAAAAGGCCGGGCTTGTCAAGGAAATTCATGGCTGCGCCCGCGCCCGTCCCATAAACCGACAACCTGCACAAGCGGCTGTCATACAAACTGCTTTACCACTCAGAAAACAGGGCAGAATAAGGGGCGCCGGGGCCTGTTCTTTCCTATTCTCTACGGTTTTTTGTACAAAAGCCCCTGGACGGGACGGGCGTGCGCCTGCGCCCCGCTTTCCTTTCAGGCGGACTGTTTTCACGGCGGCCCCCCCCCTTCGGCCTGCCAATGTCAAATGTCCGTATTTCCGCAGGATTCTTCACCCCCGGTTCGGCTTATCTCCCATATTCTTTACAGAGGAATCAGGCCGCACGGGTCGTTTCACCCTGTGCCGCCTGATTGTAAAGGCAACCCCGCACAAAGATTGCGCGTGAGATGCGCGGTCAATTTTTTCGTCAGAGTGTACAGATTAGGTGTAGCCAATCTAGCGATTGACAAGCGAAAGCTGTGCGCTATGACGGAAAAAGTGCAAGCAAATCACGTGCAAAGGCCGTAGGCCGGTCTTTGTGCGGTGTTGCCTAAATACTTGACCGCGCCTCAGCCCAGCCGCGCCATGGCCTCCACGGCCCCCGCCATCTCCTCCTGGGTCTGCTCCGCGTCCAGATAGGCGGAGCTGTACAGCACCACCCCGTCCCAGTCCGCCGCCGCGTCAATCTGCCGGCCGATCACATCCCCGCCGGCCCAGTCCTGCCCCCGCTCCGGGTCCCCGGCCTTATACAGGGCCAGTCCGGCGTAAAGGGCAAGCCCCTGCCGCCGGGGCAGAGCGGTCCACTGGTCCAAGGCCTGGGCATAGGGCAGGCCGGGGTCCTCAAAGCCGTAATACAGCTGAGGGCAGAGATAGTCCACATAGCCGGGCAGGGCGCACCAGGCGGACACGTCGGCCCCCATGTTCCAGTCGTTTGTCAGGTTGCCCTGGGGCGAGATGCCGAACCGCGCCTCGGGCCGGGCCGCCTTTACCCGCTGATACACCTCCTCCACCATGGCGCTGATGTTTGCCCTGCGCCAGTCCGCCTGTGCCAGGGGCTGAGACACGGAATCGCAATATAATTGATAAGACTCCCCGTCCAGAGAGGCCTCCTGGGTGGGGTAAAAATAGTCGTCAAAATGCACGCCGTCCACCGGGTACTTCTCCACAATCTCCGCCGCCCCCTCCGCCACCAGGGTGCGGGTGTAGGGGTAGGCGGGGTCCAGATACACCGTGCCCTCCCACTCCATAAAGTAGTAGGACTCTGTGTCCCCCAGCGTCGTATAGGGGCTGTCCTCCGCCAGCTGGCCGGGGGTCTTTTTCGTGCATACCCGCAGGGGGTTCACCCAGGCGTGAAATTCCATCCCCAGGCTGTGGGTGTAGTCCACCATAAACTGCAAAGGGTCAAAGCCCGGGTCCTTGCCCTGCACGCCGGTGAGAATGTGGGACCAGGGATACCGCTCGGAGGGGTAGAGGGCGTCGCAGAAGGCCCGCACATGGACAAACAGGGTGTTGAGGCCCTTTTTCTGCGCGCTTTGGGCAATGGCCCGGAAGTTCTCCTCAAAGGCGGCCTGGGTGTGTTCGGGGGCCTCCAAGGCCATATAGGGCACCCACACCCC
Organism: uncultured Oscillospiraceae bacterium; assembly: GCA_910587835.1. GTDB lineage: Bacteria > Bacillota > Clostridia > Oscillospirales > Acutalibacteraceae > Acutalibacter. The sequence goes on along the minus strand of CAJUNQ010000088.1, from coordinate 18,173 downwards.
CCGCAGCTGCTCCTTTGGCCCAGGGCTGGGGGACAAGGCCGGGGGCGAGGGCTGGTGCACCTCAGCGGACGAGCCGGACGACCCTGCCGGGGCCGGAGAAGCCCCCGGCCGGGCCTGGGCTTGGGCAAAGGGGCGGGACTGGCTCAACCAGACAGCGGCCACTGCCGCGGCCAGGGCCAGCCAGGGGACAAAATAGCGGAATGCTTTCATAGGACCTCCTGTTTTTTTTACAGACCGGGGGCCGGGAGGCGCGCCCAAAGCAAAGAGCTTACCGGCAAGGCGTCGTCCGCTTTTCAAAGGCGGCAGGGCGTTTAAGGGCCAATCCCTGAGCCGGTGGCCGTTCCATTGTCATAAACTCTTTCTTGAGCCGCTTCCAGGGCCGGGCAGCGGCTTGACAAGCCTCCCCTTCCCGCTGTATAATTTCCATATATCAGAATACTATGCCGGAAAGGATGATTCCATGCCCACGCGCTTTCTTCTTCTGGACGCAGACTACACCCTGCTGGACTTTCCCGCTGATATGACCCAATCCTTTCAGCTGATGTACGGCGCGCAGTTTGCCTCTCAGCGGCCCTACTCCCCTGCCCTGCTGGAATGCTACGACGCCTGCAACAACCGGGCCTGGGACCGCTTTGAGCAGGGGGTGTGCACCAAGCAGGAGCTCTATCTCTCCCGCTTTGTGGAATTTTTGGAGGAGACCGGCCTTAGCGGCGACCCGGAGGCAGTGAACAACGCCTATTTTGACGCCATGGCCCAGACCGGCACCCCCTATCCCGGCGCGGTGGAGCTGGTGCGGGACCTGGCCCGGGACTTTCAGCTGTATATCATTACCAACGGCAATGTGGTCAGCCAGGGACCCAGGCTGGAGCACGCGGGGCTGCTCCCCTATTTTCAGGCGGTCTTCGTGTCAGAGGCAGTGGGCGTGGGCAAGCCCCACAAGGCCTATTTTGACTATGTGGCCGCCCATATCGCCGGCTTTGACCCCCAGCGGGCCGCGGTCATCGGCGACTCCCCCTCCTCGGACATCCAGGGGGCGGTAAACGCGGGCCTGCGCAGCATCTGGTACGACCCGCCCGGGGCCTGGACCAACTCCCGCACCCCGCCCCCCTGCACCTGGCGGGCGCAGAGCTATGAGGACATCCGGGAGCTGGTGAAGCATGTATAAAATCTTTCTGGTGGAGGACGACCCGGTGATCTGCCGCACCGTGGCGGAGCATCTGCGGCTGTGGGGGTATTCGGTGGCCGCAGTGGAGGACTTTGCCCGGGTCACGGAGGAGTTTGAGGCCTTTGCCCCCCATCTGGTGCTGCTGGACATCGGCCTGCCTGGGTTCAACGGCTTTCACTGGGTGCGGGAGCTGCGCAGGCGGTCCAAAGCGCCGGTGGTGTTTCTCTCCTCCGCCTCAGACAACATCAACATCGTCACCGCCATGGAGCTGGGCGGGGACGATTTCATCCCCAAGCCCTTTGACCTGACGGTGCTCACGGCCAAGCTTCAGGCTGTGCTGCGCCGGGCCTACACCCTGCAGGGCGGCTTGGACCTGATGGAGCTGGGCGGCGCGGCGCTGGACCTCTCCGGGGAGTCGGTGGCAGGGCCTGGGGGCAAAGCCCCCCTCACCAAAACCGAGTTCCGCATCCTTCGGACGCTTATGGAGAACGCCGGCCACACCGTCAGCCGGAAGGACCTGATGACCCGCCTGTGGGAGAGCGAGAGCTTTATCGACGACAACACCCTGTCGGTCAACATCTCCCGCCTGCGCAAAAAGCTGGAGGGCATTGGCCTGGCCGGACTGCTGGCCACCCGCAAGGGCCAGGGCTATATCATGGAGTAGAACATGCTGTTTTTTCGTTATCTTCTCGAACGCCGCCGGGTGATTGCTGCCAGCCTGCTGCTGGGGGCTGGGGCCTGGTATCTGTTCCGGCTGTACGGCCTGCCCCAAAGCCCCCTGCTCTACTGCTTTCTTCTCATTGCCACAGTGGGCTGGGGGCTGTTCGGCCTGCCGGACTTTGTGTCTTTTTACCGCAGGCTGCGGCAGGCCCAGGCCCTGCGCCGCGCCGCCCCCCACCTCACCGAGCCGGTGGACGCCGGCGGGTGGAGCCAGCCCCTCGGCGACCGGCTGATGGCGGAAACCGTGGAGGAGCTGCGGCAGCGCATCGCCGGCCTGGAGACCCAGCTGGCCGGCCGGCAGGAGGAGCTGCTGGAATATTTCACCCTGTGGGCCCATCAGATCAAGACCCCGCTGGCAGCTATGGAGCTGCTGGTGCAGACCGGCCAAACCGGCCCCCAGGCCAACGAGGCCCTGCGCCAGGAGCTGTTCCAGACCGAACGCTATGTGGAGCTGGTGCTGGGCTATCTGCGCATTTACTCCATGAGCGCGGACCTGCGGCTGACCCTGTGCCCGGTGCGCCCCATTGCGGCCCGGGCGGCCAAAAGGTTCGCGACGCCATTCATCTATAAGGGGCTGACCCTGGATTTGGGAGACTTTGAAAACCAGGTGGTCACGGATGAAAAATGGCTGCAATTTGTGTTGGAGCAGCTGATCTCCAATGCGGTGAAGTACACTCCCTCGGGCAAGGTGTCTATTGACATGGACGGGGAGGATGTGCTTACGGTCAGCGACCAGGGGGTGGGCATTGACCCGGCGGACCTGCCCCGGATTTTCGAGCGGGGCTTCACCGGCCGCAACGGGCGGCAGCAGCAGGCCAGCACCGGGCTGGGGCTGTATCTCACCCGGCGGGTGCTGGATAAGCTGGGCAACCGGGTCCAGGTGCTGTCTCAGCCCGGACAGGGGACCCAGGTGCGGCTGTACCTGGGCCGCGGCGCCCCGCCCCGGGACTAGGGGGACCCTGCCTGTTTTGACCGGAAAGCCCGCTTTCCGCGTCAAAAGCCCGGCGTTTCTTTGGTCATATATCGTTAACACAGTTCAAAAGCGGTATGCCTCTTTTGAACCAGGCGGCGCAGCCCAACTTAATAATCGGTATGTACCGATTTTAAGTGTGTTTACTATAACAGACTCTGAGCCCACGCGCCCCGCAGAATGCGGAAACTGTATTCCTGCGGGGGACAGCCCAGGGGCAGGGCTTTTTCGTCATACTCTGTCCATCCCCTGCGAATACTGCCCCCCGTCTTTCCGGCAGATGCCGCCGGCCGGGTTATGCCCGAAAGCTCCGGCCCCGCACAGTCAACCAATTTGTAAAGGAGCAAGCTCATGAAAAACCTCTCTGCCCTTCTCCGTCTTATGGCCCGGCTGCACTGCGGCTTGATCGCCGCCATTCTCTCCGCCGCGGCCTTCAGCATGCTTCCTCTGGTGGTTCCGGTCTCCCTCAGCCCCCAGGGGGCCTTTTGGCGGGGGCTGCTCTTTGCCCTGCCCACCGCCCTGTGCTGGTACGCGGTCAAACGCCTGCCGGCCCTGTGGCAGTTTCTGTTGGCCGGGCTGGGACTGTGCGGCCTCAGCTGGCTGCTGATGGGCCACCCCGGCGGCGCGGCCATGATGCTGCTCATGTGCATCCTCCGGGCCCGAACCCGGTTGGAGGAGGAAGAGGAGAACCGGCCCATCCCCTCGGTGTTTGACCGGCCTGTGCTGCCTGTGCTGACGCTGTTTGCCGGGGTTTGGCTGGCCAGCGCCCTGCTGGGCCTGCCTCCCCTGCAAAGGCTCTCGCTGCTGGGCGGGGCGCTGTATCTGCTGCTGTGTCTGGCCCACCACGGGCTCGAGCGGCTAGAGGCCTATCTGCTGCTGAACCAGGGCATGGCCGGCCTCCCTGCCCGGCGCATACGGCGCATTGCCGGCAGCGCGGCTCTGGCCGCTGTGGCGGTGGCCGGGGCGCTGCTGCTCCCCCCCGCGCTGACAGACCCGGGCTCTCTGCGCATCGACCTGCCCGACCCCACCCTGGAGACCCCGCCGGTGCGGTATGAAGCCCCTGAGGGGGGCCAGGCCGCCGGAGAGCTGCCCGCCATGGACATGGACCTGAGCGGCCTGGTGGACGGCCCCACCTGGCAGATTCCGGAGTGGGTTTCCTACCTTTTCTTTGGGATCGTCGGGATCATTCTTCTGGGGGCCTTGTACGCGGGGGTGCGGGGGCTGATGAAGAATTTCCGGCTGAGCTTTGCGGACGGCAGGGACGTGATTCAGAGCCTGGAACGGGAGGACCGGGACCAGGCGGAAAGCGTGGAGGACGCTCTCCGGGCGCCCCGGCTTTTTGACCGGAGCCCGGAGGCAAGGGTGCGCCGCCGGTACCGCAGGGCCATTCTGCGAGCCGCCAAGGAGCCCCCCAAGCCCTGGCACACGCCCGAGGAGCTGGAAGCCGCCGCAGGGCTGGCCGAGCCGGAGCTGCACCGGGAGTATGAAGCCCTGCGCTATGGCAAACCCTAGAGTTTGTTTGAAAACCGGAGAAATGTCGGATTTTTGTCCCAAAAACGAGGGCTTTCAAGGAAAAAACCGCAAGAAAGGCTTGCCGCCTTTCGAGGATGTTTGACGCTGAAAGCATCGTTTTGGGGCAAAACAGACGGCGTTTCGGAGTTTTAAAACAGACTCTAAACTGTCGCAGAAACAAAAACCATATTACAGGAGGTCACCCCATGAGCCTTGCCCCTTCCCAAACCATCTGCCGTTTTACTGTCGCCGCGGCCACGCCCCTGCCCGAGCTGGACGCCACCCTCTATGAGCTCTCCCACGCCCCCTCCGGGGCCCGCCTGGTCTGGCTAGACCGCCCTGAGGAGAACATGACCTTCAGCATCGCCTTTCAGACCCAGCCCTGGGACGACACCGGCGTGTTCCACATTCTCGAGCACTCCGTCCTCTGCGGCTCCCACCGGTTCCCTGTGAAGGAGCCCTTTGTAGAGCTGCTGAAAAGCTCTCTCAACACCTTTCTCAACGCCATGACCTTCCCCGACAAAACCATGTACCCCTTCTCCACCCGGAATCAGGAGGACTTTGTGAACCTGCTGCGGGTGTATATGGACGCGGTGCTCCACCCCCTCATCCACCGGAAGCCGGAGATTTTCCGCCAGGAGGGCTGGCACTATGAGCTGGCCCCGGACGGCGGGGCCTCTTACAAGGGCGTGGTGTACAACGAGATGAAGGGGGCCTTTGCCTCCCCGGACTCCCTGCTGGGGTATGAGCTGAACCGGCGGCTGTTCCCCTCCACCTGCTACCGGTTCGAGTCCGGCGGCCACCCGGAGCACATCCCCGAGCTGACCTACGAGGCCTTCGCCGCTGCCCACAAGCGGCTGTACCACCCCTCCAACTCCTACATCTTCCTGGACGGCGGGGTGGATATCCACCGGGTGCTGGGCATTCTGGACGAGGAATTTCTCTCGGACTGCCAGCCTCTGCCAGGGCCGGGGGACATTCCCCTTCAGCCGGCTGTGGACGGCGGCACGGCCCAGGTGGAGTTTGCCCTGCCCGCCCAGGAGGAGCTGGCCGGCCGGGCCCGGCTCTGCCAGGCCTTTGTGGCGGGAACCTTCCGGGACCGGGAGTCCATCACCGGCTGGCAGGCCCTGACCGATGTGCTCACCGGCGACAACCAGGCCCCCCTGAAACGCTGTCTGCTGGAAAAGGGCCTGGCCCGGGACGTGAGCCTGAGCGTGTATGACGGGGTGCTGCAGCCCGTGCTGATTTTAGAGGCCCGGGACCTGCACGAGGAACAGGGGGACCAGGCGCTGGCTGTCCTGAACAGCCAGCTGGCCCGGCTGGCGGAGGAGGGCCTGGACCACCGGCGCATTCTGGCTACCCTGGACAATATGGAATTCCAGGCCCGTCAGCGGGACTATGGCCGTATGCCCCAGGGGCTGATGCTGGCCATTCAGACCATGGAGAGCTGGCTTTATGGAGGCGAACCGGCGGCAAACCTGTGCGTGGGCAGTCTGTACGACCGCCTGCGGGAAAGGGTAGAGGCCGGCTGGTTCGAGCGGCTGATTGAGCGGGACATTCTCCACAATGCCCACCGCTGTCAGGTGCGCATGAGGCCCTCTCATACCCTGGGACAGGAGGACCAGCAGCGGGAGGCCGGCAGGCTGCAAAAGTCCCAGGCGGAATGGACCCCCGCCGACGTGGAGCGGCTGCGGCAGGAGCAGGCCCAGGTGGAGAGCTGGCAGGCCAGTCCCGACGCCCCGGAGGCTCTGGCCGCCATTCCCATGCTGCGGCTGGACCAGATTCCCCAGGAGCCGGAGCAGCTGCCTCTGATTCAGGAGGAGCGGGCAGGTCTGCCCCTGCTGCGCCACCCCCTGAGCACAGGGGGCATCACCTACCTGAGCCTCTATTTCGCGGCGGACAATCTGAGCCCGGAGCAGCTGACCAAGGCCTCCTTCCTCACCGAGCTGTTGGGCTCTCTGGCCACAGAGGGCCATGAGCTGGAGGACCTGCAGCGGGAGCTGCGCTCTCTGTTCGGCCAGCTGCGCTTTGCGGTAGAGGCCTATGGGCAGCAGGGGGACCCGGCCCGGTGCCGGACCTTCCTGTGCGCCGGGTGCAGCGTGCTGGACAGCAAGCTGGAAAGGGCCCTGGCTCTGCTGTGCGAAATACTCGCCGCCACCCGGCTGGATGACTCCAAACGGGTGTATGAGCTGCTGTGCCAGCGGCGTTCCGCTTTGGCCGAGCAGATTACCATGTCCGGCAACGCGGCGGCTCTGGGCCGGGTGCTGGCCCGCGTCTCCGCCGAGGGCGTGGTGCAGGAGCACACCGGCGGCGTCGCCTACCTGCGCTGGCTGAAGGACCTGGAAACCGGCTTTGAGGACCGCTTCCCCGCTCTGGCCCAGGAGCTGGCAGAGCTGGCGGGCTCCCTGTTCACCCGGGCGCGGCTGACAGTGAGCGTCACCAGCCCCCGGGAGGAGACCGCGGAGGCCGCGGCCCGCATTCTTGCCGGCGCTCTGCCTCAGGGCGCGTTCGCCCTGCCTGCCCAGCCTGCGGTCACCCCCTGGCCCCCGGCCCGAGAGGGCATTGCCATTCCCGCCGACGTGTCCTTTGCTGCTTTGGGCGGGGCCTTCCCCGGGGCGGGACGGGGTCAGGCCCGGGTCATGGCCCGGGCGGCAACTCTGGCCTACCTGTGGAACGCCGTGCGGGTACAGGGCGGGGCCTACGGCGTCAGCATGAATGTAACCGACGGTGGCTTTGCGGGGTTCTCCTCCTTCCGGGACCCCAGCGCGGACCGGACCCTGGACTGCTTTGCCGCCACAGCGGACTTTCTGCGGCAGGCGGAAGGCCTGGACCTGACAGGCATGATGATCGGCGCGGTGGCCCAGTCCGACCCCCTGCTGACTCCCCGGATGAAGGGCCGGGTTTCAGACGGGCGTTACTGGCGGCAGGTGTCCTGGGAGGACCTGTGCCGGACCCGCCGGGAGCTGCTGACCACCCAGCCCCAGGACCTGACAGAGCTGGCGGCTCAGGTGGAGCGTCTGGCCCGGGAGGGCTCGGTGTGCGTGCTGGGCTCTCAAAAGCATTTGGAGGCCTGCGGGGAGAAGCTGGACAGCGTGACAGAGCTGTAAACGGGAGAACGGGCGTTGTCAGCAGCCTGCTTTCAGCTCCCGTGGACTTTTGTGGGCTGGCGGTGTGCTTCCTGGCTTTGCAAATATTGCCTGTTGTTTTATTGGGTGGACAGGAGGGCTCTGCGCTGACAGAGCGCGCCGGAATCGTGGAACGCTGGGGGCAAGGTGTTCATTTTCTCTGAAAATGAACACAGGCGCGGCCTTGGGCCGCTTGTCTGACGACGGTTTGGCCTCCGGCGGCCGACGCACCTGGACCGCGAATTCGCGCCTTTTACCTTCTGCTGTCAGACAGCTTGCGGCCCGCGTTGTGGGGTTATGTGTTTGCTGTCCCTGTTTTGAAAATGCCGGAGACTGTTTTGCAGTCCCCGGCGTTTTCTATTTCTGGGCCATGCTCTGGTTCTTCTCAAAGGCGGCGATCACCGCCTCCATCACCGTGCCCCGAAAGCCCCCTGCTTCCAGCCTGCGCACCCCCTGAATGGTCACCCCGCCGGGAGAGCACACCTCGTCCTTCAGCTGGCCGGGGTGCTTGCCGCTGTCCAACACCAGCCGGGCGGACCCTGCCACCATCTGAGCGGCCAGCTCCACTGCCTGGGCCCGGGGCAGGCCGCAGGCCACCCCGCCGTCGGCCAGAGCCTCAATAAACAGGTCCACAAAGGCAGGCCCGCACCCGGCCAGAACCCCGCCGACGTCCATCAGCTTCTCCGGCAGCGGAGCCAGCCGCCCGGAAGCCGCCAGCCCGTCCAGAAACAGGGCCTCCTCCTCCTTTGTCACCTCCGGGCTGCTCAGATACAGGCTCATCCCCTCCCCGATGGCGGCGGGGGTGTTGGGCTTCAGCTGAATCACCGGATACCGCCCCCCGGCCATGGCCTGAATGTCCTCTGGGTCCAGCCCGGCCGCAATGTTCACCAGCACAAAGCGGTCCTGCCGGGCTCTCAGGGCAGGAGACAGCTCCGCCAGCAGCTCCCCCATGCCCTGGGGCTTTACCCCCAGAAAAATAAAGTCTGCTGCTGACGCTACCGCCAGGTTGTCCCCCACAGCGGTACACCCCAGCTCGCCGGCCAAGGCCTCCGCCTTTTCCCTGGTGCGGTTGGACAAAAGCATCTGCTCCCCCGGCGTCCGGCGGCGCACGGCCCGTGCCAGCGCGCCCCCCATGTTCCCTGTGCCGATAAACCCAAACACAGGCCTGCTTTCCTTTGTCATACTGCTCTCTCCCTTCATCGCGTCTGACCCTGGCCCCGGACCAGGTACTTATAGCTGGTCAGCTCCTCCAACCCCATAGGCCCCCGGGCGTGGAGCTTCTGGGTGGAGATGCCGATTTCCGCCCCCAGGCCGAACTCCCCGCCGTCGGTAAACCGGGTAGAGGCGTTGACATACACCGCAGCCGCGTCCACCGCTGAGAGAAAAAACTCCGCAGCCTCCCGGTTCTGGGTAACAATACATTCCGAGTGGCCTGTGCCGTAGCGGTTGACAAAGTCCACCGCCTCCTTCAGGCTGTCCACCACCCGCACCGCCAGGGTGTAGCCGCCATACTCCGCTCCCCAGTCCTCCTCCCGGGCAGGCACAGCCCGGTCTCCCAGCAGGGCCAGGGCCCGGGGGTCGCAGCGAAGCTCCACGGCATATGGGTCCAGCAGGGGGACGGCCCTGCTCAAAAAGGCCTCCGCCACAGACTGGTGCACCAGCAGACACTCCGCCGCGTTGCACACCGAGGGCCGGGAGCATTTGGCGTTGACCAGAATAGCCGCCCCCATATCCAGGTCCGCCGCGCTGTCCACATAAACATGACAGACCCCCTCCCCGGTGCGAATCACCGGCACGCTGGCGTTCTGGGCCACCGCCCGAATGAGCCCTGCCCCGCCCCGGGGAATGAGCACGTCCAGATACCGGTCCAGGTGCATCAGCTGGCGGGCGCTCTCCCGGCTGGGGTCCGCCACCAGCGAGACACAGTCCGGGGGCAGGCCCACGCTGGCAATGGCCTGGCGCATCAGCTCCACCGCCGCCCGGTTGGAGGCCAGAGCCTCCCTGCCTCCCCGCAGAATACAGGCGTTCCCGGACTTCAGGCACAGCGCGGCCGCGTCTACCGTCACATTGGGCCGGGCCTCGTAGATGATGCCCACCACCCCCAAGGGCGTCCGGCGGCGCTCGATTACCAGCCCGTTGGGCCGGGCGACTGTGCGGTCCACTACCCCCACCGGGTCCGGGAGGGCGGCTACCTGGCCCAGGCCCTGGGCCACCCCGGCCACCCGCTCCGGGGTCAGGGCCAGCCGGTCCAGCAGGGCCGGGGCCATGCCCTGTGCCCTGGCCGCTTCCAGGTCCTCCCGGTTGGCGGCGAGCCACCGGTCCCCCTGCCGGTTCAGGGCCTGGGCGATGGCATCCAAAGCCCGGTTTTTGGCCTCTGTGTCCGCCATTGCCAGCACCCGGGACGCGGCCTTTGCCGCTGCCCCCATTCTCTCCAAATCAGTCATGGGCTTCTCCTCCTTGGGTGGACGCCCCCACAAAGCGGGTGCCCACAGGCTTGCCTTCTGTAATGTCATACAAGCTGCCGGGCCGGGCCCCGTTGGTGATGACCATGTCGCAGCCCGCCCTCATGGCAATTTCAGCGGCGGACAGCTTGGTGGCCATGCCGCCGGTGCCCCGCCAGGTGCCCGCGCCCCCGGCCAGCCTCCGCACCTCCGGGGTCAGGGCCTCTACCAGAGGGAGCAGCCGGGCGGAGGGGTCGGCGCGGGGGTCGGCGGTGTACAGGCCGTCAATATCGCTGAGAAGCACCAGCAGCCTTGCCCCGCACAATGCCGCCACCATGGCCGACAGGGTGTCGTTGTCCCCCAGCACCTTGTGGGCCCCGGTCTCAATCTCAGCGGAGGAGACCGAGTCGTTTTCGTTGACCACGGGGATAACGCCCAGCTCCAGCAGGGCGGAAAAGGTGGCCCGCAAATGGGCCGCCCGGGCCGGGTCGCTTACATCATCGCCGGTGAGGAGAATCTGGGCCATGGTGCGGTTGTACTCGGCAAAAAGCTTGTCGTAAATGTGCATCATGCGGCACTGGCCTACTGCGGCCGCGGCTTGTTTCATGCGCAAGGCCCTGGGGCGTTCCGGGAGGCCCATGCGGGCCGTGCCCACGGCAATGGCCCCTGAGGTGACCAGCACCACCTGCCAGCCCCTGCCGTTCAGGTCGCTGAGCACCCGCACCAGGGCCTCCATGCTCCGCAGGTCCAGCGCGCCGCTGGGATGAGTGAGGGTGGAGGTGCCCACCTTGACCACAAGACGTTGGGGCATTTTGTCCGCCTCCTGTCAGTGAATTTCGCAATCTAATGTGTTATTATAGCACATTGCGACGGATTTGGCAAGAGGGCTGGGGACGCGGGGAGCGTCCCTTTCGGAGAGCCTTTCGTGTTCCCCGGCCCTACGGGCGGGGGAACACAGATGATTATCTCTGTGGTTGGGGCAATCCCTGGGAACGCTGGGAGCGTCCAAAAAAAGTTGAAGGCAATAGAGCTGCCTCCCCCGGCGGCTCAGGAGCTTTGCCCCTGAGAGCCCTATTCCCTTAAAAAAGAGGGCAAAGCTTTTTTGAACGCGCACCAAAGTCTTGCTGATCAATCCTTTATTTTTGTACACTTGAGAACACGCCACGCCTGTCTCATAGACCGGCAGACGCTATCCGTCCATATGAGATTTTGGCTTCGGAATGGGGAATATTAGGATAAAAAGAGGAGAAGGCCGGGGCATTCTCTCCCATTTTATCCTTCCATCCAGTGTGTTTATGGGCCGGACATGGGGTGTGCGGGGCGGACCAGTTTTTTGTCCCCCTCCCCCCTTCCTTAATTTCCGCCTCCCATTGACAAACCCTGCCGCTTCTGATAGAATTTCCAGAGGTCAACCAAAAAGAGGAAAGAGGAGGTCGAAACATTTGGAAATTTTCAGCAAACTGAACCAGCTTCTGTTCCCCCACTCGGCGGAATATGAAAAGCTGGGCGCAAAAAAAGCCCTCACCCTGGGCTTTCAGCACGCCTTTGCCATGAGCTGCGCCACCATTCTTGTGCCCCTGCTCACTGGCCTGGACGTGGGCGTGGCCCTGTTCTGCGCGGGCTGCGGCACCATCATCTTCCACCTGTGCACCGGGGGCCGAATGCCCACCTTTCTGGGCAGCTCCTTTGCCTTTATCTCCGCCCTGTGCGGGGTCATTGGCAACACCGCCTTTGGCGCAACCAAGGACGAGCAGACCGCGGCGGCTATGGGAGGCATTATTGCCGCAGGCGTGTTCTATCTCATTCTGGCCCTGATCATCCGCCTGTTCGGCAAGGGGCTCATCGACAAGCTGTTTCCCCCGGTGGTGCGGGGGGTGGGCATCACCCTCATCGGCCTGAACCTGGCCTCCTCCGCCATCAACAACATTCAAACCCAGTACGGCCCTGACGGCAATGCCCTGGCCGTGTTTGGCGAGGGCTATGACATGACGGTGTATGTGTGGGCCTGGGCGCTGGCGGCTGTGGTGTGCCTGACCGCCGTGGTGCTTTCCAGCTGCGGCAAGGGCATGGTGAAGATGTCCTCTATTGTCATTGCTTTGGTGGGGGGCTATGTGCTGGCCCTGATTGTCACCAAAACCGGGCTGGCCCCCGCCGCGCTTATGGACACCGCTGTGATTGAAGCTTACGGCTGGCTGCAGGCTCCCCATTTTGTCCTGCCCAGCTTTAACATCACGGCCATTGGCATGATTGCCCCCATTGCCATTGTCACCTGCGTGGAGCATGTGGGCGATGTGTACGCCAACGGCGCGGTGGTGGGCAAAAACTTCACCGAGGACCCGGGCCTGCACCGCACCATGCTGGGGGACGGCCTGGCCACGGTGTTCGCCGGCTTTGTGGGAGGCCCGCCCAACACCACCTACAGCGAGAACACCGCCGTGCTGGCGGCTACCGGCAACTATAACCCCGCCTCTCTGCGCATTGCCGCGGTGGTGGCTATTGGGGTGAGCTTTCTGGGCAAGGCCATTGGGGTCATTCAGTCGGTGCCCAACTGCGTGCTGGGCGGGGCCTGCATTGTGCTTTACGGCATGATTGCCTCGGTGGGCCTGCGCACCCTGGTAGAGAACCATGTGGACTTTACCAAGAACCGCAACCTGTGCATTGCCGCCGTGATGCTGGTGCTGGCCATTGGCGGCGCGGTGATTGGCAACGCCACCTTCAGCTTCTCCAACATCGGCCTGGGCATCATTGTGGGCATTATCCTCAACCTGGTCATTCCCGGCGACCCGGAGGGCAAGGGCATGGTGGCCCACTCGGTGGGCGCGGGGGAGGTTGTGCCCGAAAGACAGCCCAAGCCCAAGTCCAAGAAGCGCAGGAAGTAATCTGAAGCCTGTATAAAAAACCAGAAACCGCAGACGCATGTGGCGCGTCTGCGGTTTTGTTTTCAGTTTGCCCGCCCGACCGTATCGTGCAACTCAATAACCTGCCTACAAAGAGTCAGGTGGGTGTCCTCCCGCATGGTTCATGCTCCCTTCGTCCAACCACGGTACAAGCCGGGCCGGGAGGTCTGCGATCCGCATACGGAGGGGGACTCCCTTTTATTCGAGTGTAGGGTTATATGTGCACAGTCCGCGCATCGGGCAGACAGTCCTCTTGTTCTGTCATTCAAACCGCCGGGCCTCTGGGCTCAGAAGCTCCGGCCCCGGAAAAGCCCCGGGCTTCTCCGCCCAGGCCTCCCTGGCGCAAAGTCTGTCATTCAAACCGCCGGGCCTCTGGGCTCAGAAGCTCCGGCCCCGGAAAAGCCCCCGGGCTCCTCCGCCCAGGCCTCCCTGGCGCAAGGAATGATTTCCGGTTCAAAAGACTGCCGTTGGAGGCTGTCAGCCTGCTTTAATCCTCCGGCGCGTCGTAATAGGCCTCGTTGAAGCGGGTCTCAAAAATATCGGCCAGCTTATCCAGCAGAGCGTCGTCCTCCACCTCCTGCAGCTGCTCCTCCCCATCCTCCTCAATCACCTCGAAGATGTAGTAGGTCTCCGCGTCGGTGGCCATGTCGTCCGGGTCCTGCTGGGTGGGCACCAGGGCCATAAAGTGGCCGTCGTCATTTTCCAGCTCGTCAATAATCTCAAACTCGTGCTCCTGCCCCTCATCGTCGATGAGGGTAATCAGGTCCGCCTCAAATCCGTTGTCCATCGCCCGTTCTCCTTTCGCCGGGCCTGCTGCTCCTTGGCAGGCCCCTTGCACTATATTGTACATAAAACCGAAGGAAAAGTCAATACATCCGGGCATTTATTTTTTTGGGGGGGACAAAAGCCCCGCCAGCCAATAATCTGCCCAGGCCTGCCCCCTGTCATTCCTCCAAGGGGGAAAAACCTCTGCCCGGCTTTTCCCGCCCCGGCCTAAAGTCTGTTTTAAAACTCCGAAACGCCGTCTATTTTGCCCCAAAACGGCGCTTTCTGCGTCAAAAATCCTCGAAAGGCGGCAAGCCTTTCTTGCGGTTTTTTCCTTGAAAGCCCTTGTTTTTGGACAAAAATCCGACATTTCTCCGGTTTTCAAACGAGCCCTAGGCCTTGCAGAAGTCGTTGAGATACCGGTCCAGGCAGGCGTCGATCACCGCCCTGGCGTCTTCGGGGCCCCGGGCCTCGCTGATCTCTGTGCTCTTGTCGTTTTCCAGCTGCTTGTAGACCTTGAAGAAGTGGCGCATCTCCTCAAAAATGTGGGGCGGCAGCTGGGAGATGCTGCGGTAGCTGTTGTAGGTGGGGTCGTCGAAGGGGATGGCGATGATCTTCTCATCCTCGGCCCCGCTGTCGTCCATAATGATGACCCCAATGGGATAGCAGCGCACCAGGGACATGGGGATGATGTTCTCCGAGCAGAGCACCAGCACGTCCAGGGGGTCGCCGTCGTTGGCGTAGGTGCGGGGAATGAAGCCGTAGTTGGCCGGGTAGTGGGTGGAGGTGTACAGCACCCGGTCCAGCTTCAGCAGGCCGGTGTCCTTGTCCAGCTCATACTTGGACTTGCTGCCCTTGCTGATCTCAATCACCGCGTAGAAATCGTTGGACCTGATGCGCTTGGGAGAGATGTCGTGCCAGATGTTCATGGTTCAGCCTTCTTTCTGTTTGGTAGAATATTTTTTAAAACGGAGTTCCCTCCATAGGTCTGCCAGTAATACGCGCCCCATTTCTGAAAGCCCCGAAAGCGCTCTGTGCTTTGGGCTATGTCCTGCCGGGTAAGGCCCCTGGCCAGCATCACCTCCAGGTACAGCTGGTTGCTGTTGGAGCTCCACCAGCCGGTTCGCTCCTCATAGGCCAGGTAGAGCAGGCCGCTGCGGTCTGGCGTAAAGTCGCCCCGGGTGTAGCAAAGGGTCTGCTCCGTAATGGGGAGAGACAGCCCGCGGATGCGGGGAGGCTCCGGCGGCAGGGCCTTGTCCTCCGCCGCGCCGGCCGCGTTGGCCCTGTGCATCGTCAAAGACGGAATGCGGCTTTCCTCCAAATCCTCCGCGCCATACTCCGCTTTCAGCTGTGCGCAGATTTCGGAAAAAGAGCAGTACGCCTCTCCGGGCTCTCTGTTGATCAAAGCTTCAAACCACATGGGGATATCCCTGCCTTTCCTGCTATAAAAGAATCATCTTTTCTCTCTGCCGGGCATAGGATGGAAAACGACAACACGCTTTCAGGGGGGATATTCATGAGCTGCCGTATTGCGGACCTGAGGAGCAAGGAGGTCATCAGCGTAAAGGACGGGGGCAGGCTGGGCTATGTGTGCGATGTGGAGCTGGACACCCAGACCGCCGCCATCACCGCCCTGGTAGTCTATGGCAGGCCCCGGCTGCTGGGCCTGCTGGGCCGGGAGGAGGACGCGGTGATCCTCTGGGAGGACATTGAGATGATCGGCGGGGACATTGTGCTGGTCAAGTGCCCGGTCCCCCAGCGGGAGCCCGGCCTTTTTGCCCGGCTGTGGGCAAAGCTGGGGTTTTAGGGCGGGTCTGCACAGGGTGTTCACCCGAGGGTTTTTGGGGGGACTTCCGCCCTTTTCTGCCCCAAAAAGCACGCATCGTCTGGGTTTTTTGCCTGAAATCTGACAAAAACCCGCCCAAAGCCTGCCTCTGCCCGGCCTTTATTGGGCATATCTCCGGCGCAGGCTCCGGGGGCTCAGTCCCCCAGATAGGCCCGCAGCCGGGGCAGGGCCTGGCGGCAGGCCTCCGCCCCCTGGTCATACAGCGCCCGCAGCTTTTCCACGTCCTTTTCTGTGCGGCTGACTGTCACCGGCTCAGGGGGGCGGATGACAAACAGCCTCCCCTGGGCCTCCAGCCGGTCGATCTCGTCCAGCTCCCGGTTATAGTGCCGGGGCACATTGAGAATAGCCTGAACCAGCTGGGGATACCTGCGGTAGGCCCTGGCGTAGATTCGGGCCGCGCCCCGGGAGACCGGGGGCTTGCGGTAGCCGTGCTCCCGGGTGGTGACCACCACCACCTTACGATAGCCCTCGTCCAGAGGCCTGCGGTAGGGAATGGACACGGAAAGGCCCCCGTCCAGGCAGGGCTCCCCGTCCACGTCCACAATGGGAGACAGCAGGGGCAGGCTGGCGCTGGCCCGAATGGCCGGGTAGATGTCCCTGAGCTCAGACTTCTCATAGTACATGGGCCCGCCGGTGCGGCAGCTGGTAGCCACCGCCGTATACCGGCAGGGGGCATGGGCAAAGGCCTCCCGGTCCAGGGGGATGAGCGTGTCGCTGATTTCCCCGAAGAGGAAGTCAAAATTGAAAATACTGCGGTGGAGGAGCAGGCTGCGCAGCCCCATATACCGGGGGTCGTTCACATAGCTCAGGTTCACCTCTGCGGTGCGGCCCTTTTGCCCCGCCACAAAGTTGACCCCGGTCAACGCCCCGGCGGACACCCCAAAGACCCCGTCGAACCCCAGGCCCTCCTCCAGCATTACGTCCGTTACCCCGGCGGAAAACAGACAGCGCAGGGAACCGCCCTCCAACGCCAATGCCTTTTTGTTCAAGCTATCACTGTCCCTTCTGTTCACTCAGTCATTTTTATACCCACATTTTACACGATTATGGCGGGACTTGCAAGGGCTTCTCCGTGGAATTCAGGAAAATGTCACAAATTCCGTTTACTGGCAAAACGCCCTCGTACACAAAAGCTGGCAGGTCAATTATTTTTGAATTTGCAAATTAGGGCTTGTTTGAAAAATCGGAAACGCCGTCTTTTTAGCCCGGCGGGGCGCGGGGCTGCGTTGTTTATTTGACAGAAAGGCTCTACGCCAACGGAGCGCGCCGGAATCGCGGAACGCTGGGGGCAGGGTGTTCATTTTCTTTGAAAATGAACACAGGCGCGGCCTTTGGCCGCTTGTTTTGTGGTGGTTTGGCCTCCGGCGGCCGAGTTCGCGAAGCGAACTCGTAGGCGCTGCCCTGGACCCGCCAGGCGCCTGACGCACCTGGACCGCGAATTCGCGCTTTTTACTCTCTGCTGTCAGACAGCTCGCGGCCCGCGTTGTGGGGCTTTTGTTTTGCTTTCCATTTCCTGCTTGATTTTCCCTGGGCTTCCGGGTATAATATTTCTAAAAAAACCGGGAGGCGTTACCATGCGCATACGAAAAAAGGCCTGGGCCCGGCCCGAGCTTGCGGCCTGCCCCTACTATGTCCCCAGCCCGGAGGAAAACAAGGGATGCTGGCAGCAGCGCTTCCCCCAGAAGCGTCCCTTGCACCTGGACCTGGGCTGCGGCAAATGCGTCTTTTTGGCGGACATTGCCCACCGGCAGCGGGACGTGAACTTTGTGGGCATTGATATCAGCTACGACATTCTGGGCGTGGGGCGCAGGAATATTCAGGCGGTATTTGGCCAGGAGGAGCCTGACAACGTGATGCTCTGCTACTATAACATAGAACGCCTGCCAGAGCTGTTTGCCCCGGCAGAGGCGGACAGGCTATACATTAACTTCTGCAACCCTTGGCCCGCCGCCCGGCACCACAAGCGGCGGCTGACCCACACCCGCCAGCTGCTGCGCTACAAGCCCCTGCTGGCCCCAGGGGGCGAGCTGTGGTTTAAAACCGACAACGACGACCTGTATCTGGCCACCCGGCGGTATTTGAACGAGGCGGGGTTTGACGTCTTTTTTGACGCCCAGGACCTGCACGCCCTGAACGACCCGGAAAATGTCATAACCGAGCATGAGCGGATGTTTACTGCCCAGGGCATTCGGACAAAGGCGTTGCGGGCGCGCCTCAGAACAGAGTAACCACAGAGGGACGGCCTTCGGGCTGTCCCCCTTTGTCTTGAGCGGGGAATGGGACAAAAGCCCTCCGCTCCCCTCATGCTCCCCCCTACATGGGGCCCTGCGCCCCTTCTGCCCCCCAAAGCGTCCCTGTTCGCGCTTTTTGACGGAGAGAGCGGCCCCGCTGGACTGTGCCCGGCCCCGGCAGGTATAATGGGGTAACCCCGGCAGGGCTTTCCCGGCGGGGGTCCGCCATTTGACTGCGCTTGGGCCGGCCTCACGCCTCATAGCCTGTCCGGACTGGGGGGGCTTTTATCGTCGCAAGGCTGCGGGGCACTGCCCCACCCACTGGACGCGGACGCAATCTTTTTTATCTCCACTTTTGTTTTAGGGCTTGTTTGAAAAATCGAAAACGCCGTCTTTTTACCCAGAAGCAGCCATCTTCTGCGTCGAAAATCCTCGTAATACGCAAGTATTGGCGTAGTTAGCGTAGCTAACTACAGCGGTTCTTCTCCTTGAAGCTGACCG
>CAJUNQ010000087.1 GCA_910587835.1 uncultured Oscillospiraceae bacterium | reverse complement strand
CAGTCATCTTCTGCGTCGAAAATCCTCGTAATACGCAAGTATTGGCGTAGTTAGCGTAGCTAACTACAGCGGTTCTTCTCCTTGAAGCTGACCGCTTCTGGTCAAAATTCCGTCATTTCCTCTATTTTCAAACAAGCCCTACTCAGTATAGCAGAAAGATATGAAAAAATCTTGTAGATTCCAGGGAACTCTCAGCTTTTTTTCAGGCGGATCACATTCCAGGAGGCAGGGCTCAGCCGGGACCTCAGCAGCCCGTCCTCCATCTGGTCCCTGTCCTCCACCGTGGAGGGGGCCACAGCCTCCCCGGCAGCGGAGTTCACCGCCTTGCAGTCTCCATGCTCCAACACAATATGTCCGGCAAACTGATAGCCCTCAAAGGCCCGCAGGTCGCTCTCCAGAACAATGGCATTTTCCAGGTCCCGGTTGACAGCAAATACCGTGAGCTCCTCTTTTTCATCGTCCCACACAGCCACGGTCTCCACGTCGGTGACATCGGTGAACTCCTTGGTGTCGTGCTTAGAGGCGCGCTGGGCGGTGTTCAGGGCCACGCCGCGGCCATACTTTGAGGCGTGGAGATAGGGATAGAAGATGGTCTGCCGCCAGGCCGGGCCGTTCTCCTCGGTCATAATGGGGGCAATCACGTTGACCAGCTGGGCAAGGCAGGCCATGCGCACCCGGTCGCTGTGCTTGAGCAGGGTGATCAGCATCAGCCCCACCAGCAGCGCGTCCTCAAAATTATACTGGTCCTCCAACAGGTGGGGGGCCACCGACCAGGGGCGGTTCTGCATGGTGTCGCTGTCTGAGGCGTCGCTGTGGAACCAGACATTCCACTCGTCAAAGCTGAGCATAATGTCCTTCTTTGCCCGCTTTTTTGCCTTGACAAAGTCGCAGGTCGCCACCACTGTTCTGATGAACCGGTCCATATCGTCAGAGCAGGCCAGGAAGTTGGCGGTGTCGTTCAACCGGTTGCCGTAGTAGGTGTGCAGAGAGATGTAGTCCACGCTGTTGTAGGCCTCCTCCAACACCGTGGCCTCCCACTGGGGATAGCTGGGCATGCCGGTGTTGGAGCTGCCGCAGGCCACCAGCTCCACTGTGGGGTCAATCTGCCGCAGGGCCTTGGCAGTCTCGTCGGCCAGGCGGCCATACTCCCGGGCCGTCTTGTGGCCCACCTGCCAGGGGCCGTCCATCTCGTTGCCCAGGCACCAGGTCTTGATATGATGGGGCTCCTGCACCCCATGGGCAATGCGCATATCGCTATACTTGGTGCCAGAGGGGTGGTTGCAGTATTCCAGCAGATTGCAGGCCGCGTCAATGCCCCGGGTGCCCAGGTTGACGGCCATCATCAGGTCTGTGCCGGCCTTTTTGGCCCAGCGTGCAAACTCGTTGACGCCCACCTCATTGGTCTCGGTGCTGCGCCAGGCCAGCTCTAAACGGCGGGGACGCTGGGCCACCGGGCCCACGCTGTCCTCCCAGTAGAAGTTAGAGACAAAGTTGCCCCCGGGATAACGGACAATCGGCACCTGAAGCTCCCGCACCAGGTCCAGCACATCCCGGCGGAAGCCCTCCTCGTCGGCGCTGGCATGGCCGGGCTGCCACACCCCGCCGTACACCGCCCGGCCCAGGTGCTCCACAAAGGAGCCATATATACGCTTGTCCACCCGGCTGATCCGATGCTCCGGGTCCAGGGTGATGCGGGCGAATTTCTTATCCATAGCATGATACCTCCCAGTCATTTTCCCTTAATTATACACTCCCGGCGGCGGACAAGTCAACAGCGGGAGAAAATAAAGAGGAGGCTTTCCGGCAAAGCGCGGGCCTTTCCCGGTCCAGCTCCACTGGCCCAAAAGTCCGTCCGCCCCTTTTTATCAGGCTACCACTATGGTGGCGTTCTCCTTGACCTGATTGATGGCGTCCAACAGCTTGCCCCTGACCTCTGGACTGAACAGCTTGACAAAGCTCACCGGCTTATCAAAAGGCGGCCTTTGCAGCTCCGCCATACTCTCCATGTACCCGTTCTGCTCGATGTGGCTGATGATTTTATGGACAAAAGCGATCTGCCTCTGATTCAGCGACTGGTCATTGATAAAAGCGGAAAAGGCCTGCATGGCGGCGTCGTGGTCCAGCCTGGCGATTTTCCGCACCAGCAGCCCAAAGGGAGTGTCCCCGAACTCCCTGCGGTAGTCCTGCTCGTCGCCCAGCTCTGTGGTCAGCACCCGTTCCAGCTCCTGATAGTCGTTGGGGGACAGGGGTACATTATGGGTCAGCTTGTGGATGGCCAGCATGTGGCCGTTCTCATTGACATAGCGGTTGACCTTTGCCCGGTAGTCCTCAAAGTCATAGGCCGCTTCAAGCAGCAGCCCCTCGCTCTGCGCAATAATCGGGTCGGCCAGCCGGGTAAACACAGGGTCTCCGCCGCCGCTCTCATTCAAAAACTGGATGAGGCCGCGGAGCTCCGCCCTCACCCTTTCAAACAGAAGCGCATCGCCCGCTGCCCAGAATTCGTCTGTGCCAATCCACCGGATGGTCTCAAGCTTCTCTTTCACCTGGGGAATATTCGCCTTCGCTTCCAGGGCCTCCCCAATCTCCCGCAGCTGCCTTTTTGCCCGGGAAAAGGCGGGCGTCTGTTCCATAAAAGCCAGTATGAGCCCATACATAAAATTGTCGAAACGCTTGGCAAACTCGTCCGCCTCCTTCAGCTGCATAAGGGGCGCGATATACTGGATGAGCTCCCCCTTGTCTTCCTCGCTGATATGGACAAAGGCCTGGGGGCTTTTGAATTTCTCAACAAACTGCAGCCGCAGCCGCACCGAGACCAGGCTCTGGTTCAGCTGCGCAACCTGCCCCTGGCAGAGGCCTGCCAGCTCAGAACGCCAGGCCTGGCAGGCGTCGCCGGCATATGCGCTCTCTTGCAGCAGGCTGATCAGCCTGACCTGCTTGCCGAAAATATTCTCCGACAGGGTTTTGGTCTCCCGGGACTCATACCCCTCTTTATGCTGCCGGAAGAACTCAAAGTTGCCGCAATAGTCAAAAATGAGAAAACGCCTTTTATCCGTATATTCCCCGTCGATCTGGTCTGTGCAGGCCAGGCCCTTGCAGAGCCGGGTACCGCGCCCAATCATCTGCCAGAACTTGGTTTTGGAACGCACTCTTTTGAAGAACACCAGATTGACGCATTCCGGCACATCAATGCCCGTATCCATCATGTCTACAGACACCACGATCCAGGGGGGCCTGTCCCCTGCCTTAAAGTCATCGATCACGGTCTGGGCATAGGAGTCGCCGCAAACCACCCGCTGCATAAAAGATCCCATATATTGGGGGTAGAGCTTGTTGAAACGCTCTACAATGCACTCGGCATGGCGTTTGCTTTGGGCGAAAATAATAGAGCTGCCCACACGGTCGCCGCCTGCGGTTTTGACGCCCCGCTCCATCAGGTCCTGCAATACCGTGTCTACCGTTGTCTCGTTGAACACAAACTTGTTCAGCGCGGCGGAGGGCACAAAGGCAGGCACATAGCCGTCTTCCACAAAGTCCTCCTCATACCGCTCCTTGTCCTCCTCCGACAGCTGGTCATAGCTGATTCCCTCCTCCAAAAACCGGGTCTTGACCTCGTAATTATAGTAGGGGACCAGCACATGGTCTTGGGACACCGCCGTCTCATAGTCGTAGGCATAGGTGGGTACGCCGTGCTCCATCTCAAAGAAGTCGTAGGTGTTGCGGTCCACGTCGGTTTTGGGCGTAGCGGTCAGGCCCACCATCTGGGCGTCAAAATACTCGAAAATGGCCCGGTACTTTTTGAAGATGCTCCGGTGGCTCTCGTCAATGATGATCAGATCAAAATGGGCGGGGGTAAACAGCCGCTGGCCGTCTTTTGTCTTGATCTCATCAATGGCGTGAAGAATGGTAGGATAGGTAGAAAATATGATGCGCGCATTTCTGTCGTCCTTATTGGCGCAAAGATTGCACAGGGACATGTGGGGCAGATAATGCTTGAAGTCATCCTTCGCCTGCTTGACCAGCGCGGTGCGGTCGGCCAAAAACAGAATATTCGTCACATACCCGCCCCGGCTGAGCACATCTGTCAGGCTGGAGGCTGTCCGGGTTTTTCCGGCGCCGGTGGCCATGACCAGAAGATGCTTGCGAAAGCCCTGCTCTATCTGCCCGCACACAGCGCGGACAGCCTCCTTCTGGTAGTAGCGGTCGGTAATCCGGTCGTCAATGGGCACTTCGCCCAAATTCAGCCGCTGGGTCCGGCGGTTCATCAGCTTTTGCAGGTCGTCCTTGCTGAAAATACCGCTGACCTTCCGCTGGGGGCCGGTTTGGTCGTCCCAAAAGTAAGTCTCAAACCCGTTGGTGGTGAACATCATAGGACGGCGGCCAAATTTGCGTTCCAGACAGTCCGCGTAAAGCATGGCCTGCTTGCGGCCGGTGTTGGGGTCCTTGCTGGTGCGCTTGGCCTCCACAACCGCCAGGGGCAGGCCGTCCTTGCCAAAGAGGACATAGTCCGCAGCCCCTGCCTGGGCTCCGTTGGGCATACCCTCCACCGGATACTCCTCCTGCACATCCCTGTCCGCGCCGGTGAACCGCCACCCCATCAGCTTCATGTCCACATCTATATATATTTTCCGCGTCTCAAACTCAGAGAGGTCCTCTGGCACAAAGCTGCGCTCCTGCCGGCGGCGGTCTTTGGCTGCGGTGAGCTGCCCGGACATCTGCCGGATCTGCGCCCGCAGCGCCTCAATCTCCGATTCCTTTTCCCCCAGCAGGCTCTCCTGCTCTCTGACCCGTTGGGAGTCCACCGAAAGCAGCTCTGTGGGCACCAGCGACTGGTCAAACTGCCGCTCCGCGTAGTCGCTGCCATAACAGTAGTCGACCCACTGGATGAACTCAAACAGCCCCTTGAGGGAGACCCGGGCCTCCCTCTCCCCCACGCTGCGCTCGGTGTGCACCGCCAGGTTGCCCAGC
Organism: uncultured Oscillospiraceae bacterium; assembly: GCA_910587835.1. Taxonomy (GTDB): domain Bacteria; phylum Bacillota; class Clostridia; order Oscillospirales; family Acutalibacteraceae; genus Acutalibacter. The sequence continues at coordinate 3,448 of CAJUNQ010000087.1, read as the reverse complement.
CGGATGATAAAGGGCAGCTTGCCCCAGGTCTGGCTGTCCACGGCAAAGCGGAAGCTGGGCTCGTGAATCAGGGACTGCAGGTTGTTTTTGTAGGGCATGCGCATGGTATTGTCGGCGGAGTACACCCATTTCACCGCCAGCTCCAAGGCTTTGCGGCAGCCCACAGCGCACATGGCCGGCGAGGTGGCGCAGACCCTTTCCGCCTCTATGGCGGCGGGGGTGAAGAGGGCGTATTCATTTTTCGTTTGGAGGAAAGAGAAATTGGACATGGAGAATTACCTCGTCAAAAAATTACTTCTTTTTACTCTCTATAGTTTCACTAAATTCCATTAGCGCTTTAATCGAATTTGGATTTTTCTCTCTACTTAAAATATTCCTGCATCAAAGCACTTTTCAGCACTTCCATTTTATCCCAACTCTTCTGGACTGTCAACTTTTGTTTACCTACTTGCTTGACAAAATTAGTAAATTTTTCCTGCCTACCAATAGGTGGCACCAACACAGGCAACGCCCGAAGTTGTTTCATGTTTATACTTGCAATTCCAGTTGTCTGCTTGGCGCATCCTAAAAAGTACCGCTTTGCTTTTTGATGCTGCAAATATTCTGCAAAAAACTCCGGCAGTACGATGCTTCTATCAAGGCGCACTCGGAAGATGTGGTTTTGGTGAATACAATTCTCCAGTGGTTCTCGAATAATGGCTCCACGGCCTAATTTATCTGGGTCACCACCTTCTGTCATAAGTACATCATTAGGCAATATTCGATATTGGCTAATTTCTGACTGTGTAGCCATGATTGTTTTAACAGTCGTCCAATCGATGTAGCCATCCTTAACATTAGAAACTGCCATGTAGGGTACTTCAAACAATTTTGTACTTTTCGTTTTTCTCCCTTTTGTAATACCCGAAATAATATCAGCTATATTCTCAAGCGGCTTTTCAATCCATGTTAATGGATTTAGCAGCATATCCCCAAACATCTCCACAAACCGCGACTTGACTATCTCGTCCAACTTGGCAAGCTGCTGTTTACGAAAGGAAATCAATTCGTTGATTTTATCAAGTACAGATACGATTTTGAGCTGTTCCTGCAGGGGCAAAATCCTGATGGTGGATTCTTTTAACCATTTGAAATGTCGGTTATAGCCTGTGTTCGGAATTTTAATACTTTGAAGACAATAGTATAAATACTTATAATTTACGGTTTCAACTTTACATCGGAGCACCTTTACCCCGTCTGCTCCCAAAAAGAATGGGGTATCAACATATTTTATTATCCTGGTATGGTCTCCAAAAACAATTGCGGGAACCTCACAGAACAGCCCTTCCTCCTTATTGGTGTATCCTGCGACCTGTTCCTGTCCTTGGTCAATAATCGGAAACTTACCAAAGTGAAGATATTCACTTGTTTGAATTTTGTGACCACGTCTAGTTTCATCAGAGAATACATCTAAAAAATCGGCCATCACACCATCCCCCTCAACTCCCGCAGCCCCGCCGCGATCTCCTCCTCCATCCGCTCCAGCTCGTCCAGAATCTCCTCTGCCGGCGGGTACTCTACCGGCACATACTCCACCTGCTTGTACTTGTTGATGGACAGGTCGTAGCCGTTTTCGGCAATTTCGGCCTTGGGCACCAGAAAGCTCTGCTGGGTGCGCAGGCGGGCGGCTTCCCCGTCCAGGTCGTGGAACCGCCGGAGGAGGTCGGGAATGTCGTTCTCCTGGGTTTCGGCGCGCTTGTCGTCCAGGCTGAACCCATCGGCCTTCATCTCGTAGAACCACACCTTTTCTGTGCCGCCCGCGCCGGTTTTGGTGAACACCAGCACTGCCGTGGACACTCCCGCGTAGGGCTTGAACACCCCGGAGGGCATGGATATTACAGCCCGCAGCTGGTGATTTTCCACCAGCTCTCTGCGGATGGATTTGTGCGCCTTTGACGAGCCGAACAGTACGCCGTCCGGCACGATACAGGCGCAGCGGCCCCCTTTTTTCAGCATCCGCAAAAACAGCGCCAGAAACAGCAGCTCGGTCTTTTTGGTCTGGGTTACAGCCTTCAGGTTGTCGTGGATGCTCTCCGCGTCCACCGTGCCCTTGAAGGGCGGGTTGGCAAGACACACCGTGAACTGGCCGGCAATCTGGTTCTGCTTTGACACGCTGTCCTGATACTCCACCCTCGGGCGGCGGATGGAGTGAAGCATCAGGTTCATGGCGGAAATGCGCAGCATGGTGCGGTCTGTGTCAAAGCCAGTGAACATGGGTCCTGCAAAATGCTCCCACTGCTCCGGGGACATAGCGTCTTCATAGTGGGCTCTGATGTACTCTGCCGACGAGACCAGAAAGCCCGCTGTGCCGCAGGCCGGGTCGCAGATCAGGTCGTCGGGAGTGGGCCGCAGCAGCTCCACCATCATCTCCCGAATATGCTTCGGCGTGCGGAACTGGCCGTTTTGCCCGGCAGTAGCCAGCTTGCCCAGCATATACTCATAAAGGTCCCCCTGCATATCCAGCTCCCCAATGTCGTGCTCATACAGGTCCTCCAAGCCGGTGATGATCTTCTGCAAGACCTGGGGCGTGGGGATGAGAAACATGGCGTCGCTCATATACCTGGCAAAGGCAGTGCCGCCCTCATTCCCCCTGTCCCCAGCCGCTTCCGGCTCCATCATCTCTCCCGCATCGTTGAAATCAGGCAGCTGCCCGCACTTCCAATTCTTTATGGCGGGAAAAACCCGCTGGGACACAATCTCATAAATGGTCCGGGGATCGGCGTTTTTAAACCTGCTCCACCGCATGGACTGCCCTGCTTCAGAGGCCGGGAAAATCCGCTCCATCCTCTCCCCAGAAAGATTCTCCAATTCCTCGGTTTCCAGCTCCTTCTCGTCCAGCGAGCGAATGAACATCAGATAGGTCAGCTGCTCAATCACAGTCAGCGGGTTGGTAATGCCGCCTGCCCAGATGTCCGTCCATATCTTATCAATTTTGTTTTTGATTGCGCCTGTTACCATCGGGAAGACCTCCGACCTTTCATTCTTGATTCCCTTTCGCCAGACCATCCGTGGGAATGGCGGATTTACGACAAATATTATATCACAAATGGGAAATCCTCACAAGGTATTCCTTTGAACCGCCCGAGGGTATGGGCATTTACAACGGAAAAGACCTCTCCCTGGCTCTAATAGCCGGAGAGAGGTCCCTGTCTTGTCTTTGGTCAAGCAAATGACGCAGTGTGTTATATCCACCGGCGCTTGCCCGCCTTGTGGACCACAAATCGAACCGGGCGGCTGTCAATGTTGACGCTAAAAGCGCCGTACACTTTAGGGCTTGTTTGAAAATAGAGGAAATGACGGAATTTTGACCAGAAGCGGTCAGCTTCAAGGAGAAAACCGCAAGGAATACTTGCGTATTACGAGGATTTTCGACGCAGAAGATGGCTGCTTCTGGGTAAAAAGACGGCGT
>CAJUNQ010000086.1 GCA_910587835.1 uncultured Oscillospiraceae bacterium | reverse complement strand
TATGATGAGAATTTCATATATCTGGTAGATTCAATCTCTGATAACGTCAATGCAAATGGCGGCTGGTATAACAGAAAACTCAGCACAGAGGAATTTGATGAGATTTGGAGAACGAATATATACCCTGTTAAGAATATCTATATTGTCATATCAGGATTATAAAAATATAATTTCCAGCTTATGGGGGGATTTCATCTTTTGGGTGAAATCCCCCTTGACAAATGTTCTCTTGGTACAAGTTCTAAGGAATGTAAAAGCATAAACGAAGAGGACGCCGTCACTGGGACGGCGTCCTCTTTTCGTGCTTCAGGTCAGGGCCCGGCGCTGTTTAGCAGCAGCCGTTGTTGCAGCCACAGTCGTTGCCGCAGCCGTTGCCACAGCCGTTGTTGCAGCCGCCGAAGGTGCTGCCGCAGCCACCGCAGCACAGCAGGAGCAGAACAATGATGATGATCCAAGAGCAACTGTTGTTACACATTTTGGAACGCCTCCTTTCGTTTACATTCCATACTATTCCATGGCAGGGAAAGTGTTACAGCCCGCAGCGCCTTTTTTGCAAATTGAGATTTCAGAAAGAAAAGAGAGAAAATCAGAGTATGAAGAAGAATATCAGGGCAAACTCGCCTGATTTTGACTTTGCTTGACCTTGACAAGCTAGGTCAGAACGGGTAAACTAAAGTCAAAGAAAGTCAAAGATAAATGGAGGCGAGAAGCCATGCGCATCAGCGACAGCGTGGCCAACTACATTCTGGAGCTATTGAATCAGGCGGGGGGCATTGCGGAGATACAGCGCAATGAGCTGGCGGGGTTTCTGGGCTGCGTGCCCAGTCAGATTAACTATGTGCTCACCTCCCGCTTTACCCCGGAGCAGGGCTATCTGGTAGAGAGCCGCCGGGGGGGCGGGGGGTATATCCGCATCACCAGGCTGAGCCTCTCTACCGCGGACATGATTATGCACATGGTCAATGGGGTGGGGGACGCCCTGGACGGGGCCACGGCCCGGGCCATGGTGCAGAACATGGTGCAGAGCGGCGTACTGGACCGCCGGTCGGCGGAGCTGATTCTTGCGGCCTCCTCAGAAAAGACCCTGATGGCTGTGCCCAAGGAACTGCGGGACACCGTGCGGGCCATGCTGGTGAAAAACATGCTGCTGGCCTCCCGCACCTAGCTCCCATGGGCAGACGAAGTGGAGCGGTTTTTGGGGCGGCGCTGCTGCTGGCGTTGAGCCTGGCCGGGCGCCGGGGCGGCGGTTGGGTGTTCCGGGGCTTTCATGAGGACCAGGACAGGGCGCTGCTAGGCCGGTTGGAAGAGAGGTTTCCAGCCATGGACTTTCAGTGTACGGGCCAGATGGAGGGCTCCCGGCATTGGGTCGCCGCAGGCGACGGTACAGAGTTTCCCGCATGGACGGCCCCTGCGGCCAGAGGGGAGTTCCAGGTGATGGAGCATTATTTGGAGGAATGGCTGGCAGCACAGAATTTTTACAGCGATTGGGAAGAAAAATTGGCCGGACTGGGGTTTGACTGGGACTATCGAAGCTATAATTACTATGACAGGCATTTTGAGCCTCGGTTCGGCCCCTTGGACAGCCCGGACCAGCGGCAGAAAGCGGCCGGGGCCCTTGCCTGGGCCAAGACGCGCTTTGACAGCCTGTACCAGAGCTTTCAGGAGGAAACCGGCTGTGAGAGCCCGCTGCTGTGCTTTCACGGGTCCTTTACCATAGGGCTTGTTTGAAAATAGAGGAAATGACAGAATTTTGACCAGAAGCGGTCAGCTTCAAGGAGAAAACCGCAAGGAATACTTGCGCATTACGAGGATTTTCAACGCAGAAGATGGCTGCTTCTGGGTAAAAAGACGGCGTTTTCGATTTTTCAAACAAGCCCTAAAGGACGAGGAGCATTTCTTTATGTTCTACCTGTCCATGCGGGAGGATGACATTTGGAACCAGGGCTTTGCCTATGACGACTATGAGGCGGCGCTGCAAAACGCGGCGGAACAGGCCGGGCAGGCGGATGCTGTCCCAAATATGGAATGATAATTCAGGAGGTGTTTTATATGCTGTGTCAGAACTGCGGGCAGCGGCCCGCTACCACACATATCAAGCAGCTGGTCAACGGCCAGCTGACAGAGGCCCATCTGTGCGCCCACTGCGCCCAGAAGCAGGGCTACGGCGGCATTTTAGGGGACTGGGGAGGCTTTGGCAGCTTGCTGGGCGGGCTGCTGGGGGAGGCTCCGGCCCAGCAGGTAAAACGCTGTCCCGGCTGCGGGGCCAGCTTTGGGGAGATCTCCCAGTCCGGGCAGCTGGGCTGCGCCCAGTGCTATCAGACCTTCCGGGCTCAGCTGCTGCCGGTGATTCAGCGCGTTCACGGAGCGGCCCGGCACCGGGGCAAGTCGCCGGGGGGCTCGGCCCTGCGGGTGGCCGACCGGCACACGCAGCTGGCGGCGTCCCCCAGGCAAAGGGAGCTCTCGCCGGTGGAGGAGAAACGCCGGCAGCTGAAGGAGGCTGTTGAGGCCCAGAATTTTGAGCAGGCCGCAGTGCTGCGGGACGAGATAAAGGAGATGGAGAAGCATGGCTGAGCAGACAGAGCAGCGGAAATGGTATGAGAAGACCGGCCCCGGCGGCGACGTGACAGTGAGCACCCGGGTGCGCCTGGCCCGGAACCTGCGGCGGCAGGTGTTCCCCGGCCGGGCCAGCCTGCAGCAAAAGGAGCAGGTGGTGGAGCAGGTACGGGCGGCTCTGGAAAATTATAACAGTGTGCTGCAGCTGCGCTTTCTGCCTTTGGAGGAGCTGCCGGCCCAGGCAGCGGCGTCTTTGGCAGAGCGTCACATTGTCAGCCCGGAATTCATCTCTCAGCGGCAGGGTCGGGCGGTGCTGGTGAATGAGGACGAGAGCGTGTCCGTCATGATCAACGAGGAGGACCATGTGCGCATTCAGGTGCTGCGGGAGGGGCTGGCGTTGAAGGAAGCCGCCGAGACCGCAGACCGGGTGGACACCCTGCTGGGGGAGGCCCTGGACTTTGCCTATGACCAGGAGTTCGGCTATCTGACCCAGTGCCCTACCAATCTGGGCACTGGTATGCGGGCCTCGCTGATGCTGCACCTGCCCGCTCTTACCGAGTCGGGGAGCATGGCCCGGGTGGCGGCCAATCTGGCCAAGCTGGGGCTGACTCTGCGGGGAGCCTTTGGCGAGGGCAGCAAGGCGGTGGGGGAGCTGTACCAGCTCTCTAACCAAATTACCCTGGGACTCAGCGAGAGCCAGGCTATCGAGAACCTCTCCGCCATTGCCGGGCAGCTGGCCGGCGAGGAGAAGCGGCTGCGGGAGGAGCTTTGCGGGGACCCCCGCTGGCAGGATAAGCTCAGCCGGGCGGCAGGGCTTTTGAAGTCAGCCCGGCTGATCAACGCCAGCGAGGCCACTGAGCTGCTCTCCCTGGTGCGGCTGGGGACTGTCCAGGGCCTGCTGACAGGGGTGGAGACAGGCGTGCTGGACGGCCTGAGCGTGAGCATTCAGCCCGCCACCCTGATGGCCCGGGCCGGAAAGGAGCTGGACGGGACAGAGCGGGACCAGCTGCGGGCAGAGCTCCTGCGGGAGGCGTTGAAGCCCCTGACAATGGAATAGAGCCGGCGTCGGGAGGAAAGGATATGGATATAGAATACCGGGATAGGATTTCGGCCGGTGAGATGAACGCCCTGCGAAAGGGCATCGGGTTCCGGCAGATTCACCAGGAACAGCTCAGCGCGGGGCTGGCGGGGAGCGCGAGGACCGCCGCCGCCTACCACGGAGAGCAGGCAGTGGGAATGGCCCGGCTGCTTTGGGACGGCGGGGCCACGGCGTTGATCACGGATGTGATTGTGCTGCCGGAGTACCGGGGACAGGGCATGGAGGAACGGCTGGTGGAAAGCCTGCTGGGCTTTCTGCGGGACCAGCTGCGGCCCGGGTATGGCATTCAGGTAGATGTGAAAGCCTGGCAGGGGCAGGCGGCGTTTTATGAGGGACTGGGCTTTCAGCTCTCTACCCGGGAGCGGCGGGGGACGCCCATGCATATCTGTCTTACCGACCAGATAGAAATAACAGACAAATGCTTCAGACAAGGCGATTATAAGGAGTGATATTATGTTCAAATTCAACGGCTTTACCGACATGGCAAACAAGGCCTTGAACCTGGCTGTGGACGCTGCCCAGGAGCTGGGGCACGACTACATTGGCAGCGAGCACCTGATGCTGGGGCTGCTCAAGGGCGGCGAGGGCGTGGCCTATACAGTGCTCAGCAAGCTGGGGGTCACTGCCGGGGATTATGAGCGTCTGCTGCGGGAGCGCATCGGCGCGGGCAAAGAGCCCACTTCCCTTACCCCGGAGAGCTTTACCCCCCGGACCAAGCAGATTTTGCAGATTGCCGCCATGGCCGGGGCCCGGATGAACAACGCCTTTGCAGGCACCGAGCACATCCTCATCGCCATGATGCAGGACGAGAGCTGCTATGCCATGCGCTTTCTGAAAATATTGGGGGTGGACCCGGACCGGGTGGTGCGGGAGCTGTCCTCGGTGGTCAGCGGCGCGGCGGCCATAGGCCAGGGCCAGGGAGAGGCCGGGGCCAAGTCCGGCAAGGCGCTGGAACAGTTTGGCAGGGACCTGACCCAGCTGGCGGCTCAGGGGAAGATTGACCCGGTGATTGGCCGCACAGAGGAGATCCAGCGGGTGATCCAGATTCTCTCCCGCCGGACCAAGAACAACCCGGTGCTCATCGGTGAGCCCGGGGTGGGCAAAACCGCTGTGGCCGAGGGCCTGGCGTTGAAAATCCACGCGGGCGACGTGCCGGAGACCCTGAAGGGCAAGCGCATTGTCTCGCTGGACCTGACCGGCATGGTGGCGGGCACCAAGTACCGGGGGGACTTTGAGGAGCGCATCAAAAACGCCATGGAGGAGGTGAAGAACGACGGCAGCGTGATTCTGTTTATTGACGAGCTGCACACCATCATCGGGGCCGGGTCGGCAGAGGGGTCTACAGACGCGGCCAACATTCTCAAGCCGGCCCTGGCCAGAGGGGACTTTCAGGTCATCGGCGCCACCACCATCAACGAGTACCGCAAGCATATTGAGAAGGACGCGGCGCTCGAGCGGCGGTTCCAGCCTGTCACAGTGGGCGAGCCCAGTCAGGAGGAGGCCATGGAAATCCTCCGGGGGCTGAAGGACCGGTATGAGGCCCATCATAAGGTGAAGATCACCGATGAGTCCATCGATGCGGCGGTGAAGCTGTCGGCCCGGTATATCTCAGACCGCTACCTGCCGGATAAGGCCATCGACCTGGTGGACGAGGCCGCGTCCCGGGTGCGGCTGCGGACCTTTACCGCCCCGGACAGCCTGCAGGAGTTGGAGAAGCAGATCAAGGACCTGGAAGGGGACAAGACCGCAGCGGTGAACGCCCAGGAGTTTGAGCGGGCGGCGGCGCTGCGGGATAAGCAGAAGGAGCTGCAGGAGCAGTTGGAGCAGGCCAGGGACGAGTGGGCGGCTAAAAACGAGCGCAGCAGCAGTGTGGTCACCCAAGAGGATATTGCGGACATTGTGTCTATGTGGACAGGGGTGCCGGTGTCCCAGCTCACCGAGGAGGAGAGTCAGAGGCTGCTGCGGCTGGAGGAAATTCTTCACCAGCGGGTGGTGGGCCAGCAGGAGGCGGTGTCCGCCATTGCCAAGGCCATCCGCCGGGGCCGGGTGGGGCTGAAGGACAAGAACCGCCCCACAGGGTCGTTTATCTTCCTGGGCCCCACAGGCGTGGGCAAGACGGAGCTGTGCAAGGCCCTGGCCGAGGCCATGTTCGGGGACGAGAAGGCCATGGTGCGGCTGGATATGTCGGAATATCTGGAAAAGCACACGGTGTCCCGGCTGGTGGGGTCGCCCCCTGGCTATGTAGGCTTTGACGAGGGGGGACAGCTTACCGAGGCGGTGCGGCGCAAGCCCTACTCGGTGGTGCTGTTCGACGAGATTGAAAAGGCCCACCCGGATGTGTTCAACATCCTGCTGCAGATTCTGGAGGACGGCCGGGTGACGGACTCTCAGGGGAAGACGGTGGACTTTAAGAACACGGTAATCATCATGACCTCCAATGTGGGGGCCCGGCGCATCACCGAGAAAAAGGCCTCGCTGGGCTTTGCCGAGAGCGGCGGTCAGGAGGAGCGGGACTTTGAGAAAATCAAGGAGACCGTGCTGGGGGAGCTGAAAAATCTGTTTAAGCCGGAGTTTTTGAACCGGGTGGATGACATCATTGTGTTCCACAAGCTGAGCCGGGAGGACACGGGGAAAATTGCCGGGAAGATGCTGGAAGCCCTGCAGGGACGGCTGCAGGAGATGGGCGTTGAGGTTGCGTTTACGCCGGAGGCTGTGGGGGCTGTGGCAGAGCTGGGGTATGACGCGGCGTATGGGGCGAGGCCCCTGCGGCGGGTGATTCAGAGCAGGATTGAGGACCTGGCGTCGGAGAAGCTGTTGGAGGGAGAGCTGAAGCCGGGGAAAAAGTACCGCTGCGGATACCAGGAGGGAGAGTTCACCTTCACCGAGGAGGTCGAATCGCGGGCAGAAAGCCAAAGCGAAGCAGAGCAAACGAACGCGAACTAAAAGTTTCGTCCACCTTTACAAAGGTGGCAGAGGTTTGGGGACAGAGTCCCCAAGGTCTTGACCTTAAAACGGCGGCGCAGAAAGCAAAGGGGCGAGGTATAAGTTCGCTCCCGCAACACAGTTCAGAACGGGGTAAGACTGCGCCGCCGTCGACTTGCCGAAGGCAAGTCGGAGCGCGGTCGACCGCAGGGAGACCAGCGGCCTGTTCGCTGCCGGTAAAATAGAGCGAAAGGGCCCAGCGAGCGCAGACGCGCGCCCGTGGCGGCTGCGGAAGGTTTGCGAAGCAAAGCTTCTACCCCTTGCGGAGCAAGGGGGCGAGCGTCCGGTTTGCGGGTGGTGAATTTGGAGGAGAGAGTCTCTAATACACCACTGATATATCAGAGCCCCTCCCCAAGCTCTTAAGGTTTGCAGTCAACCAAAGTCAGAACAATCGAGGACCGGCCTGAACGCATATGCTGCCAGGCCGGTCCTCTGCTGGTGAAATGTCAGAAATGCTGGTCAAGAGTGGCTCTGTATGTAGCACAGTGATGACAGACATGACCCTTTATGTGGGTGAATTACCGGGCTCCACCCTGGTAATATCATGAATTTTTCAGAAAAAGTTGCAATTTTGTAACTTTTACGTTATAATAAAGCCATCATAGCAGTTTTTTCTTGGATGGAGGTACATAGAACATTATGCGACAACATAGAATTATTTTTACTCTTTTGCCGCTGGTGCTGGCAGTGGCCATTCTGCTGGTTCCGGCCGCACCCCTGGCACAGGCCGCAGAAGACGCGGCGCCTGGCCAGGAGCTGACCCAGGACGGGGAGGACCTGGAACAGGCAGAGCCTACCCCCAGTCCGGAGGAGCCGGCCCAGTCAGAGGATACGGCCACGCCGGAGCCCTCGCCAGAGCCTGCCCCTGAGGAAGAGCCGGAGCCTCAGCCCTCCCCGGCAGAGGAGGAGCAGCCGGAGGAGCCGGAGCCCAGCCCCGATGAGGAGGAAGAGGGAAAGATGCCGGAGGAGGAAATGCCCCCCCAGACCTTCAAGGCTGCTGTGGGCGCCCTGAAAACCGGCACCCATGAGGCATACCTTACGGGCTTCACCGGCAAGCGCTTTGGCCCCAGCAACAAGATGACCCGGGCCGAGGTGTGCGTGATGCTGTACGCACTGCTGAAGGAAAAGCCCACAGAGCTGGAATATAAGTTTGCGGACGTGAAGGCCAGCGACTGGTATGGCCCGGGAGTGGCGGCGATTCACAGCCTGGGGGCGGTGAGCGGCCTGCCTGACGGCAGCTTCGGGCCGAAAAAGACCATCAGCCGGGCGGAGTTTGTGGTGATTCTGGCCAGCTTCTTCGAGCCGCCGGAGGAGGAGCCAACAGCCGATTTTACAGACGTGCCGGAAAATCACTGGGCCTATAAGGCGGTGGCTGTCAGCCAGGCAAGGGGTTGGACCGCGGGCTTTGCGGACGGCACCTTCCGGCCCGGGGCAACCATCAGCCGGGCGGAGGTGGTCACGATTATGAATGTGGCTCTGGGCCGCCGGGGAGAGGGCTTTGCCGCTGACCGGGACGTTCAGGAGTTTGTGGACGTGCCCAAGACCCACTGGGCCTTTCTGGACATTGCCGAGGCAGCTGACCCGGTGAACGAGCCCGATCCCACCCCTGTCCCCGACCCGACCCCTGGGCCTGGGGACAATGTGGGAGGCTTCAAGGTGGGCGGCACCGTGAAGGTAAACGCTGAAACCGGGCTGAACATCCGCAAGGGGCCTGGCACCAGCAACCCGGTGGTGACGGCCGTAACCAATGGCACCCTGCTGACAGTGACAGACGTGTCCAAATACCCCTGGCTGGGGGTGAAGACCTCCGGCGGGCTGAGCGGCTACTCTCTGTCAGACTATTTGCTGCCCTATACCGGAGGGGATGGGCCCTCACAGAACGGCGACCTTTCCGCGTCTTCCATGACGCTGCACCAATATATGAGCGCCCGGCTGGACGCTACTGCGGACTCCAACATCAGCAGTATGCGTTGGAGCAGCTCCAACGAGAGCGTCGCCAAGGTAGGGTATACCATTGACTATAGCGCCAAGTCCCAGAGCGCCATTGTGTACGCGGACTCTCCCGGCACGGCGGTGTTGAGCTATGCCGATGGCACCGGCAAGGTGAAGGCCACCTGCACGGTCACGGTCACCCAGCCCCAGCCAGTGCGCTTTGCCTATGCGGACGGCAACACGGTGCCCCTGAAGCAGAACTTTGACCTGGTCGCTGTAACGGACAACACCAGGGACGAGGTGCGGTTTGATATTGTCAGCGGCCCTGCTGGGGGCAGTTTCTCCTCCAGCGCCTATGAGGAGGAGAGCGTGAAGTCCTCCTATGACCTGCCCGCCAACACGGTCCGGGTGTTCCGCCGGACCGTGCAGTTCGGGGCAGCGGGGCTGTACACGCTGAAAGCCTATTCCAGCTCCAACGGGGTTTACTCCAACGAGGCCTGCACCTTCACGGTGCTGGTCACCCAGGCGGGGGACACCACCACCGCCACCAATGAGACCCGCCGGGTCAGCGGAAGGATGCTGGACATGCTGGCGGTGTTTGAGGGTTATGTGCAGGAGATTGAGGACGACAGGGTGGTTGCGGGCAACCCCACGGTAGGCCATGGCTATGTGGTGGCCAAGAACAGCGCTTTCTACAACAACCTGACCAAAACCGAGGCTTACGCTATGCTCACCGAGACGGTGAATAACGGAAGCTACTCCAAGGCGGTGGAAAACTTCCGCAAGGAGAACGACATCAAAATGAGCCAGGCCCAGTATGACGCGCTGGTGAGCTTTGTTTACAACTGCGGCCCCGGAGCTCTGAGCCTGAGCCGGTACGATACGCCCAATATTATTTTGAACATGGTGGCCCCTCCCACGGACGCATCTTCCTCCAAGCCCTACACAGGCACGCTGAATGTGGTGGCCGCTAAAATGTACTCTGCGGCCAGCTCTACCAGCTCCACAGTGGTTCAGGTGCCCAAGGGCGCGGCGGTGCAGGTGGTGGGCGTACAGGTGAACCGCAGCACCACCAAGCAGGAGGTTTGGTACAAGGTCAACTATAGCGGCAGCAGCGGCTGGCTTCCCTCTGGGTATGTAAAGCTCAGCGGCAATTTCACCCGGGACCTGACCTATGCGGACTCCACCTCTCTGGCCAATGAGTTCATTCAGTGGCACCGGGCGGGCGGCATCTGTGTGCCGGGCCTGCTCTACCGCCGGCTGGCTGAGTGCAAGATATTCTTCTTCGGCAACTATACCGACGCGGTGAACGGAGCGGCCAACTACCGGAAGAATACCTACGGCTTCCTGTATCCGTCCTGCTGTAAGCATCTGGACCAGCGGTAACCGTTCTGTCAATATGCGAATGAGAAAGCGGCCTTCCCCGTCTCAGCTGAGACAGGGAGGGCCGCTTTTGCTTGGGACGCCGGACCGGGCTTTCACCCCCGCTACCGGTGTTGTCCCCGGGCGATGGCTGCCACGTTCTGCACCAGAACGTCCAGCTCTTGCCGGCGGGTGAAGACAGAGGGGGAGACCCGCACGGTGCCGCCCTCGCTGGTTCCCATTTTGTTGTGGGCTTGGGGGGCGCAGTGCAGGCCGCAGCGCACCGCAATGTCCCGCTTGGCCAGCAGATTCCCCACCTCCTCGCTGGGTATGCCCTCCACATTGAAGGAGAGCACCGGCATGAACCAGGGGGGCTTGGGCGGCGGGGTATACAGCTGTACCCCCTTGATTTTGGAGAGCCTGGCGTACAGATAGCCTACCAGAGCCATTTCCTCCCGGTAGAGCTTTTCCGGGGTCTGGCGCAGAACAAACTCAATGCCTGCCCGCAGCCCGGCAATGCCCGGAACGTTCTGGGTGCCGGGCTCATACCGTTCAGGGGGCTCCTCAGGCTGAAGCAGGCTGCGGGACTGGGTGCCCGTGCCCCCCTCCACCAGAGAGGCCAACTTGTCCGATGGATCGCGGAGAACCAGCAGGCCGGTGCCCATGGGGCCGAAAAGCCCCTTATGGCCCGCGCAGCACAGATAGTCAATGCCGCTCTCCTGTACGCTGATTGGCACCGTGCCGGCAGACTGGGCGGCGTCCACACAGATTTTTGCCCCATACTGGTGGCAGAGGGCGGCAAGGCGTTCTACCGGCACCCGCAGGCCAAACACATTGGAGGCCTGGGTGCACACCAGCAGCTTTGTTTTGCTGTTCATGGCCCCCCGAAAGGCGTTGACTGTAGCGTCGCTGTCCCCCGGGGTAACAGCGGCCGCGGTAAAGGTGATCCCTCGTTGGGCCAGGGCGGTGAGGGGGCGCATCACCGCGTTGTGCTCCAGGTCAGAGACCACCACATGGTCGCCGGGGTGGAGGCAGCCCTTCATCACCAGGTTGAGGGCCTGGGTGCAGCTGGGCTGAAAGCTGACGCATTCCGGGCCGGGCGCGTCAAAAAGCTTGGCAGCGGCCTGGCGGCAGTCAAACAGGGCCTGGCCGGCGCGCATGCTCATGGCAAAGCCGCCCCGGCCGGGGTTGGCCCCCAGCTCGGCCATTGCCCGGGCCATGGCCTGGCGGACGGCAGGGGGCTTGGGGTAGGTGGTGGCGCTGTTGTCCAGATAGATCATGGAGACGCCTCCCATTCCGCGCGGCCCAGAATGCGGATGGAGTTCTCCCGGAGGATGGCCTCTGCCTCTTCTGTGCCCTGAGGCACATAGACGCCGTAGCCGCAGCCAGTGGCAGCGGTGGGGGGAATGCGGTGGACGATGGCCTTAATGCCCCGGCGAAAGAGGACGTCCCGGGCCTTCATGGCATATGTGACAGAGCTGACCAAAATAACAGGCTTGCCCATCAAATCACCTCTTTGAAAGAAATCGCGGAAGGCTCCGCTTGCTATAGGATATGAGGGAGAGGGGGAAAGGGTGACAAGCGGGCCGACGAGGGGCTTTCGCCTTTTGTAAGAGGCCGCGCAAATGGAAAGATTCATAAAAAGGGCTTTTATTTGCGGCCGGCTTGTGGTAGAATATAGTGGGAGCTTTTGGGACGCCGCTCCCAAAAGCACGACGGAAGCAATCAAACCCGGATTACATACAGGAAAGGATGACCGCTGTGGACGCTGTGATGGAATATATCGCCCGGCAGGGACAAACCATTTTGAACCTGGCCCGGCAGTTCACCTTGAAGGACGCACTGGACGTGGCGATCGTCACCATACTGCTTTACGGGCTGATCAAGCTGGTGCGGGACACCCGGGCCGGGCAGCTGGTAAAGGGCATTATTCTGCTGGTGGCGCTGTTCCTCATCTCCAATTATGGAGAGCTGATGATGGTGTACGGCATCCTCCGGTCCTTCCTTCAGTCGGGCTTTGTGATTGTGGTCATTCTGTTCCAGCCGGAGATTCGCAAGGCCTTGGAGCAGGTAAGCCGCAGCAAGGCCGTGCAGTCTTTAACCAGCGCGGTGGGCCGCACCAATAAGGATGCCGACGCGGCCGCGGCCCGCCAGGCCATTGCCGGTGTGGTGGAGGCCACTGCCATTCTTCAGCAGCTGCGCATGGGTGCGCTGATCGTTTTTGAGAGGCAGACCCGCCTGGGAGAGATTATTGACACCGGCACCCTGGTGGACGCCGGCCCCTCCGGCCAGCTGATTGCCAATATTTTCTTCAATAAAGCGCCCCTCCACGATGGCGGCATGGTGGTTCGGGACGGGCGCATTTGCGCGGCAGGGTGCATTCTGCCCCTGACAGCCAGCGACGCGGTCAGCGCCGAGCTGGGCACCCGCCACCGGGCGGCAATCGGCATGAGCGAGAACTCTGACGCGGTGGTGGTGGTGGTCTCTGAGGAGACCGGGCAGATCTCCATTGCCCTGGGGGGCAGGCTTACCCGCAACTACAACCGCCTGACCCTGGCCGAGACCCTGGAGAGGGAGCTGATTGGCGAGCCTGAGGGCAGCAGCCGGGGCGGACTGTTGGGCCGGCTGGGTCTGGGCAGGGACAAGCAGGAGGGAAAATAGCCTTTTGGGACCTGTATGCATCGCCGGAAATGTTGGGAAAGCGAGGACTTTTCGCGCCGGTTCAGGCAAATTTGCGCAGGAATACGGGTTGTATGACAAGTGATTTCCATAACGAGCGGCAGGAAAAGGACCGCTCATACAGGTTTCTTACACATCATGGCCAGCTTTGAGAGACAGGAGGCAGGATTGTGAATTCAAAAAAAGACGAGGGAAAACAGCGGAACACAAAGGGCCGGTTCCGGCTGCGGGAACTGGTTTACCATAACACCTTTGTGTTTGTCTGCTCGCTGATTACAGCTGTGGTGGGCTGGTTTGTCATGGCCGCGGGCAGCGACAGAAACGGCTCTTATGTGGTTCAGAACGTGCCGGTGAACATCAGCCTCTCTGCCCGGGCAGAGGAGGAGGGCCTGCGGGTGTTCAACGCGTCCTATGACACAGTGGACATTGAGGTTTCCGGCAGCAGTTCCATCACCCGGGCCCTGACTGCGGAGGACTTTGAGGTGTCTGTCACCCTGAACCCCACCTCGACCAAGCTGACAGGGAACACCACCCAAAAGCTCAGCGCCCAGGTGAAATGTGTCAAGCGCAACGCGGTCTCCGACTATGACATTGTCTCTGTCAGCCCGGAGGAGATCACCCTGGAATATGACCGCTTCAAAGAGACCGCCCTGAAAATTGAGCCGGACCTGACCTATACGGCGGCTACGGGCTTTTACCCTGGCACGCCGGTGCTGTCGGTAGAGCAGGTGAAGGTCAGCGGACCGGAGTCGGCGGTGAACAAGGCGGTCCGGGCGGCAGTCAGCTATAACGCGGCAGACCCCCTGCGGGAGTTTGGGGAGTGGCACTGCCCCCTGCGCCTGTTCGACCAGGACAGCCAGGAGCTGGCCGACCTGGAAAGCCTGTATCTGACCACAGACGTGGAGGAGGTGCAGGTCACGGTGCCTGTCACCCCGAAAAAGACCGTGCCCCTGCAGGTGACCACGGCCCATGCCCCGTCCAGCTTTTCCAGCTCCCGCATCACCATTAGCCCGGAGGCCATTGAGCTAACCGGCTCGGCGGAGACCTTGGGGACAGTGACGGAGATTCGCCTGGACACCATCATTGACTTTGCGGAGCTGGACCTGGACCAGCGTTCCGCCAGCTACACCATGGAGATTCCGGTGCCTGCGGGAACCAAGGACATCACCAATCCCGGGTCCAACACCCTGAGCCAGGCCACGGTCACAGTCAACCTGAACGGCTACCGCACGAACACGGTCACTGTGCCGGAGAGCAATGTGCAGCTGCTCAACGCTCCCACCGGCAGCCTGGAAGCCCAGCTCAGCAGCCGGAGCCTGGAGGTGGTTCTGGCCGGGCCCGAGGCTCAGGTGTCAAAGCTTACCGGCGACTCGGTGACTGTGCAGGTGGACATGAGCAACATGGAGGTGCGGGCAGGCATGATGGAGGCCCCGGCGACGGTGGCAATCAGCGGCAGCGCTGGCGAGGCCTGCTGGGTGCTGGGCGCTTACACCGTCACCCTGGCCATTCAGGATGTGCGCACCCAGAGCGTTTCCTCTCAGATGGGCAGCGAGGCGGCGTTGGCAGCGGCCCCGCCTGCGGCATAGGGGGGCAGCGCTATGGACGTACAGGTGGGAGACCGGCTGCTGATGAAAAAGCCCCACCCCTGCGGCAGCAAGGAGTTTTTGGTGCTGCGGGTGGGCATGGACTTCAGAATAAGATGCCTGGGCTGCGGCCACGAGGTCATGCTGCCCCGGCTGAAATGCGAGAAGAATATCAAAAAAATACAGCGGGAAGAGCCGGACTGAGCCGGCCGGGAGAGAGGCAATCATGATTACGGTACACATTTACTATACCGGCGCACAGGGCAGCGCCCTGCGCTTTGCTCAGGAAATGACCGAGAGCGGCGCTGTGGAGAAAATCCGGGCCGAGGCGGGCAACCTGGGGTATGCCTATTATCCGTCTTTGGAGGACCCGGAGACCGTGCTGCTGGTGGACAGCTGGCAGGACCAGGCGGCGATTGACGCCCACCACCAGTCCCCCATGATGGAGGTGATTGCCGCCCTGCGGGAGAAATATGACCTGCACATGCGGGTAGAGCGGCTGGTGGCAGACACGGCAGGCCTGCCGGAGCAGGACGCTGCGTTTGTCCGGGAATAACGGGCTATGCTGGAATGGAGCAGACTATGTTTGAGAATTTGAAGGTGTTTGAAAACCGCTTTGAGGAGATCGGGCAGAAGCTCTACGACCCCCAAAGCGCAGCGGACCCGGCGGTGTTCTCGGCCCTGATGAAGGAGAGCCGGGAGTTGGAGCCTGTTGTTGCAGCCTACCGCAGGTATCAGGAGCTGACCGGGGCCCTGGAGGAGGCCAAGGAGCTGTTGGAGTCCGGAGACCAGGAGCTGCGGCAGCTGGCTCAGGCCCAGCTGCGGGAGAGCGAGCAGCAGCTCCCGGCGGTGACAGAGGAGCTGAAGCTGCTGCTTTTGCCCAAGGACCCCAATGACGAAAAAAACGTCATTATGGAGATCAGGGGAGGAACCGGCGGCGAAGAGGCGGCGTTGTTTGCCTATGACCTGTACCGCATGTACACGGCCTATGCCCAGCGTCAGGGCTGGCGCACAGAGATTGTCAGCCTGAACGAGACAGAGCTGGGCGGCTTTAAAGAGGTGAGCTTCCTCATCGACGGGGCAGGGGCCTACTCTAAGCTGAAGTTTGAGAGCGGAGCCCACCGGGTGCAGCGGGTGCCTGAGACAGAGACCCAGGGGCGCATTCACACCTCGGCGGCCACGGTGGCGGTGCTGCCTGAGGCTGAGGAGGTGGAGGTGGACATTGACCCCAAGGACCTGCAGATTGACACCTTCCGTTCCAGTGGAGCGGGGGGCCAGCACATCAACAAGACCTCGTCGGCCATTCGCATCACCCACCTGCCCACGGGCATGGTGGTAGAGTGTCAGGACGAGCGGAGCCAGTACAAGAACAAGGACAAGGCCATGAAAGTGCTGCGGGCCCGGCTGCTGAGCCAGGAGCGGGAAAAGGCGGACGCCCAGGTGGCGGCGGAGCGCCGGGGCCAGGTGGGCAGCGGAGACCGGTCGGAGCGGATCAGAACGTATAATTTCCCCCAGTCCCGGGTGACAGACCACCGAATCGGGCTGACGCTGTACAAGTTGGAGGAGGTGCTGGCCGGGTCGCTGGACGAGATTGTGGACAGCCTGATCGCGGCAGACCGGGCGGCAAAGCTGGAAGCCTCTGCAAGCTAGCCTGGGGGGCAACAGGGAAAAAACGGAGCAGGAGCCGACCAGCGCGGACTGTGTGAAGCCGGTTTGACTTGGAGAGGGAGGCCCTTTTCTCCGGAGCAAAGCGCATACCAAAAGGAAGGAGCTGAGGCCATGACAACGGAACAGCTGACCGGCGCCCCGGAGGGGATTGCCCGGGCCGGAGAAATCCTGCGGGCCGGCGGGCTGGTGGCCATTCCCACCGAGACCGTGTACGGCCTTGCAGCCAACGCGCTGGACCCGGAAGCGGTCCGGCGCATTTTCGAGGCAAAGGGCAGGCCGGCGGACAACCCCCTGATTGTGCACATCACCGGCACGGAGCAGTGGGCCCCTTTGGTGAGGGAGCTGTCCCCGGCGGCCCTTCGGCTGGCGGAGGCGTTCTGGCCGGGCCCCCTCAGCATCATACTGGAAAAGTCGGACAAAATACCCATGGCGACCAGCGGGGGCCTTGCCACAGTGGCCGTGCGCTGTCCTTCCCATCCCATGGCCCGGGCGGTGATTGACGCGGCCGGGGTGCCCTTGGCCGCGCCCTCGGCCAATCCCTCCGGCCGGCCCAGCCCCACCACCTTTGCCCATACTCTGAGGGACCTGAATGGGCGGGTGGACGGAGTGTTGGACGGCGGCGCGTGCGGGGTGGGCGTGGAGTCCACTGTGGTGAGCCTTGCGGGAGACTGTCCCCGGCTTCTGCGGCCCGGCGGGGTGACGGTGGAGCAGCTGCGGGCAGTACTGGGCCGCTTGGAGATCGACCCGGCGGTGACAGCCATGCTGGCCCCTGGGGCTCAGGCCGCTTCGCCGGGAATGAAGTATAAGCACTACGCGCCCAGGGCCCAGGTGCTGCTGGTAGACGGGTCGCCGGAAGAATTTGCCGCTTTTGTGAATCAGCGGGAGGCGGCGCGACATAATCAGGGAGAAAAAACATATGCTAGCGGTGAGGGCCCTGCCTTTGCCCTGTGCTTTGAGGAGACCGCGCCGCTGGTGGAGCTGCCCGCAGTGGTCTACGGCTCCCGGTATGACCGGGCCCGGCAGGCGCGGGAGCTTTTCAGCGCCCTGCTCCGGCTGGACGAACAGGGGGCGGGGCGGGTGTATGCCCAGCGGCCCAGTCCCAGGGGGGTGGGCCTTGCGGTGTACAACCGGCTGCTGCGGGCCGCGGCCTTTCGGGTGGAGGCCGCGCCCGGGCCGATGATTGTGGGGCTGGTGGGGCCCAGCGGAGCGGGAAAGTCTACTGTGGGGCAGGAGCTGGCCCGGCAGGGCTTTGAGGTGCTGGACTGCGACCGGTTCACCCGCTCGCCCCAGGTGTATGACGAGGCCTGCGTTGCCGAGCTGCAGCGGGCCTTTGGAGAGGACGTAGCCCCCGGCGGAACCTTGGACCGGCGGAGGCTGGCGGGCCGGGCCTTTGCCAGTCAACAGGCCAAAAGGACACTGGAAGACATTACGCTGCCCCGAATCGTGGCGGCAGTATGGCAGGAGACAGCGCGGCTGCGCCAGGCCGGGAAGCTTGTGGTGTGGGACGCGCCCACCCTGTTTGAGGCCGGGCTGGACCGGTGGTGCCGGCGCATTGTCGCGGTGACAGCCCCAAAGGAGGAGCGGCTGCGGCGGGTCATGGCCCGGGATGGGCTGACAGAGGCGCAGGCGCTTCAGCGGCTGGGGGCTCAGCCCGAGGATGAATACTACCGGGAGCGGGCAGACTATGAGATAGAAAACGGGCCGGAAGCAGACCTGGCGTGTCAGGTGAAAAGGATGGGAGACCAGTGGAAGGGCAGGTGAGGCGTTTGAAAAAGGTTTCGGTCAGACTGACGGCGGCAGCGCTGATCCTGGCGGCCGTGATTCTGACAGCGGCGCTGGCCGGGCCTGCCCTGAGCGGCTTTGCCCTGCGCTGGCTGTACCCCCGGCATTTCACCGAGGTGGTGAGCCGGGAGGCTGAGGAGTTTGGCCTGGAGGAGGAGCTGGTGTACGCGGTGATTCGGGCGGAGAGCGGCTTTGACCAGCAGGCAAGCTCCCGGGCTCAGGCAAAGGGCCTGATGCAGCTGACTGAGCCTACCTTTCAATGGATGGCGGAGGAGTACCCGCCGGAGAACGGCGGTGGGGACGTGTTTGACGTCAATGACAATGTCCACTGCGGGTGCGCGCTGCTGCGGCTGCTGCTGGACCATTACGGCAGTCTGCCGGTGGCTCTGGCGGCGTACAATGCGGGTATGGGCAATGTGGACCGCTGGCTGGGGGACGCGGGGCTTTCGCCGGACGGGAAGAGACTGGCGGAAATCCCCTTTCCGGAGACAGCGGCCTATGTGGAGAAGGTGCAGAAGCTGCGGGGGGTGTACCGGCAGCTGTACGGGGAGGAGCAGCACAGGTAACAGCATAGAGCCAGAGTGACACCTCAGCAGAGCGGTCATACTTTTGACGGGAAAGCTCCTGGCCGAGAGAAAAACGAAAACAGCAGGTACATTGTCCGCTTACCATTAGGGTAGGCGGATTTTTTATAAGCAAACAGCAAAGCAAGGGGCGAAAAGGTATGACAATGGAGGTGTTTCCTCAGCGGCGCAGGCGTTCTGCAAATATTTCCAGTGGGGAATCGGCCCAGCGGCTTCATTTTTGCCAGGTTTTGCCGATTGTAATAGTATATAGGATACGGTAGCAGAAGCCGCAGCCCATATTTCAGTCCTTGATTTTATGCAAAAAAAGGAGGCCGTTTCTATGCGTATTGCACAAAGCTCCGTTTCTATGAGCGCTTCCCGTTCCTATCAAGAGGAAGCCACACAGACCTTGATCCACCTGGACCGTGGCCAGGGGGCGTTTGCAGGCAGCACCCGGGTCTCCGTCTCCACGGCGCGCACCAAGCGTGTGGAGGCGGAGGGCGGCATGGCCCGCTTTGTGTCCGCCGGCGGAGAGGCTTCTGCCGAGCAGGCCCCGCCCACCCAGCGGAGCAGCGCCCAGACCAAGGGCTCCGGCCAGACTGTGCCCCTGCCCTCTGCCGGCAGCTCTCGGAACTGGCTCAGCGACATTCAGACAGAGGTGGAGAAGGACCCCCGGATTCAGATGCTGCGGAAGATGATGGCCCTGTTGGAGCGCATCACCGGCAAGAAATTCTCCAAAGACATCCCTACAGAGACCCGTCCCACTGGCGGAGCCTTTGCCTTTGCGCAGGCCTCGGCCAGCTACCGGCATACCTCCGCCATGGTGGGCCAGCTGGAGCTCAGCGGGGGCGGCCTGTCCTCCCAGCCCGTCAACGGCTACTGGACCCGCCAGACGGTGGAGTCCGGCTTTGTGAAGGGTGAGGAGCACACAGCCTTCTGCTCGGCGGGCACGGCTGTCACCGCAGACGGCCGCACCATTTCCTTCGGCATCTCCCTGGAAATGTCCCGGAGCTTTGAGGCCGCTTATCAGGTGGTGGGCAAGGAGGAGATTTTCACCGACCCACTGGTCATCAATCTGGACACGGACGCGGCCTCGCTGTCTGACGTGAGCTTTTATTTCGACCTGGACGCTGACGGTCAGGAGGAGGAAATGGCTGCTTTGGGGGAGGGCAGCGGTTTTCTGGCGTTGGACAAAAACGGCGACGGCAAGATCAACGACGGCTCTGAGCTGTTTGGCGCGAAAACAGGCGACGGCTTTGGAGAGCTGGCCCAGTACGACCAGGACGGCAACGGCTGGATTGACGAGAATGATCCGGTGTTCTCCCGGCTGTCTGTGTGGATAAAATGCGGCTCTGACGAGGCTAAGCTCCTCTCCCTGAAGGAGGCCGGCGTGGGGGCCATCTTCCTGGGCAGTCAGGGGACGCAGTTCTCCCTCACCGGCAGCTCCGGCTCCGAGGAGGCCCGCATCCGCCGCACCGGGCTTTACCTGAAGGAGAACGGCCAAGCCGGCACAGTCCAGCATGTGGACTTCAAGGCCTGAGCCCCCTCAGTCAGCCGCGTAAAAAGAAATGGAGAAGAAAGCCAACATGAAAGAAGCTCTGCTGACGGAACTGACGCCGTTTTTTCACAAGCCTGCCCTCTACACAAAAACAGAGGTTCCCTTTTGGGTGACGGGCATATTTCTGAGCAAATGCTCAAGGCCCACCTGGACCCGGATTTTGAGGGGGCCAGCCGGAAGCATGCCTTCATCGCAAGGTCTCTGGACTGGATTGGCAGGGTGCTCCCTCTGGAAAAGTACCCCTCCATCCTGGATATCGGCTGCGGCCCCGGGCTTTATACAGAGGGCTATGCCCGCAGAGGGTACGCGGTCACGGGAGTGGACTTTTCCCGCCGGTCCATCAGCTATGCCCAGGCCAGCGCCAGAGAGAAGGGTCTGCAGGTGGACTATGCGCTTCAGAACTATCTGAACCTGTCTCTGGACAAAACCTTTGGGCTGGCCACCATGATCTACTGTGACTACGGCGCGCTGCCGCCTGAGGGCCGGGCCAGGCTGTTGGGGCTGATTTACCGGCACCTGAAGCCCGGCGGCAGGCTGCTGCTGGATGTGTTCTCTCTTGCCCGGTTTCAGGCCTATTCAGAAAGACAAACCTGGGAGGCCTGCCCTGAGGGGGGCTTTTGGAGCCCGGAAAAGCATATAGTTCTGCACCGGGCCTGCAAATACCCGGGGAATGTTATTTTGGAGCAGGCAATGGTCATCACAGGCAGTAAAACCAGCCATTACTATTTGTGGAACACCCATTTTTCCAGGAGTGCCTTGGAGCAGGAGGCAGCCGCCAGCGGCTTTCGCACCTGCGGCTGTTTTGGCGATGTGGCTGGCAGCGAATACAGCGAAGAGAGCCCCACCCTTGCCATTCTTCTGGAAAAATAGCAGGCGCGGCCTGAAAAGCCAGGGATTCCTCCCTGATGGTCAAGAGGCTGGAAAACGGACAGCAGAGGAAGGGACGGGAGAATTCCGGTTCCTTCCTCCATTTGTGGGGGACCGCCGCCCCGGCGGGAGGCCCAGCCCCAGCTGTGGGGAGTGTCCCTTGCGCAGATTATCATGTAGGGGAGAAGGCAATCCGCTAACTCGCGGAAGTACCGGAACCCAGGGAGAGACGGGCGGACACGCAGGTCTGTCTCTATAAGGTATCCCGTTCGTGTCTCGTAATGAAGTACCCGGCAGGACACGCCCCCAGCTGCGCGGTGGGTTGACTTTTTGGCGGGGGAGAAGTATAATAATGGGTATTGGCTCGGGGCCTGCCCCCTGCCGTACCCCCGGGTGGCCGGGAGAAAGGAAAGTGTGGATTTCATGGCTGAAAAGCAATATTTTGTCACCAAAGAGGGCCTTGCCGCCCTGGAAAAGGAACTGGATTTTTTGAAAACGGTGCGCCGCAAGGAGGTGGCCGAAAAAATAAAGGTCGCCCTGTCCTTTGGCGACCTTTCGGAAAACAGCGAATATGACGAGGCCAAAAACGACCAGGCTATGGTCGAGGCCCGCATTGCCGACGTGGAGGTCATGCTCAAGGGCGCAGTGGTCATTGACGAGAGCAGCCTGAATAATGAGACAGTGCACATTGGCTCCAAGGTGGAGGTGGCCATTGTCTCTCCCACTGGCAAGCAGTCCGAGCGCTCCTTCCGCATTGTGGGCTCCAATGAGGCGGACCCCAGAGGGGGAAAGATCTCCGACGAGTCGGCAGTAGGCCAGGCCTTGATCGGCGCGACAGTAGGCCAGACTCTGGAAGTAGAGACCCCGGCGGGCACTGCCCAGTACACGATCATCACCATTTCAAGATAAGCCCCGGGACGCAGCAGAATGAAAATGAGGGAGGAAAAGGTTATGAAGGAAGATCAACAGGTTCCCCAGACCCAGGAGGAGCAGAGCGAAATTCTCCGGGTCCGCCGGGAGAGGCTGTTTAAAATGCAGCAGGAGGGCAACGACCCCTACCGCCATACCCGCTTTGACGCGGACCACAAGGCGCAGGAGATTCTGGACAGCTTTGAGGCTTTGGAGGGCAGCGTTGTCACCGTGGCCGGGCGGGTGATGAGCCGCCGGGGCATGGGCAAGGTGGCTTTTCTGGACCTGCGGGACAACTCGGGCCGTATTCAGATTTATGCCAAAATCGATGTGATGGGGGAGGAGGCCTACCGGGCCATGCAGGCCTCTTTGGACATTGGGGACATTGTGGGGGTAAAGGGAGAGGTCTTCCGCACCCAGCGGGGAGAGGTCTCTGTCAAGGCTTTGGAGCTGACCATTCTCTCCAAGGCCCTGCAGCCCCTGCCGGAGAAGTACCACGGCTTGACCAACACCGACGCCCGCTACCGCCAGCGTTACCTGGACCTGATCATGAACCCGGAGGTCCGGGACGTGTTCGTCAAGCGCTCGAAAATCATCAGCGCCATCCGGGAGTTTCTGGACGGCCAGAGCTTTTTGGAGGTGGAGACCCCCGTACTGCACACCCAGGCTGGCGGCGCGGCGGCGCGGCCTTTCATTACCCATCACAACACGCTGGACATGGACATGTACCTGCGCATTGCCCTGGAGCTGCATCTCAAGCGGCTGATTGTAGGGGGCTTTGACCGGGTGTATGAGATTGGCCGGAACTTCCGCAACGAGGGCATGGACCGCACCCATAACCCGGAATTTACCATGCTGGAATTTTACCAGGCCTATACGGACATCTATGGCATGATGGACCAGACGGAGAACCTGATCCGCTTTGTGGCCCACAAGGTGCTGGGCACCGGCAAGGTGGAGCAGGATGGAGTGGAGATTGACCTGGACCAGCCCTTTGCCCGCAT
>CAJUNQ010000085.1 GCA_910587835.1 uncultured Oscillospiraceae bacterium | reverse complement strand
GCTTCCTTTCCCTGAAACGTTGGAGAGGTATTGCTACTCGTTATGCTAAGACCTCTGATGCCTTTATCGCTGCGGTACACGTCCGTTGTATCGCTATTTGGGCTGCTATTCGTGCTTAACTCATGTAGACACTATCTAGAAACAGACGGGAATCTGACAGTCAAGGAATTGTTTGAACTGCTGAAAATGCTTGCCGTTGAGGAAGAAAGGAAGTATCTGGCTTATAATCAGCAGTCGCAGGACAGCAGCAGGCTTGAGTGCGTTAGGGATGTGGATCATTCATTGGCAGAACAATGCTGGTTCAAAAGAAAAAACTATGAATATCAGATAGATTTAATTAAAAGATTTATCAAAGAGGCGCTGGACGCTCAAAGCACTTTGGAGTATGGAGCGACAGAAGCAGAGATTAAGCACGCCCGCGAAGTTCTGGCCCGAGTAGAAAAAACAAAAAAGAAGTAAGCCGAAACTGCCCCATGCGGGCAGTCCACAGGGGATGACCGCCCTGTGCTGATGATGGCAGGTCATGAAAGACGGTGATAAAGTGGAAACCAGGCTCACGACCAAAGAAGTTGCCAAGTTGTACAACAAAAACGAAAGTACTATCAGGCGCTGGGCTGAGAGCGGAAAACTTGAGGCAGAATGTATTTATAATCAATTTAACTCGCCTGCTTACCTGTTTGCGATTAGTGCTTTAGATAAACCGATGCAGGAAAAATATTTTGCCCAGATTAAGGCCAGTTTGCCAAAAACGGCTAAATCTATCAGCAAAAAGGGCAAGGCCTTTGACCACTACTCAGACGGCGAACGCCAGGAGATTATGTGGTGGGAAAAGACCCTCAAGGAGTGGCAAAACTATCGTGACCGCTATCCAGGGGACAAGGCTGAGGCCGATGACAAGTTTGTCGCTCTTTGCGCTAAAACCGATCCAGAGCACACTTTTTCTGTAAAGACTCTTTACCGCAAAAAGAAGCAGATGGAAACGCAGGGCCTGGAGGCTCTTATTGACAAGCGCGGCAAGGGCCGCAAGGGCAAAAGCAAAATCACTGAGGAGATGTGGCAAGTCTTTTTAAGCTTTTATCTAGACGAAGCCCAGCACCCCATCCGCAAATGCTGGCAATACACAATACGATATTTCCAGAAGTTTGCCCCCGAGCTGGTAGACGACATCCCAAGCGAGTCTACATTCCGGCGAAAAGTCGAAAGAGACATCCCGGAGCCCATGGAAGTATTGGGCCGCCAGGGCCAAAAGGCTTTCCGCGACCGCTGCGCCCCCTACATACACCGTCTATATGAGGAAATGGCCAGCAATGAGTGGTGGGTGGCGGACAACCACACCTTTGACGTTATCACTCAGGGCGAGAACGGCCAGCTCCATCGTCTGTACCTTACGGCCTTCTTTGACGCCAGGAGCGGGATATATACTGGGAGCCACGTCACCACGGCCCCCAGCAGCCAGTCCACCCTGGTGGCGCTGCGCAAGGGCATCTTGAAATACGGCATCCCGGAGAATATTTACGTTGACAATGGCCGCGAGTTCCTGACCCATGACATAGGCGGCCTGGGCCACCGAAAGAAAAAGCCCAAGGACGGCGAGGAGCGCTTTGAGGTGCCCCCGGTGTTCGAGCGGCTGGGCATCAACATGACAAACGCCATAGTCAAAAACGCCAAGGCAAAAATCATTGAGCGGCGCTTTAGGGACATAAAAGACCACCTTTCCCGCCTGTTCGAGACCTACACGGGCGGCAACGTAGTGGAAAAGCCGGAAAAACTCAAGGGTGTGCTGAAAAACGGGGAGATACCCCTGGACACCACCTTTACCGACACGGTGGAGACCCTGCTGGACTGGTATTTCAACCAGCAGCCCTATGGCGGCGAGGTGGCCGCAGACCACGGCAAGCCCCGCCAGCAGGTCTACAATGAGAACCTGCACACCAAGCGGGTGGCCGGGGCCGAGGACTTGAACCTCATGCTCATGCGCAGCGCCAGGGTGCAGACAGTTGGCAGGCGCGGGGTGCATCTGGACATCGCGGGCCAGCGGCTGGACTATTGGAACGATGATTTCACCTTTAACTATATGGGCAAAAAAGTGTACTTCCGCTATGACCCGGACGATTTAAGCGCCGTGCGGGTGTATGACCTGGAGGATCGTTTCATCATGGAGGTGCCGGTGGATAACACAGCGGTGCTCACCTACGGGGCCAGCAAGGAAGAAGTCAAGCAGGCCATGGGCAAGGTGCGGCGGCTGGAGCGCATTACCAAAGAGGCGCTGGAGGCCAGCACAGTGCAGGCTTTCGGCAGGCGTACCGCCCTGGAGCTGGTGCTGGAGCAGGCCCATGAAAACCAAACGGCCCGGATCATCCCGGAGGCCCGGCCCAAGGTGCTGGAGCTGCAAAGGCCCAACGAGGAGCCGCTGCTTAAGGCGGTGGGCGGGCCTGACCTGGATGTTATGAATAGGAACGCAATGAAACGAAATGGAGGCTTTGACAATGAGTAAGGTTTACAACAGCGCATTACAGGCGAGGGTGGAGCAGTTTTTGAAGGAAAAAGGACTAAGCCAGGCCAAGGCCGCGCCCATTATGGGCTTCAGCCCGACAGCCCTTTCTCACTATCGCCGGAGTATGTATGAAGGTGACGTTGCAGCCTTGGAAAGGAAGATTGAGGAGTTCTTCAAGGCCCAGGACGAACAGGACGCCAGCACGGAAAAGGCCCTGCCCTATAAGCCCATCCAAGATTATATCCCCACCTCCATTTCCGAGGACGTGTACAAGCTGATCCGCTATTGCCAGCTGGAAAAGGGCATGGTCATTATTCATGGGGATGCAGGCATCGGCAAGACCAAGGGCGCGGAAAAGTTCGTAAGGGACAACCCCACCAGCAGCGTGTACATACAGGCCACCCCCAGCACCGGAACAGTTGGCAGCGTTTTAAGTTTGGTGGCCCGAGCCTTACGGGTTACAGAATGTCGCAAAAAAGTGGAGCTGATAGCCGCAATCCGGGAAAAGCTGGATGGGACAAATCGAATTATTATTATCGATGAGGCCCAGCACCTGCAGCTGCGGGCGTTGGATGAAATAAGAGCCTGGACAGAGCCTAATCCCGAAAATAAGCTGCCTGGCATAGGGATCGCCCTGATAGGAAACAGCACGGTCTACAGCCGTATGGCAGACAGGAGGCCCAATTCTCTCAGCTTTTCTCCCGTATCCGCATGAACCGCCTCTACAGCACCCGCGAGGTCAAAGCCGAGGACGTGAAAGCCCTTTTCCCCAAACTGGCCGAGGACGGGCAGAAGAAGGAGGCCAGCTTCCTGCATGGCATCTGTCAAAGCAAGTGGGGCATCCGGGGCGCGGTTAACGTCTACAACAACGCCGTGAATAACGAGGACATTTCCTATACGGGGCTCTACAGCATGGCCCGGAATATGGGAATCGGCGTGGTATAAGGGGGTGTTGCAATGGTGGCGGTACTTATCACAGCGATTATCTGTGTAACGATCATCATCCTGGCCCGCGAATAGGCATCAGGTTAGGCGTAAAGAGGTTTTTATAACCGGGTTTGGCGGCGGTTTACAGGGTCTTTAAGCAGTCTGTTTTCGCCATCAAGGGGCTTAAGCCCCGCCCTAATGCGGCTGCCCATGGGGGCAACGGTCACAAGCCCGTACAAACGCAGAGTGGGGTCCAATAAACCTTATCGGAAAGGAGCAAAACCATGCCCAAATTCTACTACACCTACGGCACCGACCCGGTCTATCCCTTCCAGGGCGGCTGGACAGAGATAGAAGCGCCGGACCGGACCGCCGCCGATCTGGCGTTCAAGGCGTACCACCCTTGCCGCCCCGGCGGCAGGTTTCTAAATTGTGCGGATGTTTACAGCGAAAGGGAATTTCTGCCCTCAGATATGCTCTTGAATGGGAATTATGGCCTTTGGTGCCAGGAGGAGATCACCCTGACCCGTACTATGGTCAACATAGAAAGCGAGGCCGGATAATGTATACTCGCGCAGATTACATTCTGTTTTTGCTGGCGCTGATTGCGATTTTCGGCGGGCTGGCCCTGCTGGGCAAGGCGGTGGAGTGGCGGGAGGACCGAAAAACCAGACAGCGGGAGCGCCAGCTGCACAGTCTCAACCGCCGGGAGGACCTGCGCCGCTAGTGCGACAGCTATCTGGCCCGGACTCAGGAAATCCTGGCCAGCGTGGAGGGGAGGAAGAGCGCGTGAAAGCACGGCTTTGCCCCTTATCCCCCATGGAGCGGGAGGTGGCCGAGAGAAACGCCTATATGATCCCCCGCTTTCTCGCGGCCAACCGGCTCCCGGCGGATGACTGGTATGACGTGGTGGTGTTCCGATACCTGCTGACCGTGAAAAACTGGTTCGCCCGCCCCGAGCTCTATAGGTACGAATTCAGCACTCTGGCCTGGCAGGGAATGTGTTCGGCGGTAAGCAACGAGCGCAAAAAAACAGAACCGCCGTATTCAGACTGTCAGCCTGGATGAAGTGATACCCGGTACAGAGGGGTTGACTTATGCTGACACGGTGACCGCCGCTCATCTGGATTACATTCCGTACACGGAGGTGTGATAAGTGAAAACTTTCTATGACTTGGAGCATCTGCCGCCCCCTCGGAAAAACGGCAGCAAGGAAGCCCCGGAGATCACGGAGATCAAGGGCTTTCTGGCCTGTGGGCAGAGAAATATTTGCTTCGAGTATGACGATGACCACCAGGCCCGCAACCGGCTGAAGGTGGTCCAGCGGTTTCGCAGCGGAAACGGCCTGCAGGATGTTTTCCGGTGCTGGCGGGTAGAGAAATGCGTCTATGTGCTGCGCACCAAAAAGGTAAAAAGTTAGGGGCCACGGCCCCGCCTTAATGCGGCTGCCCCTCTGGGGCAACGGTCGCAAGCCCATATAAATACAGAGCGAGGAAATAGAAATGGCAGCCAAGAAAAAACGCATGACCCAGCGCCAGAAGGACGAAAGGGCGCAGATAAAAAAGGAACTGCAGGCAAAAGGGGTGCTTCCCCCAGACAAGCCCCGGCTGAATCGTAAGAAGTTTGCTAAAGAGGTATGGGCAGAATATGAGGCGATGGATTCCATCCGGCGCGAAATTTTCCTCCTCAAGGCCATCGGCTGCATGGTGGGGCCGAATATGCTGGAGGTCACGCCGGAGGAGGTTGGGGTGCTTAAACTGCTAAAGTTAGCGGTGGAAATGGACAAGTTTTCACAGCAGCTCAAGGCAGAGGGCCGGGATACCTACACCCTGGGGGAGCTGTCCGATAAAGTTATCATGCCGGTTTTGAAGCTATAGGGGCCACGGCCCCGCCTTAATGCGGCTGCCCCCTGGGGCAACGGTCACAAGCCCGGATAGACGCAGAGTGAGGAAAACACAAAGGAGGTATGCGGATGGACGCACAAAAGAAGCTGGGCAAAAAAGGCACCCTGACCATCCCCCAGCAGCTGCGGCACCAGCTGGGCCTGCAGGGGGGCGCGGCGTTGGATATCACCACCACGGAGGACGGCGGCCTGCTGCTTTCTAAGCACCTGCCCGCCTGCAATATCTGCGGCGGCACCCAGGGCGTGGTAAAGTACAAAGGCTTTGATATCTGCCGGGAGTGCCGCCAGGGCCTGCGGGAGGTGGCCGGGGATGACTAACCAGAAACAGGTAAGGGCCTATGTGGACGAATATGCCGCCCTGACCCTGGAGTCCAGCCGGATAAAGGAGCGCATGGACTGGCTCAAGGGGTACTTTGAGACCCTGGCTGCCGATGACCTTAAGGACACCAAACTGCTGACCGCCGCCTATTGGGGCAGCCAGAACAGTCGGGTAACGGTGACAAACGCCGCCACGGTGAAGCCAGTATCCCTTACCATGGTCAAGGAGGTGCTGGGCAAGGTAGCTGGGGACTTTATCAAAACCGAAACCACCGACACCATGACCGCCCCCTGCAAAAAGCTGCTGGGCATGGTGGCCCAGGGGAATTACACCGAGGGGAGCCTTGACAGCCTGATCCAGAAGATCAGCAGCGACCCCAAGGTACAGGCCACCCTGCAGAAGCGGCTCAAGGGTACTTACAACCGGGACAAGGCCACGCTCATGAAGGTGGGCGGCCTGCCGGAGCAGGAGGCCAGCGATTGGGCGTACCTGGCCGCCGAGGTGATAAATTGGGAATGGCTCACCCAGGTGCTGCGGGCCGCAGGCTGGCAGGGCAGCACCCAGGAGGCCGTGGACATTATCCGGGCGGCTGTTATCGTGGAGGAAAGCATCAAGGTGGGCGTGGAGGCAGAGCAGTATAGTTAACAGAGCCCTGTTAACTATTGCATAAAGCGGAGAAAGGAGGCCGGTATGGCGGCTGTCAACGAGCAGCAGATCAAGAAAATTTTTGCCATAGGCAATGCCCTGGGCATGGTAGAGCGTGGTAACAGGGAGGACCCCCTGCACTCCCTGGTGGCCGGTATTACCGGCAAAGCCTCGGTCAAGGCCCTCACCAGCGCCGAGGCCCAGGCGGTTATAAGCGAGCTTCAGCAGCGCCAGGGCAGTCCTCCCCCGCGCCGTAAGTCTAAGACGTATACAGAGCGCCCCGGCGGGGCCACGGCGGCCCAGCAGCGCAAGGTCCTGGCTTTGATGTTTGCACTGCAGGAGAGGGATGCCGTGCCCAGTACAGCGTCCTTTGGCCAGCGGCTATGCGGTATCATCAAAAAGGAGCTGCACATAGACGCCCTGCCAAAGGAACCTTTTGTCTGGATCACGTTTGAGGATTGCAGCAAGCTGATTGAGATACTGAAAAAGTATGTTGCCAATGCGGGGAGGGCTACACCGGGAGGTGGTACACAATGAGTGCCGAGAATATCCGGGCAGAGAATCTAACCCCTGTACAGCAGCAGGTGGCAGACCTGATAGGCCAGGATAATTTTCAAAGGCTGATGGAGGTATATGGCGGCACTTACCTGTATATCCCCAAGGTGGACAAGCTGGAGCGCCTGAGCCGGAACGAACAGATTCGAGCTGAGTTTGATGGCTACAACTTCCGGCCCCTTGCGCAGAAATATGGATTGACAGAAGTTACAATAAGGAGTATTGTATCAGATAAGGTGCGGGAGGTACGCGCCCAGCCTATGGACGGGCAGCTCTCCCTATTGTAAAGTAAAAAACTTAAACGCTTGCTATTGCGGATTTTCCTGTTTTAAGGTTATGATTGGCTTAATCAATCATAGCCTTTTCTTTTTTCAGGGGGTGTTTGTGTGACGTTCGATAGCGGGACATGGTGGCTGGTGGTACTTCTCCTGGGCTTTGCGACCGGGGCCTTGATATATCTGCTGAAACGCTCCCTTTTTGGGCGGGTAGACCGGCTGGATGAGTCCGTCAAAAAGCTGGACGAAAGCACAGTGAAAAAGGAGCCTTATGAAAAGGACAAAGACAAGCTGGCTGCTGATATTGAGCGTATAGAGCGGGACTATACTCCGCGCAGCGTACATGATAAATCCTATGACGAGCTGCGGGCTGACATCAAAAAAATCATGGAAACACACCTGACAAAGGATGATTTTATCCGTGAAATATCAAAGCTGGACAGGAAAACGGATGTTATTTTTGATCATGTAATCAAGCAGGGAGGGAAAGAAACATGAGCGGTATTGACAGGCAGCGCCTGCGGGCAGGCAACTTTGTAAGCAATAACGGCAGGGTGCTGCGCACCATCAACATCCTACGGCACCAGTATAACAAGCTTTCCGGTATCCAGAATGTACTGGAGGAGGACGGTGTGACCGAGGATGAGTTCCTGGACGCCGTAAACTTCCTGGCTCTGGAGGGGTACATACATCTGCGGGAGGTATCCTCCAAGCATGAAGCCTCCCTCGCGGACAAGAAATACCAGGTGCTGGAGGCGAAACTGACCGGCAAGGGCATAAGGCTGCTGGCAGGCGGCATAGAGGACAACATGATCGAGGTATAAGGCATAGGGGTGCAGGCATGGGCAAAAAGGGCGCAAACCGAAAGCACAGTAAAATAGACGGGCTGGACCCCGCGCTGCGGGAAGCGGTGGAGCAGATGCTTTTGTCCAATGCCACCTATGGGGAAATCGTGGATTTCCTGGGCCAGAACGGTGTGGGCATATCGGTGGCAAGCGTGTGCCGGTACGCCCAGGCATACCAGGCCAATGTGCAGATGCTGGCGGTGGCCCAGGAGAATTTCCGGCGCATGATGGATGAGTTAGACCGCTACCCGGACTTAGACACCACCGAGGCCATTATCCGGCTCACCAGCCAGAACCTTCTCAACGCCCTGGCCGGTGCCAGCGAGGAGGACTGGCAGGGTGTAAGCATTGACAAGATGCTGCGGGAGGCCAATGCTCTGGTGCGGGCCGCCGCCTACAAGAAACGGGTGGAAATGCAGAACCAGGACGCTACCGAGGCGGGTTTGGAGGCTGTGCGGGCTTTGGTGTTTGACGCCATGGCCAGGGAGCGGCCGGAGCTTTATAAGCAGGTGAATGATTTCCTCAACGCGAAAAAGCGGGAGGGCTTAGAAAAGGGGTGAGGGTATGTGGTATGTGCTGCAGGTGGAAACCGGGCAGGAGCAGAGCGTCCAGCAGGCGCTGCAGGCCATGGAAAACGTGGTGGCTCTGGTGCCCAGGGAAAACCGGCTGGTGAGAAAAGCCGGGGCCTGGACGCAAAGGGAGTATATCCTCTTCCCCGGCTATGTGTTCTTAAGCCTGGACTACAATGCCGACAATTATTACAGGGTGCGGGCCGTGCCCCATGTGCTGCGGTTTTTGGGTGCCAGCGGCCTTGCCCCTTCCCGGCTCTCCTATCTGGAGGCCGAGTGGATCAAGGTACTGTCCGGGGGCGGCAAGCCCCTGGAGCCCACCAGGGTGCGCAGGCAGCCGGACGGCTCCCTCAAGGTGATGGGCGGGGTGCTGGGGAATTTTGCCAGCTGCGCTATCCAGTATGACAGCCATGCCCGCAGGGCCAAGGTAGAGCTGACCATCTGCGGGGAGCCGAAAACGGTACAGCTTTCGGTGGAGCTTGTAAACGATTCTTAAAAGGTAGATACAGGAAACCGAAAAAGGCCGGGTGGTTGATGCGTCCCACCGGCGCGGATCGGCGGACATAGACGCATAGAGACCGGACCAAAAAGGCCCCGGATGGCGAAGCTCGCCCATTCCCGGGGTGATTTTTCGGCCCCGGCCTCTTTTGTTTTGATTCTGCCCGTTTAATTTGCCTTTAGGGCCGTTTAATTCGCCGCCAGCGTATGAGGTCGGGAAAAGTTACCAGCAAAATGGCATGGGGCAAATAGGGGCATTTCTGGCCCCGTATCAGCGAAGGAAAGGAGGCGGGCTGTTTGAAGCAGCGGAAAAAGCAGAGCATAGAGGCCCTTACGGGGGCCATAGCCGAGGCAGAGGCCAAGAAATATGAGACCGAGGGCACAAACTTAAACGCCCTGAGGGCGCTCTTAAAGGATTTTTTAGAAAAGGATCATTCCCCGGAAAGGGAGCAGCTTAAGAGGGACTATCTCTCCGGCCTGCCCCTTACCGGGGCCAGCGGCCTGCGCAAGAGGCTTGCCGCCATTGACCTGGAATTTTTCGGGCGGGCCTACTTCCCCCACTATTTCAGCCGCCCCTCCCCGGATTTCCATAGGGAGCTGGACGGCATCTGGCAGCAGGGGGTGCTGAAAGGCCGCTCCCCTCTGGCCCCGGCAGAGGCTAAAAAGATAAGCCGCCTGCCTGGTGTGCGCCGGGTGGTGGCCGCCCCCCGTGGTCACGCCAAAAGCACCAACCTGACCTTCAAGGGCACCATGCACGCCGTTTTGTATGAATACAAGCATTACCCCATTATCATATCGGACAGCAGCGAACAGGCCGAGGGCTTCCTGGACAATATCCGGGTGGAGTTTGAGGAAAACCCCGCTATTATAGAGGACTTTGGCTTCCTGCCCGGTAAGGTGTGGCGCAGCAATGTGCTGGTGACAAAAAGCAATATCAAGCTGGAGGCCATCGGCAGCGGCAAGAAAATCCGTGGGCGCAAGCACAGAAACTGGCGGCCCGACCTTATTATCCTGGACGATGTGGAGAATGACGAAAATGTCCGTACCCCAGACCAAAGGGTCAAGCTGGATAACTGGTTCAAGAAAGCAGTGTCCAAGGCCGGAGACGATTACACGGACATTATCTATATCGGCACCCTGCTGCATTATGACAGTCTGCTTGCCAACACCCTGAAGAACCCGGCCTATAGGGCCATCAAGTATAAGGCGGTCATTTCCTTTTCAGAGGCGGACGCCCTCTGGCAGCAGTGGACGGAAATTTATACAGACCTTGCAAACGATGACCGGGAGCGGGAGGCCCTGGCTTTCTTCCGGCAGCACCAGACCGCCATGCTGGCGGGCGCCAAAGTGCTGTGGGAGGAAAAGCTTTCCTACTATGATCTTATGGTCATGCGGGTATCAGAGGGCGAGAGCGCTTTCAACAGCGAAATGCAGAACGAGCCCATAAACCCGGACGATTGCCTGTTTATGGAAGAATGGCTGGACTACTACAACGAGGCCGAGGTGGACTTCCACGACCGGGCTTTCCAATTCTTTGGCTTTGTAGACCCCTCCCTGGGCAAAAGCAAGAAAAGCGACTTTTCCGCTATTGTCACCCTGGCCAGACACAAGGCCAGCGGCTATATGTTCGTGGTGGACGCAGATATTGAGCGCAGGCACCCCGACCGCATTATTATGGACGTGCTGGAAAAGGAGCGGTGGCTGCGGGCCACCTATGGCCGGGGCTATAAAAAGCTGGGGGCCGAGGTGAACCAGTTCCAGTGGTTCTTAAAAGAGGAGCTGGCTAAAGCCAGCGCCAGGGCGGGGCTGTATCTGCCCATAGAGGAGGTGCAGCAGACCAGCGACAAGGTGCTGCGTATCCAGACCCTGCAGCCGGACGTAAAAAACAAGTACATCAAGTTCAACCGCCGCCATAAGCGGCTTATAGAGCAGCTGACCCAGTTCCCCATGGCGGCCCACGATGACGGCCCGGACGCCCTGGAGGGGGCCAGGACCATTGCCAAAAAGTCAAAGCGTTTCCGCATTATTGACCGTGGAGAATTAGGATTGTGAGGTGGTTTCTTTGCCTGTTCTGTACATGGAGCGCTCGGCCCTGGAGGGGCTCACTGAGCGGGACATCAAGAAAATCATAGAGGAAAACGAGGCCAATGTCAAGTATAAGCAGCTTGAGAACTACTATAAAGGGGAGCACGATATCCTGCACTATGTCAAAAAGGATCCCGCCGCCCCAAACAACAGGCTTGTGCACGATATGCCCAAGTACGTCACCAATACGGCCACGGGGTACTTTATCGGCAAGCCCGTGACCTATTCCAGCCAGAACGATGCTTTTCTCCAGGCCCTGCAGGACATTTTCGACTATAACGATGAACAGGACGAAAACGCCGAGCTGGCCAAGGCCTGCAGCATATGCGGCAGCTGCTTTGAAATGCTGTACATGGATGAGGACGCCATGATCCGCTTTGTCAAGGTGGACCCGGACCACTGCATCCTGATCTATGAAACGGGCCGCAAGGAGCCTATGGCGGCCCTGCGGTTCATCCATTCCAGGGACCGGGAGGGCAATCCTGTCAAAAAAGCGGAATTCTGGACCTCTACCGAGTGCTGGTACTTTGTAAGCCTGCACGGCGGCCCCCTGGAGCTTACAGACGTTGCGGAACACTACTGGCAGGATGTGCCGTTTATTGAATATGTCAACAACGAGGAACGGCTGGGGGATTTTGAGGGTATCCTCACTTTGGTGGACGCCTACAACCGGGTGGAGAGCAATACCGCCAATTTTTTCCAGTACAACGATGAGGCCATCCTCAAGGTGATGAAAATAGGAGACGTAAAGCCCCAGGATATCCGGGACATGAAGGAGGCGGGGGCTATTCTCCTGGAGGATGGCGGGGACATCGATTGGCTCATAAAGGAAGTGGCGGACACCTCCCTGGAAAATTACAAGAAGCGCCTGCGGGAGGATATGCACTTGTTTTCCAGCGTCCCAAATCTGAATGATGAAAACTTCAGCGGAAACCTTTCGGGGGTGGCCCTGGGGTATAAGCTGTGGGGGCTTGAGCAGATATGCGCCATCAAGGAGCGCAAATTCAAGCGGGGCCTGCAGCGGCGCATAGAGCTTATCACCACCATGCTGAACCTGCTGGGCGGCCACTACGACTACCGGGACATAGATATGCAGTTCAGGCGCAATAAGCCTCAGAACCTCTTAGAGAGCGCCCAGATCGTTACCACCCTGTCCGGGGAGGTCAGCAGGGAAACCCGGCTGCAGACCCTGCCCATTATTGAAAATGTGCAGGATGAGCTGCAGAAGCTGGAGGAGGAGAAGAAAGCAGAGATTGCGTGTAGGTCACGGTGTCCTGCTGTCCGCCACTCGGCCCGAAAGAGCCGTCGTCCCACACGACCAGTCCCATGCGTTTGGAATCTTTTTTGCTAGCCTTGATAGTCACCTCGCCTGTGGGAGCGGTGGGGCTGGTGATGGTCAGAGTGTTGCCGCTGGTGGTGAATTTCAGGCCGGCGAAATCAGAGGAAAAATTGTAATTGCCCAACACCTTGTTGGTGTCAGTCAGCGTGGCGGTGTACTGTGTGCCGTCCCATTCCAGTTCCACGGTAGCGGCCTTGCCCTTGCTCTTAGCCATGAAGGACGGCACCTTGCTGTGATTCTGGACGCTTGTTACCATGCTGTTGTACTTGTCCATGATCCGGCTGCGCAGCGGGTGCCCGGGCTTCACGAAATCCAGAACGGCGTTCTTGCCGCCGGTACTGACATGGCCGAAGTTCTCATCGCGCTCACCGACAATAGTTTCCCAAATCAGGAGCTGTGTTGCATAGACATGAGCAAGCTTCTCCGCGCCTGCGGCATTTTGCGAAACCCAGTTTGGGTCGATGCTGCCATTATAGCCGTACTGCAAAATGCGGCCAATCAGCGACTTGATGGTGTCTCGGTCGATGGTCTTATTATAAGCCGAGGGGTAATTGTCCCAAAAAGTTTCATCCTTAGCGGTGAAGCTGTGGCCGTTGTCGATGGGGACTCCCGGCTCGATACAGTAGGCAATCTTCCCATCGTAGGAACCGACCGCGAAGGTGGCGAACATATCATAGGCGTCCATATGCCAGCCGTTCATGAATTGCAGGTTGTCACGATCCCAATTCGCTTTGTTGGCCTCCGCGTCGCGGGGGAAACTGACCATATAGATCTCGGAGCGCTCCCCGGCGGCAAAGGCCGTGGTTGCCAGCCCGGAAACGGCCAGCAGCACGGCCATGAACAGGGCCAGGGTTCTTTTGAAAATGCTGTTTTTCATTGAGTGCCTCCTTTTTGACACAAAAAAAGACACACCGTTTTGTAGGTGTGTCCAAATGAATAATTTTACTTGTTAGGCGTAGCCGATATAAATGTTGTAGCTGCCACCGCCAGCCGATTCATACCAAATCCACACGTCTGTGATGTCCGGGTCGTTGGCGTAGCGGTTGAGCCTGCTTTGGATATCTCCCTCGATATTATTGCAGTGTGCGCCTGCCGGAATAGGATTATCCCAACAGTCTACCGCCGAGCTTTCCAGGGTCAAACCCACGTTGGCGGCGTAGCTTTGCGCGTATCCGACCCAATAGCCAATATCGAAGCTGGGTTCCGCGACCACCGGCTCCGGGGTTGGCTCTGGCGGCGCTGGTGTTGGAGTGGGCAGCTCTGGAGTGGGGACAGGGGTAGGAATTGGCGTTGGCACCGGCGTTGGTGCAGGGGTAGCGGTAGCCTGCACTTTCGACTGCGGTTTTGGTGTAGAAATTTCTTGTTTTGGCGGTTCGGTGGTGTGGACTGCCAGGGAATCTTCTTTCTGAGCAGAACGCTTTTCTTTGTCCTTTTCAGCAGGTTTTGGAGTGGATTTTGGACTTTTAGTTGGCGCAGCAGCTTTGCTGGAAACACCAGATTTTTTACTCTCCGAAGAAGCAGCGGGCCGTTCAGCCGCCGAACTTGCAGCGCTCATTACTTGTGTGGAATCGCCCTCTGAAGCCTCTGGAATTTGCACATCCGCGCAGCCGGACAAAGAGAAAATCAACAGAGCAACAGCCAAAAATCGTATGTTTTTCTTCATGGAAATTACCTCCTTATGTGCTTCTATTGTAAGCAAAAAGAGGTTCCATTTCAAAGGTACGAATCTGACCGTTACACATCTCTTTTTCGGCTGGTACAGCAGGTATTGAGGGGGTGAGGTGTGGAGAGGGGGAGGGAGGGGAACGCCAACAAATTTAGGACATGGGTGCCCCTTGTGAGTGCCTACCGTTCCATTTCTCGCTGGCGCTTGCGGTACATTTCCAGCGCTTTGATAATAGTGTCCTCAATTTTCTGCGCGGGCGTCCCCGGCGCAAAATACTTGCTGATACGTTCCTTTGGGATTTTGAACTGCTCCACCTGATTGCCTTTTTCCTCCTGCATGATGGACAGCATGACGTCCTCGTTGAGCTTGCCGGCCTGGGAGAAATCCTTCATCTTGATGGCCTGGGCGTGGGAGGGGGTGCAGTCCTCTATCTCGATAAGTTCAAAGAGGGCCGTCTGTTCCTCCGTAGTAAGATAGGAGAGTTCCACCGCAGGGCGGAGCGCCATTTGGGGATTGTCCTTTTCTTTCAGCACGGAGTTGTCTACTAAATCCAGCAGGTCAGGGGTGAGGTTGGTTAAGCGAATAAAGCGGCGCACTTGTTCATGGCTTTCACCGGCAGCTTTTCCAATTTGTGTGGCGCTTAAATTAGCCTTTCTAGACAACTTCTCCACCACTGGTGGAGAAGTTAAATCCGTCCGTTGTCCCTGCCTTTTCATGGCGTCAAGTTTCATTTTATAGGCAAAAGCCTTCTCGCTGGGCAGAATCTGTTCCCGTTGCAAATTGGAATCCACCATGATAATAGTGGCTTCATCGTCCGTCAACTCGCGGACAATGCAGGGGACGGTTTCCAATCCGGCCAACTCACTGGCTTTCTTGCGCCTATGCCCAGCCACCATCTCATACCCGCCGTCCGGCTTGGGACGGACTAAACCGGGAGCAAGAACGCCGTACTGCCGCACGCTGTCGGCCATCTCCGCCATGCTCTCGTCCATGCGCACCTTGAAGGGGTGGTTGGGGAAATCACTGATTTCACTAAGCGGGATATCCCTGACGGTTTCCCGCTGGGCTTCGTCGCGCTCCTCCTGCGTAGTGAACAGGCTATCTACTGAGAGCAGATTTGCTGCGCTGTTTATTGCCAATCTCCATCACCTCCTTCACCAGACTGCGGTAACTCTCAGCGGCGCGGCCCCTGGGTTCGTGCCGGAAAATGCTCTTGTCTGCCGTGCTGATTTCCGCAAGCCGCACTGTAGAGGGGATAACGGTCTGCAAAACCGGCAGGTACTTCCCGAAGTTCTCCTTGACCGATTTCACGATATCCTTGCGGAAATTGGTGTCGTTAGCCATGGTCAGGAACGCTCCGCCGATTTTGAGCTTGGGGTTGATATGCTGCTGGACGTTCTGTACCGTACCAATCAGCTCGGTCATGTCCTCGGCGGCAAGGTAGTCCGCCTGCACCGGGATTAGCACATAGTCAGCGGCTGACAGGGCATTGATTACCAGCATACCCAGTGAAGGGCGGCAGTCCAGCAATACATAGTCGTATTCGCTTTTGACATCTTCCAGATACTGCCTCAATACCGTTTCCCGGCTGAAGGCGTTGACCAGCCCAATCTCCACCGCCGTTAGGGAACGGTTAGCCGGAACGAAGTCAAAGCCTTCGCCATGGTGCATGATTTCCGGGTGGCCTTCCCTGGGGACATTGGCAACAATATCGTTCATGACGTTGCCCAAGGTCAGGGGGAGGTCGTGGGGTCTGCGCTGGCCCAGCATTTTGGTTAGGTCGCCCTGGGGGTCAACGTCCACCAGCAGGACGCGCTTGCCATCCATAGCCAGCCCAGCGCCCAAGTTGAATACGCTCGTACTCTTTCCGACGCCGCCTTTCTGGTTTGCTACCGCGATTACTTTTGTGTTCGCCATATGGGTTCCTCCTTTCCATTAAATTAGCCGCCCAAAATTAAGTGGACGGCTATGTAGGAAAAAAGCCGCTTACTCTTTTCAGAATAAACGGCTTTTAAATATTTTTGAATACATTTATCGCGTAACGCCAAGTGTTAGCGTATACTATTATAGCCATACTCCAATCAAATCTTTCATTCTTTTCTGTACTCGCAACACTTTCGCGTACTCAATGAGGTTAGGGATATTCTTCTTCTGGTCTTTTACATAGCCCTGAATTGCGGAATGAAAAATCTCCCTGTCCATCCTGTTCATATTCCGCAGCACATCACAAATTGTACGGTCGCGGTCATAGATACGCACATCCTCTAAATCAATTTTGCCCTTTTGTTTCCCCTAGCAGAAGTAACTCCGGCTTGACCCGATATGCTCTGATTGCAGGGTAATCTATCTTGAACCGCTGCCTGGAAACATTTATATCAATGGCAATATTCCACTGAGTTGGAGTTCGACGGCTGTACCCATAATAGAACAGGGCGGTTTCCATGTAGAGAACCGCGTCGGGGAACAACCTGTTAATCAAAATAGCCTCGCTGGCCCCATGGTCGTTTATCCAATGATAGTACCCCCACCGCACTCTTTCAATCAAGCCTTCGTCGAGCATATGCTGAATATCCCTATAAAGCAACTTCTCCGCTGTTAGCTGGGCTGTCGTCATAACATACCCATATCTTGAAAAAGTCTCGCCAAAGGTTCGCTTATCATTTTGTGTTAGCATTGTTACCTCTGTAGTGAACCGCGTGGGCAATTTCCGATTCCTGAATAGCTGGCTATATTATATTCCCCTATCCAGATAAAGTCAAATCAAGGCAGAGAAAAGCGCAGTAAATCGCACCAGATTATACTTATTAGCGGTTTGATTTACTGCTGAATCTTCTACCAGCTTGTCCACCCACCAGCCTACGCTCTCCACCCCTCTATCCCACACTTTTTCGACGCCACACCACATATGTTTATCCTCCTCTCGACCTCCGAAACCCTGATAGAATAAGGCTTTCCACCGCTTTCCCCCTCGCCATACTTCCTCACCCTCTCAAACATCGAAAAGCTATGTATTGCAAACCCCACCGTGTCATGCCCGTCCCCAAACAGCGCAAACGGAACATTACCGGTGCTTCGGAGGGCACAGAGGAGCTGGGGCATTTGGAGATGGTGGGCACGATTGTCTACCAGCTTACCCGGAATTTGACGCCGGAGCAGATTGAGGAGGCGGGGTTCACCGACTATTTTGTGGACCACACCACCGGCGTCTACCCGCAGGCGGCCTCGGGGACGCCCTTCTCCGCCGCCACCTTTTCGGTCAGCGGCGACCCGATTGCCGACCTGAACGAGGACCTGGCCGCTGAGCAGAAGGCCCGGCTGAGCTATGACAATATCCTCCGCTTTGCCGACGACCCGGACGTGGCCGAGCCCATTAAATTTTTGCGGGCTCGGGAGATTGTGCACTACCAGCGTTTTGGTGAAGCAAATTGTACTGATTTAAGTAGAATTTATCCCCTGTGGGCGGCGGCGCACAGGGGATTCTTTTGCGCTGATCTGGTCAT
The DNA here is from genome assembly GCA_910587835.1 of uncultured Oscillospiraceae bacterium. GTDB lineage: Bacteria > Bacillota > Clostridia > Oscillospirales > Acutalibacteraceae > Acutalibacter. The sequence continues at coordinate 197 of CAJUNQ010000085.1, read as the reverse complement.
TCGGGGGGCGTAGGGATTTGGTTGGGGGTGGCTTTTGCGATATAAAGCGTTGTTTTATGGGAGACTAACTATTAAAAGTCAAGCCCCAAAATGAGAAAAATTGGAAATCGACGAAGAGTGGTGAAGGGCATGGAAAAAAGAGCGTCTCGCGGCGCTCTGAGAAGCAGTATGGATGATGTGGTCAAGAGACGGGCTGG
>CAJUNQ010000084.1 GCA_910587835.1 uncultured Oscillospiraceae bacterium | reverse complement strand
CCAGCCCGTCTCTTGACCACATCATCCATACTGCTTCTCAGAGCGCCGCGAGACGCTCTTTTTTCCATGCCCTTCACCACTCTTCGTCGATTTCCAATTTTTCTCATTTTGGGGCTTGACTTTTAATAGTTAGTCTCCCATGACCGGCCCCTCGGCGATTTCTTCGCAGAATTCTTGGGGCGTTTGGTCGTATTCTTCCTTGATTTTTTTCGTGATCATGTCCTTGATGAGCTGCGATTCAGTGGCGGTCGGCTCATAGTCAAAGTACGAGGAGCCGTCATCCCGGCAGATCTCGCACTCGATACGCAGAGTGTCCTCGAACGGATTGAACTTACCATACATATTGAGCCAAGTGCCCTCGTCCGCGCTGGTGTGAACACCAAATTTCTTATCCACATCGAACCAAGTCTCGATATAGACCGTGATCTCCTGCCCGATATCGCAGTCCACGTCCATGTCCCGGTCGATGGCGATGTCGCCCCGCTCCAGTTCCAGATTATCTTTCATAGGCACCTCACGCTATGGCCCTTGCCACCGACCGTGTCATATTGACCGCCGTGCTGGTGGCATGAACCACGCTCATCATATTCACCTTGACGCTGGAATCCAGCCCAAACTGCTGGGCGATCCTCGGCACCTCGCCCGCTGCCAGCATGATTCCCATAGCCAGCAGTATATTGTCCGAGAACGTCAGCAGGCCCAGAAACAGCAAAGTTGTCTGCAAAAATGCAGTTAAACACAACGCTATAATTTGCTTGACCCACTGGTTGAAGCCATCCGTATAGCCTCTGGGAACCGAAAACATATAGAGCGCCCCCACCGCCATCTGGATAAGGAGAATTCCCCCACGCTTGATGTTGGCAAAAAATATCTTCACCACGCAGTAAGCGAAAGCCACCAGAGCCAGCAACTCGAACAACCCTATCACCGTATTCTGAGGCAGCACAAAGTTCGCCGTTAGGATGGCAATGCTCTGCTCAGACAGTCCTTGTGCCTGCTGCCCGGAGAAGATGCGGGTTAAATCCCCCGCGAAAGTGTTTTGCAAACTGATGCAGAATTTATACAGTTCCACTGGCAGAATACCTATGAGCGAACAAGCGAAAAAGCCCTTCAGGACGTTTATTGCCGTGGTCTTGACGCTGGCCCTGCCGGTCTGGTATTCTATAGCCACATCAAACACGGCTACGACAGTCCCCGCGATGAACAGCGACCAGCCGAAAAGTGTAAACAGAGATATGGTCGCGCTGACCCAGTTCAGGTCGAAAATGTCAGCTCCCATATTTCCCATCATGGTGAAGAAATCGCTGGCCGCATCGAAAATCGTGTTGTAGAACCATCGGATCATGGCGTCCCATATAGCCGCCGAGACCTGCTCTCCAATCGTGTCGAACACCCCGCCGACAGCACTTCCTATGCCGCCGAGGATGTCGCCTAACCAATCAAAAATGTTGACCACCTCCTAAAATGTAGGGAAAATGGACGGCTTCTGCCGCCCATCTCCCGGTTAACAAATTACAGAATTGTCCAGATATAAAGGGGCGCTGTCAAGGTGAAAATCAGGCAGGCGAACAGGGTCGCCGGGGCCGTGAACTCCAGTTGGCCATGCTTCCTATAGTCGAAATACGCGCCCCCAACTTTAACGAAGAAAAGCACCGCCAGTATCATGTCTATGACGGGGAACACCACGTTGTCTACGACTGTGCGGATTTGGGTCTGCGCCGCCGTCCAGGTACTCTGGATGGCTCCAGCTACATCCCCGGTTGCCATTGCCGGAACAGCTAAAACCGGCACTAGCAGCGCCGTGAAAGCGATACACAACAGAAACTTTTTCCATCTTTTTCTCATTTCGAAACATCTCCTATCACTTTTTTGATTTCGTGCTCCTTGATAATCCTAACCTTGATATTGAGATTGTGAGCCAGCTTTATTTCGGCCTTCATGCCGTCCGCAGTCTGGCCGCCGAACACCCAGACCTCGTCGCAGAACCACAAAAGGGACAGCCCAGCGGCCATCCCCATCTCACGTTCCTCCGGGACAGAGTCATCCAAACAGAGTGCATAAAAATGCGGGGTGACCGGAGCCGCCCCGCACCTCAGTGCGTATTCAGAGTAACGCTTTGCGCGCTCAATATTTTCTGCCACATCGCCGCCCAGGGGCGCACAGATATACACCTTCTTCATCATTCATCATCCTGTTCCTTTTTCTTTCTGGTGTAAATAATGACCGCAGCCGCCAACCCGCCCAGAGCAATAGCGCCCAGGCCGATCCAGAAGCCCATGATGGAGCGGTCGCCGGTCTGAGGATTGCCTGGATTCGATGTGGTAGGCTTGCCGGGGGTGACCGGCACGATTTTTACGGTCTGGCCTTCGTCCTTGATATCCTCATGGGCGGCAATCTCCACCTCGCCCTGATACAAAACCTCGAACACAACAATTTCCGTGGCCTGGGTGATGCCGCTGCCGTCGAAAGTGAACTTTACTACAGTTTCGCCGTCAGCCTTTTCGGGAGTAAAAACAGTTTCAGCCGTGATTTCCTTATCGCCAACCTTGAAGGGGTTGCCGGTGGCCTTATCCATGAGAACGCCCGCAAGCTTGTACTCCGTGCCGGGCGTGAGATTCTTATAAGACACCACATCGTCTATGGTGACCTCCTTGCTGGGCGCGGCCTCCTTCTTGCCGCCGATGGTAGCAGTTGTACCGATTTCCGGCCTGGTAACAACGATGGTAACGGTCTGCTCCTTATCGCCGATATCCTCGTGGACAGCGACTTCCTTACCGCCCACGGATAGCTTTTCAAACACCACAATATCTGTAGTGGAGTTCACCCAAGAGGTGTCGAAGGGGGAGGAAACAGTGACCTCTCCTTCAGATTTTTCGGGAGTAAACACAACTTCACTGCGGATTTCTTCACCATTCAGCTTGAAAGGTTCGCCGGTGGTCTTGTTCATGAGCGTGCCGGTCAGCTTGTACTCCTTGCCAGCCATCAGGCCCTTGTAAGACACCACGTCCTCAATGGTGATGAGGCCCTCGCCGGATGTTTCTTTCTTGCCGCCAATGCTGGCCTTGGTGCCAATACGCGGCCCGGTAACCGTTACCTTGACCGTCTGCGCCGGGTCTTCAATATTTGCATGGGCTGCCAGCTCGATACCTTCTCTGGACAGGCTCTCAAAGGCCACGATTTCAGTGGAGTCCACAAGCCCGGTGGTGTCGAATGTGAACTGCACTACAGTTTCGCCATCTGCGGTATCGGGAGTGAAAGTGCTTTCTGCATGAGTTTCCTCGCCGCCCACCTTGAGGGCCTCACCGGTGTTTTTGTCCATGAGGATGCCATAAACGCTGTACTCTTTGCCGGGAGTGAGGTTCTTGTAGGCAACCACATCGTCGATGGTGACCGGGCCGTCGATAGTGGCCTCCTTTTCCTCTCCGATGGTGGCCTGGGTGCCGATCTCAGGCACATGGACGGTGACTGTCTGGGATTCATCCTCGATATCCGCGTGGACAGCCAGTTCCCGGCCCTCCTGGTACAGACTCTCGAATACCACGATATCGGTGTCGGCCTTGATATATTTGGAGTCAAATTCAAAGTTAACGGTTACAGTGCCGCTGGGGTTCTCCGGTGTGAAGGTAGTTTCAGCCTTAACCTGCTCACCGTTGATTTTCAGCGATTCGCCAGTAGCCTTATCCATAAGCACACCCTTGATGGTATACTCCTTGCCCGTCACCAGATGAGTGTACTCCACTACATCCTCCAGAGTGAATACTTCGGTTGCGTTGACCTCTTTCTCGCCGCCGATGCTGGCGGTGGTGCCCAACTCAGGCACTTTATCGTTGACCACTGTAATCTCAATAAGCTGTTCGTCCCGCTCCACCTGCACATGGTGAATGTCGGTGTTGGAGAGATACCCCTCGGCAGGCTGCAGTTCCCGGACGATCCAGTTGCCCAGAGGGACATTTTCAAAGCTGAACACACCTTCCTCGTCTGAGGTGGAGGTCAGTATAGCGGTCTCTGAGGTGAACTGCAGCGCATCTGGACGGAACAAGCCGAACAGCGCACCGGCGATGGTCTCCTGATTTTCCCGGTCAATTTTCAGGCCCTTGATGCTTCCATAGATGAGCTCGTTGGGGATGGGTTCACCATCGTTCAGAGCAACCTCCACCACTGCCACATCCGGCCCGGCGTACTCGAACACAACCGGGTACACGGTGTCCGGCAGGGTGTAATGCTTGTCGGTGCTGATTTCCTTGACGTAATAGCTGCCCAGAGGCAGGTCGGTGGCAAACACAATGGAGCCGTCCTCGGTACAGTTTATGCTTTCAATCAGCCCATCGGCGGGAATGATGGAACCGTCAGCGGCGGTGATATCCTCGCTGGCGTACAGCCCGAACTGTACCGTAGCGATCTCGCCGTTCATGCCAAGCTGGAACCGCTCGTCCTGCTCCAGCACTTTCTCCAGGCTGATTTTTATCTTCTGCCGGTCATCGTGGAGGGTAGCAGCGGTTTCGGTGACCTCCACCTCCTGCCCGGCGTAGGTCAGCTCCACAAGGTGGCTCTCCGTGTCCAACACGGTGCCAAACGGGGCCTCTACCTCCCGCACCTGGTACTTCCCCAAGTAGAGGGGTTCGGTGGCAACGGGGCCATCCTGGGCGGTCGTAAGGGTGGACACGACCTCCCCAGCGGAATACCGCAGAGTACCATCCGGGGTGACGATGTCCTCGGCGGCGGTCACCTCATAGACCGCACCCGCCAACTGCTTTTCTTCGTAGACAGGCTGATAGCTGGTGAGGAGCTCAGTCTCATTACCGTCCTCATCGGTGGACACACCGCCCAGAATCGTGACGGAGGAGAACACCTCGCCCAGCTTGTTAATGCTGATTTTACCTTTCTGCGGCATATTAGGCCGCTCCACCTCTACCACTGTGATAGCGCTTTCCTCAGTGGAATTGTCTGGGGCGATGTCAAAATAAACAGGCACAGAGTTCAGCACATAACCGTAAGGGGCCTGCACCTCCACCAGAGAGTACCCGGTACCATAGGGTAAAACTTCCGGGGTGATGAGGGTGCCATCGGTCGTGGTGTAGAAAGTGTCGATGGTGGTCACCGCAGGGTAGGTGAAACGCATGGTGACAAGCTGCCCATTGGGGTCGTAAATCTGGAATCCGGCCCCAGCATAGGGGATAGCTTTGCCGGTTTCCGCATCCGTCTTGATTACCTTGACGTAGCTGGTGAAGGGCGCGTTGTTGATGAGATACCTGTACACGCCACCGTCTTTATTGATGAACACATCGAAGTCCTTCATGAGCTCGCGGCCATCCCAGCCCTTGGTCTGGCGCACAGTGTAAACGCCATAGGGTAGCAGCTTGGTTTCGGCGTAGCCGTTTTCATCGCAAATCAGGTAGTCGCGCTCGGAATCCTTGGCATTCTCGTAGCCGCCGGAAGACTTGAGAAACACAGCAAATTCCGCGCCGACTTCGGGGGTCTCTATTTGGGTGGAGCCATCGTCACAGTGCTTGATAATGGTAATTTTTCCGGTCACGACGGTCTCAGGACTGGTAATGGCAGGCGCGGAGTTGAACTCCACCTCATACTGTTTAGGATCAGCGCCCACGGGGTAGACGGTTTCATCCAGCAGATATCCCTCGCTGGGGCTGATCTCCTGAACCGTCCAGCCAGAGCCGCAGGTGTAATAGCTGGTGGTAAAGTGCCCCTCGCTGTCAGTGGTATAGGTGTCCACCAACTCGCCGTCCTTGTACACACCATAGACAGCCCCTGCCAGGGTTGCATTGCCCTGCTGAGTGCTGGTTTCGCCATCGACCTTATTCAGAGTGATATTAAACTTCTTCAGCACATTGCGGAAGCTTGCGTTGGTAACTTTCTCCCACTCCACATTAGCAGTTTGCGCAGAGGGGATAACATAGCGAACCGCCGTGTCCACTTCCTCCAAGGTATACCCGCTGCCAATGGGCACATCGCTGAACTGCGCTACACCAGAGCTGTTTGTGGTGGCGTACAGATCCACTGTTTCGCCCATAGAGGACGTGCCGTAGAGGTGGAAACGAACACCGCTGTTCAGCCCATCTTCACTGTTTTTGGTGACGGTAAGAGAGCCTTTCTGCAAGCTGTTGTTGAAGCTGACCGTAGCCGTTTGCCCGGCCTGGATAGTAACCTTCTGCGGTTCCTGGGGGACGTAATCGCCAGCCATCTGCTCCGTGACGGTATACTCGCCCGGCTGAAGATTGTCGATCTGCACCTCGCCACGGCTGTTGGTGGTGACGGTCTGGTCGATGCCGTTGCCGGTAATGCGGAAGGTGACACCCTCAACCTTGCCGTCCTCGGAGGTCTTGACGATTTTGGCGGAGCCGTAAGAAACATTGAGCTTCAAATAAGCGGCGATGGGGTCAGTTACAGACTGCGTATAGGTGACCGTGTTCTGCTGGCCCACACCAGGCCCGAAGGTACCGTCATCCCAAACTACGAGCCCCATGCGCTTGGAATCCTTTTTGCTGGCAGAAACCGTCACGTTGCCGGTGGGGGCAGTGGGAGACGTAATAGTTAGCACATTCCCGCTGGTGGTGAACTTCATTGCACTATAATCGGAAGTGAACGTGTAATTTCCCAGCACTTTATTGGTGTCGGTCAGCGAAGCGGTGTACTGGCTTCCGTTCCATTCCAACTCGATGGTGGGAGCCTTGCCCCGGCTTTTCGCCATGAAGGACGGCACCTTGCTGTGGTTTTGCACACTGGTGACCATGCTGTTATAGCGTTCCATGATGCGGGAACGCAGGGGATGGCCCTGCTTGATGAAGTCCAGCACAGCGTTCTTGCCGCCGGTACTGACATGGCCAAACTGCTCATCTCTCTCGCCCACGATGGTTTCCCAAATCAGGAGCTGGGTCGCGTAGACGTGCGCCAGCTTATCAGCTGCGGCGCTGTTTTGGGACACCCAGGTGGGGTCGATATTGCCGTTGTAGCCGTACTGCAAAATCCGCCCAATCAGCGACTTGATGGTGTCGGCATCGATAGTCTTATTGAGGGATGAGGGGTAATTATCCCAAAAGGTTTCGTCCTTCGCCGTAAAGGTGTGGGCGTTGTCGATGGGAGTCCCAGGCTCAATGCAGTACGCCACCTTGCCCTCATAAAAGCCGACGGCAAAGGTTGCAAACATATCATAGGCTTCCATATACCAGCCGTTCATGAACTGGAGGTTGTCACGATCCCAGTTGTTCTTATTGCCTTCGGCGTCACGGGGGAAACTGACCATATAAATCTCCGAGCGTTCCCCCGCGGCTTGGGCCGTGGTGCCGAAACTAACGAACATGGAAAAGCACATGAGCAGGGCCATGACCAGCGCCATGCTTTTCCTCTTTACAGTAGATGTCATATTCTCTCTTTTTCTGCCCATTTGGGCAACAAAAAAAGGACATTACTTTCGCAGTGTCCTTGGGTTTATTTTGCTATCATGCGTACCCGATATAGATGTTGTAGCTGTTCTCTCCGATGGATTCGTACCATATCCAGACATCGGTAATATCCGGGTCATTTGCATATCTATTCAGTCGGCTGCTGATGTCCCTCTCCAGGCAGGTGCTGTGCGGCCCGGCCCCGATGGGGTTGTCCCAGCAGTCTACCGTCGAGCTTTCCAGCCGCAGGCCAAGCCCCTGGGCGCAGCTCTGCGCATAACCTATCCAGTAGCCGATGTCGAAACTGGGTACCGGTTCTGGAGTGGGCTGCACAGGTTCCGGTGTTGCAACGGGAGGTTCCGGTGTAGGGGCTGGCGGCTCCGGCGTGGGCGCAGGTGTTGGCACGGGCGTAGCTGCCGGCGGCGGGGTGGGTGTAGCTTTCACGGTCACCTTGAGGTAGGCGTCCGGTTCGCTGGCAGGGGTTTCCTGTTTTGGCTCGGCAGTGGGGTCGGACTGCCGCATTTCCGGCTTGTTTTGAGGCTTCTGCGCCTTTTCCTGCTCGGCATTGGGAGAGGCTTTGGGTTTCTCTTTTGTGGCCTGCGTGGCTTCTTTTTTCTTCTCTGCCGTACCCACCTTTACCTTGAGGCCAGTCGTGATCTGCTCGATGACGGCGCTCATGTCAACGTGCTTTTCAGTGGGCGGCACCACATTTAGGACGAGTGCCTGGGGCGCGGGTTCCGGCTCTGCGCTCGTTGTCTGGGGCTGTTGTACCTGGCATCCGGCGCTGCTTATGAGCAGGGCGGCGGCTATAAGGGCGGTCAAGATTTTCTTCATGGATTTCATCCTCTCTTGGAGTTTTTCTTGACCACAAGCATACCACAAGATACTGAAAAGTCCAGACCAAACCCGAATAAATATGCAACAAAGATTCAGCCGGAAATCCCTTACGATCTGGGCGGAGCACGGATAAGCGTACAGTTAATTTTCAGCCAAGAACACCTCCCATTATATTGGAGTGTCCGCTTCCCGAATGCGGGGCGGGCCAGTTCTGATTTCACGTCTGTGCAGCTTTCCCAGGCTCTCCGAAAGCTGCACAAACGCCGCCTTTTGCAGTTCCGTGGGCAGGGAATCCAGCAACTCCAATAGCATGGCCTTGTCCTCCGTCATATCTTGTGCGGCCTTGCCCTGGCAGTTGTCGCAGAGCTTTTCCCTGCGGACAATCACCGAGCGGCCATCTTCACTTTCGGTGAAGGACAGCACGTCATTGTAGGCAAAGCCCACCCGCTGACGGAGTTCATAGGGAATGGTAATGCGCCCCCGCTTGCCCAAAATGCGTAGCAGTTTCCTGTTCATTCGTCCATCCCCCTTCCGTCGCAGTTGGCCTCGCAGGGACAATTCTCACACTCAAACTCACAGGGCATGGCGTTCAGGGGGCAGTTGTCGCAATCTCGGTCGCAGACGTAATCCTCCGTGGTATCCGGTGTGTCGATGATGATCTTTCCCTCACGCACGCTCACCTGGATGATGCTCTCAGTATTGATGCCCGCATCCAGGAACATCTCCAAGGGTACGGACACCAGAATAAATTGTTCATTTCTCAAATCAATCACTTCCTATTTTTATATATCAAATGCTAACTGTGCTGGTTTGGCCTTTTCCCGCTCAAACAGGTCATAGTTGCCGATGAGCAGTTCTTTAAATTCTTTCCCTGCTTCGTATCTTTGTGCCATAGAGTGGACTCTCGTAAAATCGAACACAGGAAAGCCCTCATACAACTCCCTAATTTCCGCGCAGTCGTTGTAAGAGAGCAAGAACCTGCCCTGCATATTTACTGCTGTGTCCCGCAGGCGAACATGGTCTGCCCAGGCGAACTCCACGGCGTACATATCCTCCGTGGAAAAATACGGCGGATCAAGGTAGAAAAAGGTGTCGGGCCGGTCGTAGTGGTGAATAAGGGTTTCAAAATCCTGGTTCTCAATGACCACGTTGGCCAGCCGGGTTTCTAGCTGCTGAATAAGGCCAAACAGCCGCCGCAGGTCAAAGGGCTGGGAGGCAAAGGATTTCTTACCGCTGGAATAGCTGTAGCGGAGTAACTTCAGGTACACGGCCGCCCGGCGCACGTCGTAATCTTTGGTAATGTGCTGCCGGATGGCCTACAATTCCTCTGCCGCTGGCGGCGGGAACAGGATTTCCGTCAGTTCCATTTCTTCTGCCAGGAATCTGTCATCGAATTGCTCATGCTGGAAAAACCTCTTAATAGTCATAAAATCCGCTCGGGAGTTTAGATTGCAAAAACCCAGCTCCCGGATGGTGGCCATAGTCCGTTCTTTCATACAGTGGAACAGATTCGTGAGGTTCCGGTCGAAGTCATTGTAGACCTCGAAAGGGTCAGGCGGCTTGCCCAGCAGCACGCTCCCGGAGCCACCGAACACCTCCACAAATCTACCGTATTTCAGTGGAAACAGGCTGTAAATAATGGGGAGGATGGGCGCTTTATTGCCCACCCATGATACCGGCGATTTGATGAGAGATGGTCGATAGAACATCTCTTGATCACCTCATTCCTACGCCGGAAAACCGTCCAGAAAACGAAAAAAGGCTGGTATCATCGTTTCCTGAACGATTGATACCGGCCTAAAATTAAGCTATACTTACTTCATGGACATCCCGCTGTCCAAATCCTCATCTTCCTCCAACTCACCATTTCCCCAAAGGCTGTTGGCGTACTCCACGGCCTCAACACCAGCAGGGCGGTACTCGCCGCACAAAGAGCCGTTGTGGTACTCATCTTCGCCGCAGTTGACGCCGATGTCCTCGCTGGCAAACTGATGGGTGAAGTCCAGGTCGGGGTACATCTCCGACAGTTTTGCAATGACCGGCTGGGGCGGCGACCACGCCGACCAGAACCGCAGGGAATGCCCGTCAAACTGAACGCCATCGTCATATCCATAGGCATTCCACTTGGTACCCCAATTCTTAATCCGCCACTTATACCAAGTAGGTGTTCCATACTTTTGCTCATTCTGAAACGCCTGCTTGCCCAATTCCCAAGTGGCGCGGTCGATATCTGGCCGCACCCGCAGGAATGCCTGCTCCGATTTCTCAGGAATATTCAGCAGGTCGAAGTCCTCTTTCTTGCCGTTAAAGGTGTAGACCTCAATAAAGTCCTTGTAGGCTTTGAGACTGTGGGTGGTTCGACTCCCTTCCTCGATATCCAGTTCCGGCGGCATGGGGATCAGTTTGTTGAAATCAATGGAGCCCAGGCCGTATTCATCGTTCTTAATGGTCTCGAACAAGGATTTGATCCGGGCAGGGTCGCCTTTGATTTCGATGATATTCGTTACATGGTTTGGCATGATGACCTCCAGTAAATGTCTTTGATTTTCTCTCCTAAAGCGGAAATGACAGGCACGGTGACTGCGTTGCCTGCCATTTTATAAAGTTGCGCATCTGACAACCCTGTGACCGCTGCTTTGTGGAACTGCTCATCTGTAAAGCCCTGCAAGCGCCAGCACTCGATGGGCATGAGTTTTCGCACTTTGCCATAGTGAATACTTCCATCTGCATCGCGCACAGGGACAGCGAAAGGGGCTTTCCCCTCTACAAATACGCCGGATTTTCCACCCTTAAACTTGCCAATACCCGCATCCTGATTTGCCAGCAGGCACCGGGCGTTCTCGGTTATTTCCGGGTTTTCGTTCAGGTCGATAAAGAAATACCCCTGGTTGTTTCCAGGGGTGACCGTGTGCGCGATTTTATCCCCGACCCGCCCGCGCCGGGTGTTCATAGTGGCGTAGGCCAGGTCGATGCTGTCGCCGGGGTGGGCAAGCTGATAGCCTGATTTTGTCATAACTTTGATGGGTAGGGTCACGTCATAGAGTCCACTACGTCCACCAAAACCGCCAGCCGTGCTGGTCAGGGTGATGGACACTCCGCTGGGAGAATAGACCCGCCGTCCTTCCGGGCCGGGTAAGACTTGCTCAAGAGCCGCTCCATTTGTGTCTGTGAAAGAAAGTACCTCTCCGGCACATTTTCCTCTAAGATATCCGACAATATACCCCCTTTTGCGGGACTGGGGGACTCCAAAATCCTTGCTGTTAAGCATCTGCCACGCGACATCGTACCCCAGTTCATCCAGCGTACTGAGGATCGTCGCAAACGTCTGGCAGCCGTCATGCGATAACAATCCGGGAACATTCTCAAGCAGCAGAAATGCAGGTCTTTTAGCGGCGGCAAGGCGGGCAACTTCAAAAAAGAGAGTTCATCTGGCATCATCCGCAAATCCCCGCCGTTTTCCAGCGATTGAAAAAGATTGGCAAGGGAAGCCGCCGCAAATAAGGTCGATATCCGGCAGCGCATTGGGGTCGATGGTTCTGGCGTCCTCAAAAAAGCATTCTCCTTCCGTATCATACATAGCGTTATATGCCTGATTCGCATACTTATCTATCTCGCAGTGACCGACGCACTCAAACCCGCCCACAGCCTCCAGGCCGGAGCGGAAGCCGCCGATCCCCGCGAACATATCAAAAAATCGGATAGCCATCTGCCATCCGACCGCTTCACTGTATTACACTCACCTCACATTTTCATGCCGAAATCTTCATCTTCGTCCTCATCCTCATCCATGTCTGGTTCCTGTTCCTCTGCCAGTTCTTCCTCGGTCAGCTTGCGGAAGGAGTCCTCGCCGGGGATGATGCCAATCATAGCGCCGGTGTCGAAGTCACAGTGTAGGGTGCCGATATCGTCTACGGCAATCACGGTGCCCCGCGTGTTGTCCCTCACCCGGTGAATGTCGTTGCCCATGCTTAGCAGCAGGATCCGTGTTCCGCTGGGGTATTCGGCCTTGTAGCGCTCTGCCATCCTGTGCAATTTATCCCATTCGTTCATCTCGAAAACCTCCTTCAGATTCCGCCCATTCCTTGATGGGGTTCCAAATGCTCGTCAAGCTCATCCTCGGTGCAGAGAAAATACTCATCACTGCTGTTCCAGTACGAAACGTACAGGTCCCCTTCGTCCGTTTCAATAGGCCGCTGCTCGAAACCTTCTCCAAGCCCATCTGAACACTGTCCGAGGATTTCCTCCCGCAAATCCGCCATTTCCTCTGCCGTGAGCGGCTCCTTGAGGTGACAGTCGATCCGGCCCAGGAGCCTGCCGTCCATTTCCTCCACTGTCCACACAGCCGACATGAGCTTGGTGGCTACACCGGCGTTTCTGTCCAGATACTGGGCCATATCGCCCATCTCCGGGGCCTGCTCGTTGGCGATGCCCTGCTCGATCTGATCCTGATATGCCGTCAGGAAGCCGCTGCCCACCTCGATATACTCATCGCACTCGCCGTCATCCAGCTGGCCCACCAGGGGGCAGTAGAATGTCAGTTTCACCGGCCCTGCGGCCTGGGTCATGGCTTTGATGTCATCGAACAGCATTTCCTTGGTAAGATACTGGTTGTGGATGATTCCCTGTTCCAGCTCCGGCAGGATTTCCTCTCTGGCGGTGCTGACGGCGAATGCCACGGTGTTGGCGTCGGCCAGGGTATCGTTCCTGCCAAATACACGCAGCAGGCGGCTGCCAATCTCACTGTCGGCTGACAACTGGAGATCCACGTCCTTGTCATCATGGAGCAGGATATTTCGGGGCGGCTTGTTGATACCGGCCTCCCGCATATCGTGGTAGAGCTGATGGATGTCGGTGGGCAGTTCTCGTTGGAGCGAAGTCCCGACCTTTCCAGTGATTTTCACCTTAATCATTTGATGCACCTCATTTCTGAAAATAAAAAAGCCGGTCGCTTGTTTTGGAGATTGTTCTCCAGCGACCGGCTATGTATGCAACGGGCTATCGCCCTTATGCACGCAAAAGAAGGCCAGCAGATTTTTCCACTGGCCCTCTTGTCTTGTGCTATTCTGTGGCTGTGAGGGTTCGCTTCCTGCCGGAAAGCCAAAACGCCAAATTTTCATCTACGTTTTTGACTTTTCAAATCCAGGCTTTCGGGCATCAAAAAACCGCGCCACGACGCGGTTTTTTGAGCGAATATCTTTTTTATATCCACAGGATGGTCCGAGTGGCGAGACTTGAACTCACGGCCTCTTGACCCCCAGTCAAGCGCGCTACCAACTGCGCCACACCCGGACAACGACATTATTATACCTCATTCTTTTGGAAAATGCAAGTGTTTTTTTCGATTTTTTTAAGTTTTTTGAAAAAGGCGGGCAGGCATTTTGCCTCCCCGTCCTTTTCCCCGCTCTTGCTTTCTGCACAGCAGCTCTGGAATTACCGCCGGAGCATCAGCTCGTTCACCAGGCGGCGCATATCCTCCTCGCTGTGAATCTCCCCCTGCCGGTCCTCCAACGCTGCCCGGATCTCTTCCGGCAGGTCCCGCAGGCCCCGGCTGCCAAAGGTAATGGGCACTACACCCAATCCAATGCCGCCGGGCGTGCCAAAGGGCTCGTTGCCATACTGATAAGGAAACATACCATCACCCCCAGGCTTATTGTGCTCCGCCTGGGGGAGCTTACTCTCGGAAGAAATTTCCGCATAACACGATTTGCTGTGGCAAAGGCTTGACGGTCTCCTTTGACTTCCCTTTCACAATCAAAGCTTCATGCGGCCTGCTTTGCTCAGCCACTTCTGTAGAACCGGTTTGACCGGTGGAGAAATCTTCTCTGGAAGTCCGTCTGCGGAAAAGAAAGCCAGCCGTTCCACTTCGCCCTCCTGGGCTTTCAGCTGCCCGGTATAGTTTTTGCAAAGATAGACCACATCTACAATATATACCTCATCCTGATTGGGGTAGACATGATGGAATTCTTCCCCGGAAAAAACGCCAAATAGCTCTAACTCCTCCGCAATCAGGCCGGTTTCCTCCGCCAGTTCACGCTTTGCGACGCTTTCCAGGGTTTCCCCCAGCTCCATAGCGCCGCCCGCATAGCCCCAGCAGTGATTGTCCGCCCTCTGCTGCAAAAGAATATTTCCCTGCGCATCCTCCACGATTACGCTGGCTCCCACCATTATAAGAGGTTTATGTCCGATATCCTTCCGCAAGTCCATTATATAATTAGGCATAGGGCTTGTTTGAAAATAGAGGGAATGACGAATTTTTACCCAGAAGGGGTTCATTTCAAGGAAAAAACCGCAAGGCAATCTTCCGATTGGCGAGGATTTTTGACGCAGAAAGGGGCCCCTTCTGGGTAAAAAGACGGCCTT